>JANPHH010000440.1:0-17428 GCA_031424375.1 Chthoniobacter sp. | reverse complement strand
CGGCAACCTGACTGGCTTGCTGAATCGGATCGAGCCCGCGGTGGCCGCGACGCCATCCACTGGTGGCGCAGATCGTTCGTCCAAGAACGCGGCATTTGTGGACAAGGTCGCCGAGCAAAACGTGCGGCGGGTGATGGCAACTATTCGCAAACAAAGCCCCATTCTTCGTCAGATGGAGAATGCGGGGGAAATCAAGATCGTCGGCGCGATGCATGACATCGAGACCGGCAAGGTGACCTTCATCAACTAAGTCCCGCTTTCCAGCCTCATCCCGGATGAAAACCAAACACTGGCTGCTCGCGCTCTGGGTGCTGATCGTCTTCGCGCTCCATCAGGATGTGTGGAACTGGACCAAGGCCGGCCCGCTGCTCTTCGGGCTGTTGCCGCCGGGACTGACTTATCACCTGGGTTACTCCGTCCTCGCGGCGATCACCATGGCGCTGCTCGTGCGCTTTGCCTGGCCCGCGCATCTGGAGGAGGACGCGCCCGATGACCAGCAGCCTCCCACGAAGAAGCCATGATCCCCGCGATCGTCGTCTTCATCTATCTCGCGATCATCCTCTACGTGGGGATGTTTGCCTTCCGGAAGAGCACCGGCTCGAAGGAGGATTTCTTCCTCGCGAGCCGGTCGCTCGGGCCGTGGGTGTTTCTGCTCACCGTCTTCGGCACAAACATGACGGCGTTCGCCATCCTCGGCAGCTCCGGCCTTGCCTATCAGCGTGGCATCGGCGTTTACGGGCTCATGGCTTCGTCGTCGGGACTCATCATTCCGCTTACCATCTTCCTCATCGGCACGCGGCTGTGGGCACTCGGGAAACGGCATGGCTACATGACGCAGGTGCAGTATTTCCGCGACCGCTGGGAATGCGATGGCATCGGCACGCTCATCTTCGCCGTCACCGCCCTGATGATGATCCCGTATGTCGTCATCGGCATGATGGGCGGCGGCCACACACTCGATAGTCTGAGCGATGGCTGGGTGCCTTACTGGCTTGGCGGTGCGATCGTCGCGGTCGTGGTGATGCTCTATGTGTTCTTTGGCGGCATGCGCGGCGTGGCGTGGGTGAATGCGCTCCAAACCGTGCTCTTCCTGTGCTTCGGCGCGATCGCCTTCTACCTCATCTCGCGCAACCTCGGTGGCTACGACCGGATCATGGCGGAGATCGCCGCCGATCCGAAAGACTCCGCTTTGCTCACCCGCGCGCGCATCTCGCCGCAGGAGTTCTTCAGCTACACCTTCATCCCGCTCTCGGCGATGATGTTTCCACACATGGCTATCATGTGCATGACGGCGGAAAAGGTGACGTCGTTCAAGCGCACCGTCGTCTGGTATCCCATCTGCATCCTGCTCATCTGGCTGCCCAGCGTTTACCTCGGCATCGTCGCCGCGCATCAGTTTCCCGGCCTCAAGCTCGGCGAATCCGACGACGTAATCCTCCGTCTTTTGAGCAACAATACGGATGTCATCGTGGCCGGCATCCTCGGCGCAGCGATCATGGCCTGCGTCATGGCCACCGACTCGCAGATCATGGCGCTGAGCACCATGTTCAGCCAAGATGTCTTCGCGCACTACGGCGGCGCGAAAAAGTATGGCGAGAACGTGCAGGTCTGGATGGGTCGCGCGTTTGTCATCGTCATCGCCGTCGTCAGCTACGTCCTCGCGCTCGCGCTGGAGGGACAGAAATCCATCTTCGATCTCGCCATCCGTTTCGGCTTCTCCGGCTTCGCCGCACTCGCGCCGGTGATGCTCGCCGCGCTCTTCTGGCGGCGCAGCAACAAATGGGGCGCGCTCGCCGCCGTGCTCTGGGTCGTCTTCTCCATGGCCCTGCTCTGGTGGCTGCAACTCCACTCAAACGCCCTCGCCCCCAAGTCGGGCCAACCGCCCGTGCCCATCTTCGCCGAACTCGGCGGCCTCTTCCTCCGCACGCCGATGAACGTGACCATCTTCGGTTACATGCCGGTGATGTTCATGTGCCTCGGCTCCGCGTTCTGGATGTTCGTCGTGAGCCTGCTCACCCCGGCGCCGTCACGAGCCACGATCGAGAAATTCTTCCCATCATCGCCGCGAGCGAGGAAGTGAGTGTGAGTGCGAGCGTTTCTCCCGCATTGGCCAAGCGTGGCGGGGCCTTGAAAATCGGGTGAGTCGGGCAGCGCACACGCATTGAGCATCTGCCTCACCGCTGCGGCTTCTCTGAAACTGCATTTCGAGGCCCGACGCTGGAGAAATGCGCGGTGCGCGCTTGTCGGCAGAGAATCACTCCATAAGCTGACGCTGCTCAACATGGACCAACTTCAAACCCGACTGATTCAACGAGGCCAGCAAATCGCCCAACAGATGAAAAATCTGGCGAAGATTCGCGGTGCGCTCCTGCGGGCGACCAAGGACCTCGATGCTGGCAAGTCTCGCATTCAAACCTTGCGCACACTGGCGGCTGCACTCACACCGGCCAGCGGAAATCATGGGACGCCCGCAGCGGACGATCTACCGCGTGCGGTGGCGGAGGAAATTGTGGCATTGGAGGGCTCCCAAGAGCGCAACTTTCTCCATGAGTTGCGCGCAGCAGCGGAGACGGCGGGGTTGCCGATCAGGCAGCTTGGTGAAGAGCGGACGCTTGGGCCTTTCGTCCTCCGACTTCAGCCGGCGCGTGAGAAGGCAGGGCTGAATTTTGCGAAGCTGCCGGTAGGTGGTGATCTTCCAATTGAGGCGGGTGCGATTGTGAAGCGTGCGGAAGAATTGATACGCACGTTGCTTACGCCACCGAAGGAGAGCGAACTGCCGGCAATCGCGACGGAACTGGAGGAAGCGATTCGAGTCGCGTGTGCCCGGCAAAAGGCAGGTTCGCTCGTCGGCGAGTTGCGGGCGGAATTGCCCGCAGTTTACCGGGAGCTGACTTGGATGCGTGGAGCCGCGCGCACGAGCCGCGGCAAGGACGAGGCTTTTCCGCTCGCGCGTTTTGTCGTGGAGCTAAAGTCGTTCGTCAGTTCGGAGTTCAATCTCGGTCGCTCGCGCCGGATCAAACTCGAAACCGCAGTCATCGAAAACACGCGCAATGCGAAGAAGTCGGTCTTCATTCCGAACCAACTCGAACAGGGTTACGGGGAGGGCACTTACTTCCAGGCGATCGTGCTGCTTGCCGGAATCTAGCTTTCTTCCATGCCTACCGCTTCTTCATCTCCCGTCATCCCCGATAAGCGCGAGGCGCAAATCATCATCCATAGTCTCGGCACGTCGGGCCAGCCGCCAAAGCTCGGCGCAACCCATACCAATGTCGGCACCGAACCGATCTTGCGCCGGCTGCGGGAAGATTATGTCGAGGGAATCTGCGCGAGCATAGATGGTCTGGACGGCCAAGGAGTCTGCAAGCTGGTCGAGGGCGACTACGGGAATGGCAAGACGCAGTTTCTCCGCTGCTTTCAGGAAACCGCGTGGAGGGAGAATTACGTCACCGCGTTCGTCGAACTCTCGCAGGAAGAATGTCCGCTGGATCGCAATGACCGCGTTTTCAGCGCGGTCGCTCGCGCGGTCCAAGCGCGACCCCTGAACGCCGCCGACGTGGATCGAACCATGGGTTTTGACCAAGCGCTCGCCCAACTCCTTGATCGCAAGTTTCCTCAGGTGCTCACGGGTTTGCCCGACGAATCGCTGAAGGCGGAGGCCATTCAATGGGTGGAGAGCGAACTTAAAAACCTTCCCGTCGAGAGCACGGCATTCCGAATCGCGGCGACGACTCATCTCCTGGCGAGACTTCACGGTGATGAGGAGAAGGGCGCCATCTCGGGCATGTTCCTCCGCGGCGACCCCGTGCCTCCTGCTGAGTTAAAAAAGCTGGGAATCTTTGAAAAAAACGACAAGGCGAATGGTTTCCGCCTACTGCGATCAATGTGCCAGTTGCTCCAACGCTCAGGCTTGGCCGCGGGCACGGCGCTTCTTTTCGACGAAGCTCGGCGCACTTTGAGCCTGATGTCGTCGCGCGGTCAGCGCGTTGCTTGCGAGGGCTTATTGAGCGTCATCAATGGGTGCAACGACGGCAAGTTGCCCGGCACGATCTTCGTCTATGGAGTGCTGCCGGAGTTTTTCACCCAGTTTGCCGATAACTATCCGGCCTTGCAGGGTCGCATCAGCGTCAGTTCACGAATCCGCATCAATACGATCGAAGGAATCCCAGAGACGGAGTTGCTGCTGAAAATCGGACGCCGTATCGCACAAATCTTCGATGCCGCTTACTCCTTCGCAGTCCCAGATAGCCCAGCGCTGGATGAAAATTTCAGGCGCCTCGCCACCGCCGCGATTCTTGAAACCGCGGGCACTGGAACGCGGCGTCTCTTCGTCAAAACGTGCGTGCAAATGTTGAGCAATGCGCGCAAGCGAGGGTTCGAGCGGTTGGACGCCGCCGGAGTAGAAAAGCTTCTCGCCGGAGCGAGCGATGAACTGCGTGGCTCGGAGGCAGCCGCCGTGGCACAAGCGGGAGAATGAGGCAATGGCGCAGACCGTCATCCTGAGCCATCCGCGATTGGGCCAGTGCCGGATCGAGCGCGTGGAGGGGATGAATTGGATCATCCGCGTCGATGGAGAGGATTGCTTAAGGCGGGTGCCGGTTGCGAGGCGGAGCGAGTTTTCGGTCATCGAATCGCAAGAGCCAACCGTCGGCGACTCCGCCCAGCGCGCCCAACCGGAACCAGCGGCGGCACGAGCGCCTTCAGACAAGATTCGGGCGAAGCGCATGTTCGAGTCGATGCGAACCGGATTGCCGCCTGCTCCGGGCGATCTGCGGCGTCTCGCTGTCGGTGTCGATTCGCTAGACTCGGAGGTCGCCCGCTTTCTGGAGGAAGTTCCCGAGCACGGCGCGGTGCGAATTATCCGCGGCGGCTATGGACACGGGAAAAGTGTTTCGCTCCGACTGCTGGAAGAAGACGCTCTGGAGATGGGGTTCCTCGTCGCGCATACCGAGATCGATGCTTCGGAGAATCAGCTTAACAAGCCGCATCACGTCTATCGCGATCTGATGAGCAATCTGCGAATTCCGGCTGCCGAAGCGGATGGTGTCCGAGGCTTGGCGCGTCTCGTGCAAAAGGTTCTCTATGCCCGTCCGTATGTTGAGAATTGGGTGATAGCGCACCGGCACTGGTTGGAGCAAATGATCGAATGCGAACCGCTGGCCTGGTTGCTCAGTGATTATCGGCTCGTGGACAAACCGCAGCTCCTCGGCCTCCTCGCCGGCGATACGAATGTGCGAGCGCAGGACGCCCGCGCGGCACATATGGTGCCGGGGAAGCCTCAAGATTGGCCGCACTTCACGGCAGGAACACAAGGGGACTTCGCTTCGTATGTCATATCCGGCCTGAGCAAGCTTGCCCGGCTACTCGGCTACAAGGGTCTCATCGTGATCATTGATGAAATGGAGAAATGGCAGGATCTCAATTGGCGTCAGCAAACGCAGGCCGGCAATTTGATCGGCGGGTTGATTTGGGCTGCGACGGGCAAGGAAGGAGATCGTTTCCGCGGTTCCTATCGTCGTCCTAACCCATCGCAGCCCGACGGGCTTACTCACAGCCTGCGATGCGGAGGCTATCCTTTCACGACTGATACTCCCTGCCACCTCGGCCTCGTCATCGCGATGACACCACGCGGCACCGGAGGGCCGGAGGAACTTTGGCGTCAATTCGGGCCGCTCGAAATCCTCGATCTCCCGGTTTTCACCACCGCTCATCTTCACGGGTATCTCGCACGAGTCGCGCCCGACTACCGCGCCACCTACGATCTGCCCCAGCCGGATCTTCCGGCGTTGGGAAGAGCCGCAATCAACGCATGGAAGGATCGCGGCGATGGATCGGCGCGAACCGCAGTGCAGTCCGTCATTCAATCGCTCGACGCGTGGCGAGCTTCCCTAAACCAATCCTCGTGAGCCTCGCGGATGACACCGGCCAGAATGTTGACGACATGCTCGCGCAGCATCGCGCGCTCCGTGTGTTGCTGCCCAATGTGTGGAACGCCTTTTTCGCGCGCTTCGGGCAGCTTCGGCCTATCCAACGTGAATCCATCCCGCGGATCGTCGCCGGCCGCGACCTTTTGCTGAGCGCACCGACGGCCGGCGGCAAGACGGAAGCGGTGGCGGCACCGCTTTGCGAAAACGCTCTCCGCGAACGCTGGCGTGGTCTCAGCATTCTCATGATCACGCCGACACGGGCGCTCGTGAACGACCTCTTCCAAAGGCTCGAAGCACCTTGCCGCGAAGCTGGGATCATCGTCGCGCGGAAGACTTCCGATCATCCGCTGCCGAAGCAGTCCGACGCACATTTTCTCATTACCACCCCCGAATCGACCGAGTCGCTGCTGACCTTTCAACGCGAGCGGCTCGAAGACCTCCGCGCCGTGGTCATCGACGAGGTGCATCTGCTCGACGGCTCACCTCGCGGCGATCAACTGGTGCTACTGCTCCACCGCCTCCGCGCTTTGCTCTGGCACCGCCGCGGCGAAGCTGGACCGAGCCCGCAAGTTATCGGCATTTCGGCGACGATCGCAAATCCAGCGGCCACGGCGCGCCGCTACTTGGGCGAACAGGCGGAGTTGATCGCCGTCGCCGGACAGCGGACGATCGAAGCGGAAATCATCGTCGCCGCGGGCGACGACGAAGAGCGAGCGGAAGCCGCCGCCGCGGGAGCGGAGCTATTTGCTGATGTACATAAGGCGCTCATCTTCGTGAACAGTCGCAAGCAGGCTGACCAGGCGATGCTCTTTCAATGCGGCGGCTTTGCGCGCATGCCCGTTTTCGGGCATCACGGCAACCTTTCCAAAGAAGAGCGCGAGCGCACGGAGGCGCGTTTTCGCAGCGAACCGCGCGCGGTCTGCGTGGCGACGATGACGCTCGAAGTCGGGATCGACATTGGCGACGTGGACTTGGTGGTTTGCATCGATCCGCCCTTCGGCCTCGCGAGCTTCTTGCAGCGCATCGGTCGCGGATGCAGGCGGCTTCAAGGGCGAACGCGCGTGCTCTGTGTGGCGCGAACCGAGACGGACGAGTTGCTTTTTCAAGCGCTGATCCGTCAGGCGCGGCTGGGGATGCCGGCAACACCCGAGCCGCCACTTCGCCGTTCCGTTCTTCTTCAGCAGGTGCTCGCATATTTGCGTCAGGCTCCCGGTCATCGCCGCACGCTGGAACAATTTACCAACGCCTTCGGAGTGGCGACCGGGCCGGGCCTGTTACCCATGCTGCGGGAAGTCCTCACTGACATGGCGGCAACCGATCTTCTCGCGCATCGCGACGGCGTTTTCGAGCCGGCGAGCGAGGGTTGGGAATTCATCGAAAGCAATCGCATCTACAGCAATATCGTCCCCTCGGCTGAGATCGAACTTGTGGACGCGGATACGGGGCGGTCGATTGCGAAAGTCTCGCGGCTCGAACCCGGCTCAACGGGAGTGCGCGTGGCGGGTCGCTCCTTCGAGTTGCTACCCGGATCGAGCAAAGGTGTTCAAAAAGTGCGTGCGACCGGCGAACATCGACAGCTTCCCCGCTACGCCGCGCGTTCGCTCCCGTATGCGAGCGACATGGGCGCAGCGCTCGCCGGTCTTTTGGAGATTCCACCGGGCGACCTGCTCGGGCTCGAACACGATGGCGGATGCGTCCTCATGACATGGCTCGGCAAGTTGCTGAATGTTTCCTTGGCAGCACTGTTGAGACATGTCGGCGTCGCGTGCAAGGCGCGTGCCTTTTCGATCATCGTGGAGGTTCCAGATTGCCAGGCCGCATTCCAAACGCTTCGCGACGTCTTCAACATTCCGCTGCCGACTAATCCGCTTGCCGCCGAACCCATTGAAGCCGCGGCTGATCTCGGCCCCCATTTCACCCTGCTTTCCGCTGCCGGTCAGCGTCTTGCCCGCGGCGACTTTTTCCATGCCGGATACTTGCGTAACTGGAACCAGAACCTCGCAAAGTGCCGCTTGGTGGACACATCAACCGATCTTGGCGAAAAACTGCTCGCGCTCTCGGCAAAATAGGGCGCGAAGCTGCAGCGGAACAACGGACAGACTGATTATTCTGCATCATGTTCGAGAAATTTTTCCCATCATCCAAACCCACACTTCTTCCCGCCACATGAATGCACTGACCACGTCCGAAACCGAAGCCATCCTCACCCTCTGCCTCATCGCGTCCTTCGCCGACGGCGACAAACACGAGCGCGAGCGGCAGCAACTCAAGAAGATCACCGACTCGCTCGCCGGCGGTGAAGTGGACGTCACCGCGCTGTATCAGCAAGTGCTGCTAAACAAGCCCGACGTCGCCGAAGTCGCCGCGCGTCTGCTCACACCCGGCGCCCGCCAGCTCGCCTACGAGATGTCCGTGTGCGTGTGCGATGCCGACGAAGTGTGCAACCCCGCCGAGCAACAATTCCTCGACCAACTCCGCACGGCGCTCGGCCTGCCCGCCGCCAGCACGCAGCCTTTGGAAGCCGAAGCCACCGCGCTTGCCACCATCCCCGTGGCCTCACCCGCGCCCGCGCAATCCGAAGAAACCGATGTCATGATTCTGCGCTACGCCATCGTCGGCGGCGCGCTGGAATTGCTCCCGCAGACCCTGGCCACGCTCGCCATCGTGCCCATGCAGACCAAGATGGTCTATCGCATCGGCAGCCAGCGCGGGGTCGAACTCGACCGCAAATCCATCGTCGAGTTCATGGCCACCGTCGGCATCGGAATGGCCTCGCAAGTCTTCGAAGGCTTCGCGCGGCGGCTGACCAAAGGACTCGGTAAAGCCGTCGCCGGCAAAATGGGCGGCAAGATCGGCGACGCGGTCGGCGGCATCGCCATCTCCTTCGGCGCCACCTACGCGCTCGGCCAACTGGCGAAACTCTACTACGACAGCGGCCGCAGCCTGAGCATGGAGAGGCTCAAAGCCAAATACCCGCCGCTCCTCGCCGAAGGGAAAACGCTCGCGGAAAAATACACGACGCAGATCACCGAGCAGAGCCAGCAACTGCAGGGCGCGAACATCGCGACGCTGCTCAAGGGCGTAATCTGAATTAGAGATACTCGAAGCCACCCAGGCCAACTTGCTTGCGGCCCCAAGCGAGCAGTCGCGGCTAGCGACTACCTAAGAGCATCTCGCGAAGGCATATGCTTCGCGGTTTTCAGAGGGAATTAGGCGAGGTGCAGTTTCGCAGGAATGAGGCTTCCGCGTTTATCGAGAGTGCATTTTTGGCCGCAGACACGATCAGTCGCAGGATTTATCAGAATGCTCAAACGCCGGATTACCAAACAACTGTTCGACGCGACCGACAGCGTTGTCCCGGGCCTCACGGCACCGGGGTGATCTCTATCCAACCATTGATTTTGAGATTCTGCTTTGAGTCAGCGGCTGATGCGAAGAACTCCTTCAACGCGGTATCTAGTTTGGTTAAGTCACGAAGGCGTTTTTCGGAGTGGGCTGTATCCCGGCCAAAGCGCTCTTCGTTGCTGAACTTCTCCATAGTGTGGTAGTCCATTTTGCTTTTGACCAAGGAGAGCAAAACCCACGCTGCTTCAGCGGGAGTAACGGTTCCGTCGATGAGTTGGAATTGTTGTTTGTCTTTCATGTGATTGGGTTTCGAGGATTGCAGAGGGGCAATGCTGGGCGGATGCGGCAGCGGGACCATCCGGACGGGGATAGTGGCGCTGCTCATGGCAGCAAGGGCAACCATGAATTTCGCGAAGGTGCAGGCCTCGCCTTTGTGCCACCAGCGGGGGTCCGAGGAGAACTCGATAGCGGCAACCCGGTCGAGCGGCACCGAATCGAAGGCATCGGAGGAGAGTTTCTGCGCGATCACGCCAAGCCGGCGTTTTCCCAACCCGGTCCTGCGAGAACCGATCCAGCAAGCGCGGCAGAGCCTGACGCGGGCGATTGTTCGGAAGTTGGCGCGAGGGGGCGGATGCACGTCCCCGTCGAAGGGGACGGCGCGAACAGCGAGCACCCTGGCGAGACGAAGAAGTTCACGAACATCCCACTCGAACCTTCCCCCCTTAACCAGCACTCGCCATCCTCGACAAGCGGTCACCTCTCGAGGAAACCGAAATCCAGCACACCATTTGATGACGCATTGAATTCATGGACATCCTGACCGCCATCCAGGCCAACCTGCTCTCGCCAGCAGTCCTCTTCTTCGTCCTCGGCCTGATCGCCGCGCTGACCAAGAGCGATCTGAAGTTTCCCGAGCCGCTCTACGTCGGGCTCACGATCTATCTGCTGGTCTCGATCGGTTTCAAAGGTGGCGTCGCCATCTCAGCGGCCGGCCTCTCAAAGGTCTGGCTTCCCGCGGTCGCGGCGATGGTCCTCGGCGCGCTCATCCCGTTGTGGACTTACCCGCTGCTGCGCTTTGGAGGAAAGCTGCCCGGCGTGGATGCCGCCGCGATCGCCGCGCACTACGGCTCAGTCAGCGCGGTTACTTTCATCGCCGCGACGAACTACCTCAAAGCCATCGAACAACCCTTCGAGAACTACGCCACCGCGTTTCTCGCGGTCATGGAAGCGCCCGCCATCCTCGTCGGCGTAGTGCTGGGAAAAATGGCCTTGGAGAAGACCGGCGAATCATCGGGCGCCTCGCTCCGGACCGCCGTGCATGAGGCACTGTTTGGCCGCAGCATCTTCCTGCTTGTCGGCGCGCTGGTCGTCGGATTTCTCTGCGGCGAGCCGGGGATGAAAAAGGTCGAAGCCTTCTTCGTTACGCCGTTCCAGGGCGTGCTCGCGCTCTTCCTCCTCGAGATGGGCGTGGTCGCCGGAAGGCGCGTCGGCGACCTGCGGAAAGTCGGCCCCTTCCTGCTCGGCTTCGGCATCGTGGTCCCGATCATCAACGGCGCGCTCGGCGTGCTGCTCGGAAAACTCACCGGCCTCGAACTCGGCGGCGCCACGCTTCTCGGCGTGCTCTCTTCGAGCGCCTCCTACATCGCCGCGCCCGCCGCCATCCGCATGTCGCTGCCCGAAGCCAACCCCACCCTCTACCTCACCTCCTCGCTCACCATCACCTTCCCCTTCAACATTACTCTCGGCATCCCCATCTATCTCGAAATCGCCCGCATCCTCTACCGCTAAAGCCATGAACACCCATCCGATGAAACTCGTCACCATCGTCTGCGAAGCCTACGCGCTCGAGCCGGTGAAGAAGATACTCCGCGAAGTCGGCGCGCATGGCTGGACGCACTTTACCGTCGAAGGCGCCGGCGCGGGCGGCGAGCGCACCGGCGAAATGAAGGAGTTCGCCAACGTGCAAATCGAAGTCGTCCTCCAACCCGCCGCTGCGCAGACGCTACTCGCGCGGGTGGAAAGCGAACTATTCCCCCGCTACGGGATGATCGCCTTCGAGTCCGACGTGCGCGTCATGCGGTCGGGAAAGTTTTGAGTTGGTGCACTGGCTCATCCGAAATGCTCCCATCCGCATTCAACAGCTTGTCTCGCCTCCCGTGGTTACGCCAAGTCGTATAGGCTGAGGGCCAATGATTCGGTTAAAATCTAAGGGTCCCGTTCACCTCGAACCCTTAGCCGCCCGCCTCTCAGCATCCTGTCGCTCCAGTTCCTCCCTCGTAAATTCGTGAGCGGCGAGGAGCCCCTTCCCTACAAGCGCCGTTACCATCAGCCCAAGGAAGAAGACCGGGATTGCATACTCCATTGGTTAACCACCTTTCCGCATTGAAATTCCATTAGCGAGGATAACTACTCGCACTCCGACCCAAAAACTAAGGATGCTCGGAACCCAAATCCCGACAAACAAGCCATATTCGTGACTGAAAAGAAACCACAGCGAGACACTCGCCACGAAGCTAACAAATGCACCAATGAGGAACGGGTAATCGATCTTGTGAAACATGTCAGTTTGTTGAAAGCACCAGCCCTCGATCGGGGCTGGCGCATGAGAGCGCCAGCCCCAGACGAATTATTGATTAGGGGATAAGGACGGTGTCGATGACATGGATGACGCCGTTGCTTGCGGCGATGTCGTTTTTGACAACATTCGCAGCTCCGATCGTGACCTTGCCGGCTTCAACCTTGATAGAGGCTTCCTTGCCGTTCACGGTCTTGACCATGGACGTTTTCACATCGGCGGCCATGACCTTACCAGCTACCACGTGGTAGGTGAGGATGCCCGCCAGCTTCTCTTTGTTTTCAGGCTTCAGTAGCCCTTCCACGGTCCCGGCCGGGAGCTTGGCGAAGGCTTCGTCGGTCGGTGCGAACACTGTGAATGGTCCTTTGCCATTCAGCGTATCCACAAGCCCGGCGGCTTTGACTGCGGCTACGAGGGTGTTGAACTGGCCGGCGCCAGCGGCAACGCCCACAATGGTCTTCTCTTCAGCCGCGGTGACGGTGTTGGAGACGAGGGTGAGAGCCACGGCAAAGGCTGTAGCGATGAGGGATGTTTTTTTCATAGGAGTGTTGTTTTGAACTATCGGTTAGATTGCATGGCGATGATTCGCTTCCGCCTGATGAAAAACGGCCAAGGGCCGGCGGCGGGCGCGGAATTAGTTTTCTAAAAGCACAGCGAGCATGCATCCGTGACTCGACCTCGGACGTTCGCCGGCGTTTAGCACGCCTTCGCCGCGCAGGCTTCGCGCACCTGCCCTGCCTGCTCCTGAATCGCCTCCTTCTCCACGGTAGTGAGGCGCTTGAGGTTCCGAACTTGCATGACGATGCGCGGGTTCTTCGCGAGCGAGGGCTCGTGCTGGAGCAGAAAATCCCAGTAGAGTGTGGTGAACGGACACGCGCGCGGGCCGGTGCGCTCGGCGGGATCGAAGCGGCAGCCGGTGCAGTAGTTCGACATGCGCTGGATATATTTTCCGGTCGCGATGTAAGGCTTCGACGCCATCACACCGCCGTCGGCGTATTGCGACATGCCGAGCGTGTTTGGCAGTTCGACCCACTCCACGGCATCGACATACACGGCCAGATACCACTCATGGATTTCACGCGGACGGACGCCGAGTAGCAGCGAAAAGAGGCCCGTGACCATGAGCCGCTGGATGTGATGCGCGTAGCCGTGGTCGAGCGTTTGCCGGAGCGCGTGGCGCAGGCAGTTCATGTCCGTATCGCCGGTCCAGTAGAAGGGCGGGAGCGGCTGGTCGGCGCCGAGCGCGTTGCGGTCGAGGTAGCCGGGCATGAAGTGCCAGTAGATGCCGCGCACGAATTCGCGCCACCCGAGGATTTGCCGAATGAATCCCTCGACGCTGGCGATGGGTGCGCGCTTTTCGCGCCAGGCGCGCTCGGCGGCGGCGAGGACGTCGCGCGGATCGAGCAGCTTGAGATTGAGCACGGCACTGAGGCGCGAATGGTAAAGCCACGGTTCGCCCGACCACATCGCATCCTCCCAGCGCCCGAAGTCGGGAAGGCGATGCGCGATGAAATCATCGAGCGCTGCGCGCGCATCGGCAGTGGTCACGGGCCAGTCGAATTTCTCCAGTTCCCCCGGATGCTTCGCAAATCGCACGGACACCATCGCGAGCACCTCGCGCGTCGTCGCATCGGGTGGAAAACGTCGAGGCGCCGGGAGCAAACCGGGGCCGTCCTTGCCGAAGGATTCGCGGTTGTCGTGATCGAAATTCCACTCGCCGCCGGCGGGCTTGTCGCCGTCCATCAGCACGCCGGTCTTCACTCGCATCTCGCGGTAGAAGTATTCCATGCGCAGTTGCTTCCGGTCCTTCGCGTGCGTAGCGAACTCCGCAGCGGTGCAAAAAAAGTGGCGGTCGGTGCGAATCTCCAGCGGCACTCCCGCGTCGCGCGCCACGGCGGCGATTTCTTCGCGCACACTCCACTCACCCGGCTCGACGACAATGAGCCGTTCCGGATGCGTCTGCGCGATGGTCCATGCGAGTTGCGCGGCAAATGTTTCGCCGGCCGTCCCCTTTCCGGTCAGTCCGCTCCATTCCGCGGATTTCACCGTGAGCGCGCGATAGAAGACCCGCCAGCCGCGTTCCAGCAGGGCATCGCGAAAGTGTCGCATCGTCACGAGGAACATGGCAATGCGCGGTTTCGCCACCCACACCTTCTCCGATTCATGCGCGACCTCGGCCATCCAGACGGCGTCCGTGCCTGGCACGAACCCATCGAAGGCGGCCGAGGATGCATCGAGTTGGTCGCCGAGGACGAGGATGAGATTTTGCAAGGCTGCGCGGCGCTTCTTCATTTAGGAACCATGCTCCTCATACGTGTGCCACGCCGTTCCAGCCGTCGCCGATTGACTCCGCGCGGCGAGGTGAAGAAATCGTGGTGGAAAAGTATCCGCATCGCAGGCGACGGCGTAACTGTTTCATTCAAAGCTTCTGAACCGCCACTTATCTCCCACCCACATGCTCAACGAATTTTTGCAAAACCAAGCCGCGCTTTATGCCGCCGGAACCATGACGGCTCCGGAGCGCGAGCAGTTTGAGCTGATCCTGGAATTTCACCACGAGCTCCGCGCATTTGCTGTCGGACTCCTGGAGGTCAGTGCTGCGGTCTTGCTGGCCACGCAGCCGGTTGCTGGCGCTTCGCCATCGCAGGGCCTGAAGGCGCGGCTCTCCGGCCTGATTAGCGGGCGGGCGCAGCGTGTCACTCCCGAGGGCATGGTAATGTGCGGGCCGGATCGCGTAGTGCAGTGGGTCAATCCCGCGTTCAGCGAAATGTGCGGATATTCCCTCGACGAGCTGCGCGGAAAGAATCTCGGCCCGATCCTGCAGGGCGAGAAGACCGATCGCGAGGCGGCGGCGCGGATGCGGAGCGCGGTGCATGAATTCCATGCGTGCAGCGAGACCATCCTCAACTACCACAAGAACGGCACGCCTTACTGGGTCGAGGTCGCGATCACGCCGATCGTGGATGATGCGGGCCAGCCGCTCTGGCTGGTCGCCCGCGAGCGTGAGTTGAAAGATCGCGTCGCGGCGTAGCCGGCGCAGGTCGAACGCAAGCCGCTACAATTCCGGGCTGAGCACTTCCTTCAGCTTCATCATGCCGCGCCGAATTCGCGCCTTGATCGTGCCGAGGGGTTCGTTAAGACGTTCGGAGATTTCCGTTTGTGTGAGCGAGGAAAAGAACGCGAGTTCGATCGCCTCACACTGATCCTTGGAGAGTTTCTGAATCGCCTCGCGAACCAGCTTGCTCGTATCCCCCGAGGCCGCCGCCTCGAAGGAACTCCGGTCATCGAACTGCTCGAACGTCATCGCCTCGCGCTGCACGTCGTCCTGCAGGCGATTCCGGCGCACCGTCGAGCGCAGGCGGTCAATGGCTTTGTTGCGCGTCATGGTCACCGCCCAGGTCATCGGCTTGCCACGCGCCGGGTCGTAGAGCGGCGCCTTCTCCCAAATCTGGATAAAGACATCCTGGAGCACATCCTCTGCGGCTTCCTGATTGTTCAGCACCCGATTCGCGATCGAAAACAGGACTCCGGAAAACCGGTCGTAGAGCTCCTCGAAACTCCGCCGGTCACCCTGCGCGACACGGCGCAAGAGTTCGATCTCGGCGTCGAGTTGTGGGGCGGGTTCGGCTTCCATGGGCGGGGAGAATGGTGGTGCCGAGGCCCGCCGACAACAGAAACCCGACGTCCCGGCGTCCGGTACTACTACTGCGCACGAATCGAGGGTGTGGCAGTTGGTGATAAGAGCGGGGCGCATGACGACCCGCCGCACTTCGCCATTCCCACCCAAGCAGTCGCCATCGCTAACTTTCCAAATCCACACCAACGAAACAACGACACCACATGAAACCCCCTCAACTCAAACTCCTCAGCAACCTCTGCTTCATTCTCGGCTTCGCGTCGATCATCGGCTCCATCGCCATCTGGTTCCTCACCGGCGGACAGGCCGTCGACACGCAGGCGCACGCCGAGCGTTTTGGCATCTTCGTCGGACTTTGGGCGCCGACGTTTTTCATCCTCTCGAACCGCTTCGACCGCTACGCGGAAAAGGCGGCGTGATCGCGTCGAGCGTGACACGTCCTCCGCTCGCTCGCGACGAGGCGCTGGCTGCCTGGCAGGCGTTCTTGCCGCAGGTGGAAAAATACGCGTCGCGCAGAAATCATATTGAAGCGGGGCACGGCAATGTTTCGCGTCTCAGCGCCGCGCTGCGCCATCGCCTGCTCACCGAGGACGAAGTGATTCGCGACACACTCGCGCATTCCAATTTCGCCGCCGCGGAGAAGTGGCTCCAGGAAGTTTGCTGGCGTCGCTATTGGAAAGGCTGGCTGGAAATGCGTCCGCAGGTGTGGACGAGCTGGCGGCAGCGGGTGCGCGAGTTGCGCGAGACTTTGCCACCGGAGGTTTTGGAAAAGGCGGGCGCGGTGGCTGCCGGTGAAAGTGGCGTCGCCTGCATGGATATCATCGCGCGCGAACTGATCGAAACCGGATACCTCCACAATCATGCGCGGATGTGGTGGGCGAGCTTTTGGATTCACGCGGAAGGTCTGCCGTGGGAACTCGGCGCAGATTTTTTCTTCCGCCATCTCCTCGACGCCGACCCCGCCAGTAACACGCTCTCGTGGCGTTGGGTGGCCGGCCTGCAAACGCCCGGTAAGACCTACCTCGTGCGACTCTCGAATCTCGAAAAATACGCGCCTGCCGGGATGCTGCACGACGGTCGTGGCAGCGAACGCATCGCCGATGACGCGGTGACGCCCTCGCTTCAGAAAGACCACGCCGACACATCCAAGCGCCCGCTGCCCGTTCTCCCCACCTCGCTGCCCGCGCGCACCGGGCGGCGGGGCTTGTGGCTGCACGCGGACGACCTCGCGCCGGAGATTGGCTCGCTCGCGGAGTTGACTCCCGATGCAGTGGCTGCATTCACGAGCGAGCGGATCTATCGCGACCATTACCGCCTCAGTGAAAATCGCATTCGAGCCCTGCGCACGGTTCTCGCCGACGGCATCGCGAGGGCCGCTGCTCATTACGGATGTCCCTCCACGCTCGCCGACACCGATGACACCGCCGCGAGCATCGGCGCTTGGGCGCGCTCTCAGCAGCTCGCGGAAATCGTGGCATTCGCACCGACCGTCGGCCCGGTGCGCGACCTGGTCCCGCGCCTCTCAACGCTTCTCGCCGACTCGGGGATTCGCCTCACGTTCATCCAGCGCGCATCCGACGCTCATGCCTTCGCCCTCGCGAGCGCCGGCTTCTTCCCGTTCTGGGAAAAGATGAGCCGCCAACTTCGCTCCGACTTCGCCGCATGAAAACTACACTTTCGCCCGAGCAGATTTCCAACATCGTCCGAATGGCGTGGGAGGACCGCACGAGCTTCGAAGAGATCGCAGGGCGCACCGGGCTGGTGGAGCGCGACGTCATCGAGGTGATGCGGCGCGAGTTAAAGCCTTCCAGCTTTCGCCTTTGGAGAAAGCGCGTCAGCGGTCGCATCACAAAGCATCGACGCTTGCTTGAGCGGACTCTCAAAGGCCCGGGCTCCTGTGAGTGCGATGACTGATTAACCGAGGCCCAGAATCCAGCCTTCGGTGAG
>JANPHH010000439.1:0-3537 GCA_031424375.1 Chthoniobacter sp. | reverse complement strand
GCCACCAACATCCGCGAGCAACTCGCCAAACATCGCACGATCGAAACCTGCGCCTCCTGCCATCGCAAGATCGACCCCTTCGGCTTCGCGCTGGAGAACTTCGACGCCATCGGCGGCTGGCGCGCGAACTACTCGAAAGATCAAAAGATCGATCCCACCGGCGCGCTGCCCACCGGCGAGAAGTTCACCGGCGCTGCTGACTTCCGCAGCCTGCTCATCGCGCGGCACGAGCAGTTCACCCGCGCGCTCACGGAGAAACTCCTCACCTACGCCCTCGGCCGCGCCCCTGAGTTCACCGACCGCGCCGTGATCAACGGCATCATGAAAAACCTCTCGGCCAACAAAGGCGGATTCAAGGATCTCATCCGCGCCGTGGTCCTCAGCGAGTCCTTCGGGAAGAACTGAGACTGCACCGCGAGAAATTGGAAGACCGCAGAGGTTTTGATTCCTGATTTCTACCCGCGCAGACGATGAGCTCCACCAAAGAAAACATGGGTTCAAACCTCTTCGACGAGCTGATTGCCACCGCGATTGCTTTGGACCAAGCGCACTTTAAGAAGGCCTCTGCGGTCATCCAATCTCTGCGGTGAAAAGCCTCCCCAATCTCCTATGATCAAATCGACTAGCCGTTCTGACACCGATGGCGATGGCAAGGCGGATAAGTCGCATTGTTTCGTGCAGGAAAAGGCGCTCGTCGCTCCGCTCGGCGTGAGCGTGTTTGACAACAAGATCGTCGTCGCGCAGCCGCCAAGCATCATCGTTTACACGGATGTGAACCGTGACCTGAAATTTGATCCCGCGGTGGATACTCGCGAGGAGGTCCTCACGGGCTTCAATGCGAGGAATCATGATCACAGCCTGCATGCCGTCATCGCCGGGCCGGATGGGAAATGGTATTTCAACCAGGGCAACACGGGCGCCCAGATCACGGACAAGGATGGCAAGACGTTTCGTCTCGGCGGCTCCTATTACAACAGCGGCGGTGGCACTCCCGAGTGGTTCAATAACCCCAAGGAGTATGCCGCCAAGGCCAGCGATGACGGCCGCGTCTGGATCAGCGGTGCGATCGGGCGCTTCAACCCCGATGGCTCGGGCGTGCAGATCGTCGGCCACGGTTTCCGCAACAGCTACGAGGAATGCCTTTCGTCATTTGGCGACATGTTTCAAAATGACAATGATGATCCGCCTGCCTGTCGCGTCACGTGGCTGATGGAAGGCGGCTTCATGGGCTATTTCTCCAAAGACGGCTTGCGCACTTGGCAGGCCGACAAACGACCCGGACAAACCGTTCCCATCGCGCATTGGCGGCAGGAGGATCCAGGCTCGCTGCCTGCGGGTGACATCTATGGCCGTGGCTCTCCGACGGGGATCGCGGTCTATGAGAATGGTGCGCTTCCCGCGAAGTATGCGGGCACTTTGCTCAGCGCCGAGGCGCGGCAGCGCGTGGTCTTCAGCTATCAGCCAAAGCTCGGCAGCGGGGCCGCGATGGAACTTGGCAAGCGTTCCGAAATCCTCGCCTCGCCCGACGATGATCTTTTCCGCCCCTCCGATATCATGGTCGGCGTGGATGGAGCACTGTATGTGGCCGATTGGTTCGACAAAGGCGTGGGCGGGCACAATGACACGGACGAAAGCACCTCCGGCACCATCTACCGCATTGCGCCGAAGGGATTCAGACCGAGCATCGCCAAGCCAACCGGCGACGCTATTGCCGATGCCATCACGCTGCTGAAAAGTCCCGCCGTGCATGTGCGCAACACCGGCTTCAACGCGCTGAAGGCGGCCGGTGAAAAGTCGTTGCCCGCGGTGGAAGCCGTGCTCGCCGACAAGGATCGCTGGATCAGCGCACGCGCCGTGTGGCTGCTGCCATTGCTCGGTGAAAAAGGCACCGCGCTCTGCCGCGAACGCCTGAAGCACGCCGATGCCGAACAGCGCCTGCTCGCCCTCCGCGCTCTGCGCAATGCAGGGGCCGAGGTGCGGCCGATGATCCGCGAACTCATCGCCGATCCAAGTGCCGCCGTGCGCCGCGAGATCGCCATTCTGCTGCGCGACAGCAAGGGCGCGGACAAACGCGACCTTGTGCTCCAACTTTTCGCGAAGTTCACGGACGCCACCGACCGCACATATCTCGAAGCCTGCGGCATGGCTGCGGACGGCATCGAAGCCGACGTGTGGGCCGAACTTTCCAAGACCCAAACCGCACCGCTGCAATGCTCGCCGACCTTTGCCCGCATCACCTGGAGGCTGCTCGCTCTCGCCGCGGTGCCCGCATTGATCGAGCGCGCGAAAGCCAGCTCACTGCGCGCTGAAGATCGCCGTCTCGCCTTCGACACGCTCGCCTTCATCGGCAACAAGGACGCTGTGATGGCCATCGTGGACATCGCGGGTGGGACGGATGTTCCGCTGGCGACGCAAGCGAAGTGGTGGCTCTTCAATCGCGGCATGGATCAGTGGAAGGACTTCGGCACGAAGGAACTTCTGAAAGTGCGCGGCATCTACGATCCCGAGAAGATTGTCCTCCAGTCCATCGTCGCGCCTCCTGCTTTGAAAGGATCGAAGCTGCCCGCGCCTGTTGAGATCACGAAGCTCGCCGGTGATGTCGCGCGCGGCAAAGTGACCTCCGCACGCTGCACGATGTGTCATCAGCTCGAAGGCGTCGGCGTTGCGTTCGGTCCCGACCTCGCCGGTTGGGTGAAGGATCAGGGAACGGAGGCCTTTGCGGTTGCAGTTACGGATCCGTCCCAGGGCATCGCCCACGGTTACGAGTTCACGCATGTGGAGCTGAAAGACGGCGGTCAGATCGACGGCATCGCCCGCAGCATCAGCGATCCGGTCATGCTCGATTCCATGGGCGGCATCAGCCAGCTCATCCCCCGCGACCGCATCAAGCAGATGAAGGTCTTCAAAAACAAATCCCTCATGCTCTCCGCCGATCAACTCGGCCTCACCGCCCAGGACATCGCCGATCTCGCGGCCTATCTGATGAAGCTGTGACCGCGTAAGCACCCCCAACCAACGACCCATGGAAATCCCCCGCCGGCTGTTCTTGCAACTATCTCCGCTGCTGGTGTGGCGCGGTCCATCTCTCCTTGCCGCCGACTCCAAATCGCAGCCGCTTTTCCTCGGACAAGGAACGATGTCCGGCGAAGTCACCGATTCCACCGCACTGCTGCAAACGCGCCTGACGCTCGCTGCGCAACTCGACGCCGACGGCGATCTGCCGGGTGCCGCAGGCGCGGCGTGTTTTGAATGGAGCACGCACGAGGACTTCCGCGATGCGCAGCGCACTCCGTTTCAACCGGCGGCGGACAAACACGACTTCATCGTGCGCACCGAACTCACCGGCCTGAAGCCGAACACCACTTACCATTACCGCGCCGTCTATGGTGTCACGGAGGCCGCGGCCCAGGCTGGACCGAGTTGTTCGTTCAAGACCTTGGCGGGCGGAGCCATCGACACGCCGGTGCGTTTCATTGTCGGCAGTTGCATGAACTACACCAAATTCCTGCACGGCAAGAAGGGCAAAGCGGGCGGCCC
>JANPHH010000438.1:0-16723 GCA_031424375.1 Chthoniobacter sp. | reverse complement strand
ACGATCAGAGAACGGCGGAGGTCCCTCGACTCCGTTACACTCCGCTCGGGATGACAGGGTGTGTTGAAGTTCCGTACATTTTCTAAGCACCACGCGACTCGCGGGTGAAACGCAGTGTCACGCGACGGAGACGGCGTCGCGAATCCCCCAAATCAACGATGCGCCTTCTCTCCCTCCTGCTCGTCCTCTCCTCGACCGCCGCCCTCGCCGGGCCGCTCACGGTTTTCACCCACGGTCGGATCGTCACGGTCGACGATTCGTTCACGATCACTGACGCCATGGCCGTGGACGGCGAGCGGATCGTGGCGCTCGGCGAAAAGGCGCGAGCGATGGCAGACACGACCGGCGCCCAGCGCGTGAACCTCGGCGGGCGCATGATGCTGCCCGGGTTGATGGATTCCCACGCGCACCCGGTGGGCGCGGCGACGATGGAGTTCGACCACGTGGTGCCGGACATCGAGGACATCCCGCAGCTCCTCGACTACATCGCGAGCCGCGTGCGCACTTTGCCGGAGGGCACGCTGATCGCCATCCGGCAGGTCTTCATCACGCGGCTGAAGGAGCAGCGTTACCCGACTCGCGAGGAACTCGACCGCGTGGCGCCGCGGCATCCGGTGCAGTTCAGCACCGGCCCGGATTCCATGCTGAACTCCGTCGCGCTGCGCCTCGCGGGGATTGATCGTGATTTCAAAGTGCCCGCAGATTCCACGGGCGTGATCGTCTTCGACGAGCGCGGCGAGCCGACCGGGCTGATGCATGCGTTCAGCCCGAAGATCAACGCGAAGTCGATCACGCGGAACCCGGATGCGGCGCAAACGCGTGAGTTGGTAAAGCAACTTTTTGCCGACTACAACCGGGTCGGCTTCACGACGATCGCGGATCGCGGCGCGTCCCAGGGCAACATCGAGGTCTATCAGGCGTTGCGCGATGCCGCGGCGCTGACCGTGCGGCTGCGGCTGTCATGCACTTTTCCCACCGGCAGCGCGTGGCGCACGACGGAGCTGGCGCTCGATGAAATCATCCACCATCCGCTCTGCAAACCGGACCCGGTGCTCCAGATCATCGGGACGAAAATCTGGCTCGATGGCGGGATGCTGACCGGCAGCGCGCTGATGCTGGAGCCGTGGGGCGTGAGCACGATCTACGGCATCACCGACCGGGAATACCGCGGCACCCAACGCACCCCGAGCGAGCATCTGGCGAAGATGGTGCGCAAGGTCGCGGGCGCGGGGTTGCAATTCACCGCGCACAGCGTGGGCGATGGCGCGGTGAAGCTGCTGCTCGATACCTACGCGGAAGTGGATCGGGACACGCCGCTCCGCGCATCGCGCCCGTGCGTGACGCACTGCAATTTCATCACCCCCGAGAGCATCGCGCAGGCGGCGCGACTCGGCGCGGTGATCGACCTGCAGCCGGTCTGGTTTCACCTCGATGGCGCCACGTTGCTGAAGCAGTTTGGCTCGGATCGGATGAGCCGCTTCCAGCCGCTCCGGGCTTTGTTCGATGCGAAAGTGCCGGTCGGCGGCGGGAGCGATCACATGCAGAAGATCGGCAGCCTGCGGTCGATCAATCCCTACAATCCGTGGCTGGGGATGTGGATCGCGGTGGCGAGAAAATGCCGCGGCCTCGACGAACCGCTCCACCCCGAAGGCGGCATCACGCGCGGGGAAGCCATCCGCCTTTACACGATCAACAACGCCTGGATTCTCCGGATGGAAAAGGAGGCCGGCTCGCTCGAGGTCGGCAAGCGGGCGGACTTCATCATCGTCGACCGCGACGTGCTGACCTGCCCGCTCGATGACCTGCGATCCACGCAAGTGCGCGAGACCTGGCTGGATGGAACGCCGGTCTGGCGGTCCGGCGAAACGCAGTAGCGGAATTACAGCGTCAACACCGCAGAGTTTGGAAGACCGCAGAGACAGCTCTTCAAATTCAAGCCTCTGCGGTTTTCCCATCTCTGCGGTGAACTCGAAGTGCCGGGAACGGTACGACCTACCAGAGGATGAGGTCCCTCGGCTTCGCTACACTCCGCTCGGGATGACAGGGCTTTCGGAGATTCGGCACCCTCTCTGAGCCGGAACGATGGAGCAGGCGTCGATCTTGCGTGCGCTTCCCTTTTCCGCTGCGTGGAACCGGCTTAGCGCTCAGACCTTTTCCACCACGACACGCAGCCCATCCAAGGCGACGATGCGGATCGGCGAACCGGGTTCGATGAAGTCGCCCTGCGTCACGACATCGACGGTATGACTGGCAAACTCCGCCTTGCCCGACGGACGGAGCATGGTGCGGGCAACGCCGCTCTCGCCGATGCGGATCGGGCTCGCCGGCATCGCCGCGGCGGCCGCCGGACTGCCCTGGACGGAACGCCCGAGGACGATGTGGTGGTAGAGGCTGGTGCGGGGCAAATATTTCGCCAGCACCCACGCGGCGACGATCGCGAGCAGGGTGGCGATGCCGAGATTGATGAGGGGCCGCGTGAGCATCTCCGAGGTGGGGAGGAACGGCATGCCGGGATAGCGATCGATCATCGCCCAGAGCAGCGAGCCGACCATCAAAAGTGCGCCGGCGACACCGGGCAGCACGGTGCCGGGATGGAGCAACAACTCACCGAGAACGAGCAGGACGCCGATGAAGAAGACGATCATCACTTCCCAACCCGTGAGGCCGGCGATGTAGTGACCGGTGAAAAAAATGGTGAAGCAAATCAGTGAGAGAAAACCCGGCAGTCCAAACCCGGGCGACTTGAACTCGATGTAGCCGCCGATGATTCCGCCGAGCAGAAAGATCGGCGCGAGCGAGGTGATCCAGAAAGCCAGATTTTCGAAGCCGCTCGGGGCAATGGTCTCGCGCACGCCGGTGAGGCCGGCGGCTTTGAGCATTTCATCGAGCGAATCGGCGATGCCCGCGGCGAGGAGCGGCTTGCCGTCGTAGAGCCGTGCGGCTTCGGGAGCGGTGAGGGTGAGGAGGGAGTCGGCTTTGTCGATGACCACGTCGCCGATTTTCAGCTCGGCTTCCTTTTTGATGAAGGAATCGGCGATCTCCGGGCGGTGGCCGGTCTTCTCAGCGGCGGCGCGCGCCATGGCGCTGATCGACGAGACGGTCTTGTCGGTCATCGTCTTTGGGAGGTCGTCGCCGCTGCCGGTCACGGGGGCGGCGGCGCCGATGACCGCGGACGGAGTCATGTAGATTTTCTGCGTGGCGAGAGCGATGAGCGCGCCGGCGCTGATCGCACGCGGATTGATGAAGGTGAAGGTCGGCACGCGGGTCTTGAGCAGCGCGTCCATGCTGTCGATCGCGGCCTTCACTTCGCCCCCGTAGGTTTCCATGTCGATAACCACGGCGCTGGCGTTGTCGCGCTCGGCTTGCTTCAGGGCGCGGCGGAGAAAGAAAAACTGGGCGGCGGAGATCTCGGTTTTGATCGGGATGATAACGACGGGGCCGGGTTCGGCGGCAGGTGCGGGCGGAAGCAGGGCGGCGAAGGAGGCAAGGCAAACGAAGAACCAGCGGGTATTCACAGGAGCAGGGTCCGGTGGTCGTGCTGGGGCGGCAAGGGAATTTCCGGACTGGTGTATCGGCCCCACTAAGTGCAAGTTTTGCCGAATTGCTCTTCGCTTCCCCATGGCCATGCGCTTCCCCACTCTTGCGTCCCCCAGCCTCGTTCCCGCCGATGCGGAAGTGCACCCAAGGAGCGGGGGCAAGCGCTCGTAGGAGTTTACGATAAACCGGAATGCTAAGTTTATCCGTCAGCTTCCCGCAGGAATGCTCGTTTATGATTTTTCGGGCGGTATCTCTCCTCTAGATGCTGCGCCTCCGCGACCTGCCGATTCAGCGCAAACTCCGCGTCGTCGTCCTCGCGACTTGCACGATCGCGCTCATCGTCGCGTGCGGAGTTCTTTTCGGCCTGCAATTTCTCATCTCGCGGAATGACTACGCGCGGGACCTCACCGCGGCCTCGCAACTCATCGGCCATTACGCCTCCGCGGTACTCGCCACGGGCAACGCCGACGATGCCGCGAGCCTGATCGCTTCACTCAAGACCAAGCCGACGGTGGTCGGTGCGGCCATCGTCTTTCCGGACGGCTGGGCGCTCGCGAGCTTCGGCGACACCGGGCCGCAGCCGGGAGTCGAGCGCGATGCCGGGGTCTATCAGGAAGGCGCGCATCTCGTCGCCGTTTACCCCGTCTTCGAGTCGAAGCGGCGGGTCGGCACGGTCTTGATTCACGGCGACTACCGCACGCAGGCCATCCAGCTCCTGCGCATCTACGCCGGGCTGCTCGTCATCGTGCTAACGATCTCGTTTCTCGTCGCCGTATTCGTCTCGTGGCGCCTCGAACGCGTCATCCTCGATCCGATCGAAAACCTCGCCGACACGGTGCACCAGATCGCCGCGGAGCATGACTACACGGTGCGGGCGGAGAAGCGCGTCGACGACGAGTTTGGCTCACTGATCGATTCCTTCAATCTGATGCTCGAACGCGTCGAGCAGCGCGAAAGTGCGCTCCGCCACGAAATCGCCGAGCGGCGCAAAGCCGAGCGCGAACTGCAGGCGCTGCACCTCCAACTCGTGGCCGCCTCGCGCGCCGCCGGTATGGCCGAGGTCGCCACGGGCGTGCTGCACAATGTGGGCAATGTGCTCAATAGCGTGAACGTCTCGGCCAGCCTGATCTCCGAGCGCCTCCGCCACTCGAAGACCCCGAACCTCGCGCGGGCCGCCCAGCTCTTGAAAGACAACCGCTACCGCGTGGCGGAGTATCTGCGCGACGACCCGAAGGGCAGCATGCTGCCCACCTACATCGCGGAGGTGGGCGAACATCTCGAAGGCGAACGCACCTCGACGCTGACGGAGCTGGAACTGCTCACGAAGAATATCGAACACATCAAGGACATCGTCTCGCGCCAGCAGAGCTTTGCCCGCGCTTCGGGGCTGGTGGAGACGGTGCGTGCGCAGGAGATCATGGAGGACGCTCTGCGCCTGAACATCGACAGTCTCTCGCGGCATCGCATCAAGGTGGTGCGGCAATTTGAAGATGTGCCCGCCGCCAAATGGGACAAACACCAGGTGCTCCAGATCCTCGTGAACCTCATCCGCAACGCGAAGCACGCGATCGACGGCGCAAACCCGCCCGAGCGTCGCATCGATCTGGGCATCGCGCGGACACCCCGCGAATCGATCGCGCTGAAGGTCACCGACACCGGGATGGGAATCGCCGCGGAGAATCTCACCCGCATTTTCGCCCACGGCTTCACTACCCGCAGCGAGGGCCACGGCTTCGGACTGCATACCGCGGCGATCGCCGCCCACGAGCTCGGCGGCAGCCTGCACGCCGAGAGCCAGGGACCGGGCTTGGGCGCCACCTTCACCCTCGATCTGCCACTCGCCCCGCCGGAGTCGGCCTCCAAGTCATGACCGTGCGCCCGAACAACCGCATCCTGGTCGTCGACGACAACGCCGCGATCCACGACGATTTCCGCAAGATTCTGCTCAAACATCGCCGCACCACGCAGATCGATGCCATGGAGTCGGTGATCTTCGACGCGCCGCCGCCCGCGCCCGCGCCGGAGTTTGAACTCTACTCGGCATTTCAAGGCCAGGAAGCGCTCGACCAGGTGACGGCTGCGGTCGCGAGCGGCACCCCGTTTGCCGTCGCCTTTATCGATGTGCGCATGCCGCCGGGCTGGGATGGGATCGAGACGATCTGGAACCTCTGGAAGGCCGACCCCGCGCTGCAAATCGTGGTTTGCACCGCCCACTCGGACTACTCGTGGGAACGCATGACGTCGGTTCTCGGCGTCAACGAGAACCTCGTGATCCTGAAGAAACCCTTCGACAACATCGAAGTCCTCCAGCTCGCGCATGCGCTCACGCGGAAGTGGTTCGTCACCCAGCAGGCCCGCCTGCGCCTCGACGAACTGGATGCGCTGGTCAACGCCCGGACTGCGGAACTGCAACGCGCCCACGACGAACTGAGCCGGAGCAAGGAACGTTTTTCAAAAGCCTTCCACGCCAATCCGATTCCCTCCGCCATCCAGGTCACGGGGAGCGAGAGCTTCGTGGATGTGAACGATGCCTTCGTGGCGATGACCGGATTCTCCCGCGAAGAGCTGATCGGCCACTCGCCACTCGAGCTACGCCTGTGCATCGACTACGAGAGCCGCATCCGCCGCCTGCTCCGCGAGGGCGTGCCGATCCGCAATGTGGAATGTGAGATCAGCACCCGGCAGAACCAGCTCCGCTCCGCGCTGATCTCGGTGGAATCCATCACCATCGCCGGCGAGCCGCACCTGCTGATGATGGTGCAGGACATCTCCGAGCGGCTCGAACTCGAGGTCCAGTTGCGGCAGGCGCAGAAGATGGAAAGCGTCGGGCAACTCGCCGCCGGCATCGCGCACGATTTCAACAACCTGCTCACCGTCATCCAGGGTCACTCCAGCCTGCAACTCGCCACGGAACATCTTCCGCAAGACGCCGTGAATTCCATGAAGGAGATCACGCTCGCCGCCGATCGCGCGGCCGAGCTCACGCGGCAGCTCCTCGCTTTCAGTCGTCGGCAGGTCATGCGGCCGCGCGTGGTCCGGCTCAATGAGTTCATCAGCCACGGAATGTCCGTCCTCCAGAGCGCGATCGGCGAGCGGGTAACACTCCGCTGGGATCTGGCCGAAGGGCTGCCGCCGATCTGGGCCGACGAAGCCAGTCTCGAACAGGTCATCCTCCACCTCACGATGAACGCCCGCGACGCCATGCCAAACGGCGGGGTCATTCTCATCACCACCGAACTCCGGGAGGTGTCCGCGGAAAGCGCCGCCCAACACGCGGAAGCGCGCCCCGGGACATTCGTCCGATTCAGCGTCACCGACACCGGCGCTGGCATGGATTTGTCCACCCGCGCACGGATCTTCGAACCTTTCTTCACGACGAAAGAAGTCAACAAAGGGAGCGGCATGGGCCTGGCCACCGTCTACGGCATCACCAAGCAGCACGAAGGCTGGATCGAAGTCATCACCGCGCCCGGGGCTGGCTCCACCTTCGCCGTCTACTTTCCGCCCACCGATCGAATGCCGGATCCGACGCCTGCGCTTCCGGACGCTTCCACGGACACGAGCCACGATCACACGATCCTCATCGTCGAGGACGACGGCGCCGTGCGCGAACTCGTGAAGGAGATCCTCGAGAGCCACGACTACCGCGTTTACGAAGCCGAGAACGCCGATGCCGCGCTGGTCGTCTGGGAGCAAAACAGCGCCGAAATCGAACTGCTGCTCACCGACATGGTCATGCCCGGCAGCGCGAATGGGCTGGAGCTTTCCCGCCTGCTGTTGGCGAAGAAGCCCGAGCTGAAAGTCATCTACACGAGCGGATACAGCTCCGATCTTTTCGGCAGCGATGTGAAGCTGCGCGAGGGTGTGAACTACCTCCCGAAACCGTACCTCTCCAGCAAGCTGACGGGAATCCTCTCCAACGCCTTCGACCCAAACGGCACGCGGGTCTAGATCCGCGCGAAGCGCATCCAAGAAGCGCTGTCATCCTGAGCGAAGCACCGGCGGGCGAAGGCGGCGCGGTGCGGAGTCGAAGGACCTCTAACTTTTTGCGGGCAGCGGCGGTGCGGAGCTTGGGAAAATTGCGTGGTGATCCTTCGACTGCGCGCCGCACCGCACACCCACCGGCCGTGCCTCGAACCACCCCCCCGTGACGCGCCGCTCACCATGATAGATTGTTGGATGGGCTACCGCTCCAGCTTCGCCAGGCGCGCCACTTCCTCTTTCATCAGCGCGCTCACACGGTGTTTCGCGAGGTAGACCTGCGCGGCGCTGACCCGCAGCGTTTCCGCCACGCGCGCGGCCGACCAGTGTTTCACCGCGCAGCATTCGAAGATCTGGAACTGCCGCGCGGACACTCGCTTCTTCACCCGCTCGAGGGCGGCCTCGAAGATATTGCGCTGCCATTCGCGATCCCATTCGGCATCGACCTCGCGGCCGTCGCTGCCGACCACGCGCTCCACCTCGTCCGTCCGGTCGCTGCCATCGTCCCGCCCCGCTTGCTGCTCGGCGGGCTGGCGTTTGCGGAATTGATCATTGATCCGCCAGCGCGTGGTGTTGAGCAGCCAGCCTTTGAAGGAGCCCGCTTTCGCATCGTACTTCCCCACGTTCTTCGCCACGGTGATCACCGTCTCCTGCACGACCTCCTGCGCCTCGGCATCGGTGAGGCCCGCCTTCCGCGCTACGTTGTAAATCAGCCGCCAGTAGAGATCGAAAAATTCCTGCCACTTCGCGTGCTCCT
Organism: Chthoniobacter sp.; assembly: GCA_031424375.1. Classification (GTDB taxonomy): domain Bacteria; phylum Verrucomicrobiota; class Verrucomicrobiia; order Chthoniobacterales; family Chthoniobacteraceae; genus Chthoniobacter. Next base: position 8,448 of record JANPHH010000438.1, on the reverse strand, counting down.
TCCAGTCTGCCAATCGCTCGATGAGGCTGAGCCGCGTCGCCAGCATTCGATCGCTCCGGGAGTGGCTGCTGCGAACGGGTTGCATTCCCACGGAGGCTACCAGACGCTCGTCGCGGAGTCGTCGCAAAGATTCCGCGAATATCGCTGCAAGACCGGCGAACCGGCGCCGTTAACCACCGGCACCCATCCACTATGAAACTGCCCCGCCTCGCCTCCCTCCTCGCCGCGCTCGCCCTCGCGGCCCCACTCCACGCCGAGCCGGCCGCCGTGCTCACCGGCCACACGCTCGACAAGGCCAACCCGCTCGCGACCTTCACCATTCGCTTCGCCGAGCCGCTCGTGGATGCGGCGAGCGTGGGCAAAGTCGCGGAACCCGCGCCGGTCGAACTGCAACCGGCGGTGAAAGGGAGGTTCACCTGGCTCAGCACGCGCAGCGGCACCTTCATCCCCGCGGAACCGCTGCCGCTCGCCACCACCTTTCGCTTTATTTTCCACCCCGGCACGAAGACCGCCGCGGGGGCGAAGCTGGAGGGTGATTTCGAGGCGACGTTCCAGACCCCGGCGTTCGTGATGAAAGGCTGGCATGCGCCGACGTATCTCTACGCGGATAGCGTGACCGCACTGCCCGCGTTCAATCTGCTTTTCAACGCGGACGTGGATGCGGCAGCCGCCGCGGCGTCGCTCGGGTTCGTCAACAAGGACGGGAAAAAAATTGTCGCCAAGGTGGAACAGGCGGACCCGGTCCATCGGGCGCAGCACCGCTTTCCGCTCTACCGCAGCTCCGACCAAACGGTGCGGACGTGGAAAGAGCGCTTTTACGAAAAGGTGGAGCAGACGCTCGGCCGCCCGAGCGCCGACGGGGCGCGGGACAATCAGCTCTTCGTCGCCCCCGCCGAACCGCTCAGCGTGGGCGAAGGCTGGAAGCTCACGATTGCCGCCGGACTGCCGAGCACCGAGGCGGGACTCACGCTGCTCGAGCCGGTGGAAATCGCCATCGGCACGGTGAAGCCCTTCCTCGTCAGCGGTGCGAACACTGAGAACAACGGGCGCGATGGGCGCAAGTTAATCGTTCGTTTCAGCAAATCACTGGCGACCGAAGTGAAGGCGGAGAATGTGCGGCAGTGGATTCGCGTCACGCCGGAGCCGAAGAAGATGACGGCGAAGGTGGAAGAAAATCAGGTGATCTTCAGCGGGCCGTTCCAACTGGAGACGGAATACAAAATCGAAGTGGCGCGGGGCATCGCGGCGCGCGAGCCCTTCACGCTCGCGGAACTGTGGAAGGATTCGGCCTTTTTCACGCCGATCGAACCCTCGCTCGCCCTGGAAGGATTCAGCACCCACCAGCTCAACAGCGGCACGCGGCACTTCATGATGAATGCGGTCAACGTCCCGAAGATCCGCGTCACCGCGAAGCTCTTCCAGCCCGACACCGCGCCCGTCGCGCTCCAAGCCTACGACGATTACCTCAGCCCGAAGGATGCGAAAGCCAACGAATGGCATCGCCGCGTGGCGGTGGAAACACTGCCGGGCAAGACGGTCTACTCGCGAGTCATTACCGGCAGCACCCAGGTCGATACCGAGCGCACGATCAAGCTCGCGTGGAACGAAATCCTCGGCGCGGGCAAAGGCGGCGTGGTGCTGGTGACGGCAGAGCAACTCGACGATGAGAAACGTCCCGGCGTGCAGGCGATGGTGCAGGTGACCGATCTCGGCGTGGTCTGGAAAACGTCGGCGAATGAAACCTTCGCCCACGTTTTCTCGCTCGCCACCGGCGCGCCCGTGGTCGGCGCAAAGCTCACGCTGCTCACGGCGGAGAATCTCACACTCGCCAACGCCCGCACCGACGCGACCGGAACGGTGGTGCTGCCGGCTTCCGCCAAAGCCCGCTGGCTGCGCACCGAAAATGGCGCCGATCTGCATCTCGTCCCGCTCGACGAAGACACGAACCGGCTTTCGCTCTACCGCTTCCACATCCCGCACGTGGATGCCGACGAGGAAAATGAGGACGCCGGACCACAGGTGTTTCTCTTTACCGAACGCGGTGTGTATCGCCCCGGCGAGACCGTCCATCTCAAGGGAATCATCCGCGATCCGCGCACCGGCCGTGCGCGCATTCCCGCGGGAGCGAAGGTGCAGCTTAAAGCCTTCGACAACCGCGAACGTGAAATCCTCAGCCGCGAATTGACCCTCAATGCCTACGGCGCAATCGACGCCGACATTCCGCTGCCCAAAGGCACGCTCGGCACCTACTCCGCACGCCTCACCCTCGGCGCGGGCAAGGAAGAGACGGTCGCGAATTTCGAATTCGAAGTGCAGGAATACACGCCGAACGCTTTCGAGATCGCGATCGGCGGAGCGAAGTCTTCCGTCGGTGCGGTGCCGCTCGAACTGCCGATCGCCGCGAAATACCTGATGGGCAAATCACTCTCGAAGGCGCAGCTCAGTTGGTCGATCGAAGCAGAGGATCTGCCGTTCAAGCCGGAGGGATTCGACAAATTCAGCTTCTGCGATGCGATCGATGACTACCGCCTCACCCGCATCCTCGACCGCGGCTCGCACTTCTCCGATCAGGGCAAGCTGGACCTTAATGATCAGGGCACGGCCAACGTGACGACGACGATTCAATTCAACGCCAAAGCGCCGCAGCCGCGATCCGCGCATCTGCTCTGCGAGGTTACCGATCTCAATCAGCAAACCGTTTCGCAATCCACCGACCTCACCTGGCATCCGTCCGATTTCTACCTCGGCATCGGCCAGCTTCCCGAGGTGGTGCAAAAGGGCGACCAGCTTCCGCTCCCCATCGTGGCCGTGCGGACCGACGGAACGCAGACGCCCGAACCCATCGCGGCAAAACTGCGCGTGACGCGCATCGACTGGCAGAACAACCGCGTGGTCACGGATGAAGACGCTTCCGAGACGCAGTCGGAGCCGATCTTCAAGGTGGTGGGCGAACAGAAACTCAAGACGCAGCGCGTGGAGGAAAAGGAGCACCGCTGGATGCCGGTCGGCGAACCCGCGGCGAAGCTCGTGGCGGGGGAACCGGGGCTCTACATGATCGAGGTCACGGCGAAGGATACGGCGGGCCGCGAGGTCGCCACGTCGACGACGTTTTACGTTACCGGGGAGAATGTGACCGAGTGGAACTACCGCAACGAATTCCAAATCGAACTCGTCACCGACAAGCTCGCCTATCTCAGCGGGGAAACCGCGCGCATTCTCGTGAAGACGCCGATCGCCGGCGACGCGCTGGTCACCGTGGAGCGCGATCACGTGCTGCGGTCATTCGTCACGAAGCTCAGCGGCAATGCGCCGAGCGTAGAGGTTCCGCTCGTCGGCATGGACGCGCCGAATGTCTTCGTCTCCGTGATGCTGCTGCGCGGCGCGCAGGACAGCCCGCGCAAATTCAAGGAACCGGATTACCGCGTCGGCTTCTGCCAGATTAAAGTCACGCGGCCCGAGTCGAAGCTCACGGTCTACGTGAACCCGGAACGCAAGACCTACCAGCCCGCGCAGGAAGTCAGCGTCGGCGCCGAAGTCCGCGACCTGACCGGCAAGCCGCGCGCGAATGCCGAGGTCACGCTCTACGCCGTGGATGCAGGCGTGCTCAGCCTGACCGGCTACGAGACGCCAGACCCGCTCGCCTTTTTCATGAAACCGCTGCCGCTTTCCGTGACGACCAGCCTCACGCTGCCGTCGCTGCTCCGCGAAGATCCGGACGAAAAGAGCTTCGACAACAAAGGCTATATGATCGGCGGCGGCGGCGATTTTGGTGATGCGTTCCGGAAAAACTTCGTCACCTGCGCGCTCTGGAGTGCGAATCTGCGCACCGATGAAAACGGGCGGGTCGCGGCGAAATTCATCGCGCCGGACAGCCTCACGCGCTACCGCGTGATCGCCGTCGTGCAGACGCAGGACGACGCATTCGGCGCGGGCGAAAGCGCGTTCGAGGTGAACAAGCCGGTGATGATCGAACCCGCGCTGCCGCGCTTTGCGAACATCGGCGACCAGCTCAAGCTCCGCGCCGTCCTGCACAATCTGACCGACGTGGCCGGCGAGGTGGACGTGGAACTCACGCTCGACGAAACCGCCACGACCGACAGCCCGCGCCGGCAGGTCACGCTCCCCGCGCACGGCTCGCTGGCCGTCGATTTCCCGGTCGAGTTTCAGAAGAACGGCGAGGCGCAGTGGAAGTGGGTCGCGCGCTTCACCGGTGCGGACGGCAAGACGGCGTATCGCGACGCGGTGGAGACGAAATTGAAAGTCGGCTTCCCCGTGGCGCAACTCCGCGAGGTGAAGCTGCAGCGGACCGAAGACGTGCAGACGAACCTGCTCAAAGATGCCGACCCCGCGGTGCTCGAAGGCAACGGCGTGGTCCGCGTCACCCTGGGAAATTCACGCGCCATCGAGCTGCGCGAAAGTCTGAACCAGCTCCTCCATTACCCCTACGGCTGCGTGGAGCAGACGACTTCGAGCACGCTGCCGTGGATCGTGCTGAAAGACTTCCGCGACCGCCTGCCGGAACTCGCGCGGTCCGACGACCAAATCCGCGACGCAGTGAACTACGGGATTGATCGGCTCTTCACCATGCAGACGAGCGGCGGCGGATTGAGTTACTGGCCGGGCGGAAAGGACGCGCACTTCTGGGGTAGCTCTTACGCGGGTCTCGGTCTCGCGATGGCGAAGCGCGCGGGCTACGAGGTGCCCGCGGAAAGCTATGACTCGCTCCTGAAATTTCTCAGCGCGGGTCTGCGCGGCACGGCGGAACTGAAGTCGCGCTATCTGCTCGGCGAACGCTGCCTCGCGCTCTACACGCTCGCGCTCGCCGGACGGGCTGAGCCTTCCTATCACGAGGTGCTCTTCAATCGCCGCGAGGAACTCAACGCGGAAGCCCGCGCCTTCCTCGCGCTGGCGATCATCGAGAGCAAAGGCGCGGCCGAGATGACGACTGCCCTGCTCGCGCCGCTGAAGGCGGAGGGTTATGACGAGGATGCGTTCTGGAGCGGTTCGCGCGACGCGGCGATCCGGCTGCTCGCGTGGAGCCGCTTCAAGCCGGAAGCGCCGGAGGTCGAGGAGAGCGTGAAGGAGTTGCTCGGCAAACGCGAAGGCGGCCACTGGCTCACGACGCAAGGCAACGCTTGGTCGCTGGTCGCGTTCAGCCACTATCTGCGCGAGGTGGAGAAGCCGGCACCGCAGATCGACGGCTCGCTCGCGTGGGCGGGGAACGATGGGAAATTCACGATCGGCGACAAACAGCCGCTGCATCGCGTGGAGCTGGCGATCAAGCCCGGCTCGGATCGCCTGCCGATGATGCTCGGGAATCCCGAGGCGAAACGCATCTACACGGAAGTGGAAATCGTCGCGCATCCGAAGGGGCTTAATCAACCACGCCAGGATCAGGGCTACGGCATCCAGCGCAGCTACGCGAAGATCGAGGACGACGGCAAACTGACCGACTTGAAGGAGCCGAAGATCGGCGATCGTGTGCTGATCACGCTGAAGATCGACGTCCGGAAACGCGCGCGTTATCTCGCGGTGGAAGATCCGCTGCCATCGATTTTCGAGGCGGTGAATCCGGTCTTCAAATCGCAGGAGACCCGCGCCGGTGAGGTGCTCGGTCTCGGATGGCCGGCGGACTTCCAGGAGCTGCGCGATGACCGCGCGCTGTTCTTTGCGGACTTCCTTTCTCCAGGGCAATACACGATCCGCTACCTCGCCCGCGTCCGCGCGGCGGGCACGGCCACGGCGCCATCGGCGAAAATCGAGGAGATGTACCATCCCGACCGCTTCGGCCTGACCGAGACCGCGCGGCTCACCGCGCTGCCGCTGAAGTGATGGAGACGAGGGTTCAACCGTGTGGGACAGGCATCTTGCCTGTCGCAAAGGGCGTCTCGCCCGTGGCCCAATATGGTTACGGGCAAGATGCCCGTTGCGACAGGCAAGATGCCTGTCCCACATCGCTTCGCGACAGGTGAAACGATCGATCCGCATTGCCGCCGTCTTCTTGCTCGCCACGGTGCCCGCCGGCTGGCTCGGGCTCAAGCTGGTGCCACTTCCGCCCGCACTGCTCCACCCTGCGGTGCAGAGCCGAGAGCTGACGGACCGCCACGGCGTGACTCTGCGCGAGGTGCGAGTCGATGAACGGTTTGCGCGGGAGATTTCCTTCGCGGAGATCCCCGCGCCGTTGCAGCACGCGATGCTCGCCGCGGAAGACAAACGCTTTTTCCAGCATCATGGCGTCGACTTCCTTGCAGCGGGCCGCGCGCTTTGGGGAAACTTCACCCATCGCCGGATTACATCCGGAGCTTCCACGATCACGCAGCAGCTCGTGAAGATCAGCGATCCGCGGCCACGGACCGTCTCGACGAAAATCCTCGAAGCGGCTCGCGCGCTGCGGCTCGAGCAGCTCTGGACAAAGGAGCAGATTCTCGCGGCGTACTTCAACCGCATCGATTTCGGGAACCTGAATGTCGGGATCGGCGCGGCGGCGAACTACTACTTCGGCAAACCGCTCGGGGATCTGAGCGACGCGGAAGCGGCGTTTCTCGCGGGGTTGCCGAAGAATCCGAAACGGCTCAACCCGCACCGGGCGACGCGCGCGGCGAAACGGCGTCAGGAAGTGGTGCTCGCACGGATGGAACGCGCGGGCTGGCTCGATGCGACGCGGGCCGGTCGGGCCCGCGCGGAGCAGTTGCAGCTTCGTCCGCCGCAGCGGCTGTTCCGCGCGCCGCACTTTGTGGATCTCGTACTTCAATCGCTGCCGCCGAATGCGCCCGGCACGGTGAAGACGACGCTCGATCTGGATCTGAACCGCTTCGTGGAGGAAGCCGTGCGGGAGCAAATGGCGCGGCTGCATGGCAAGAACGTGAAGGATGCGGCGGTCGTGGTGATCGACAATGCGAGCGGTGAAGTGCGCGCTCTCGTCGGTTCGCAGAATTACTTTGCACCCGGCACGGGACAGGTGAATGGCGCGTGGGCGCGGCGGTCCGCGGGGTCGACGTTCAAGCCGTTCACCTACCTCCTCGCGCTGGAACGCGGCGCCACGCCGGCGACGATCGCCGCGGATGTTCCGGTCACGTTCCCTACGCCGACGGGGAGCTTCCGCCCGGAGAATTACAGCCACCGCTGCTACGGCCCGCTCCGCTACCGCATCGCGCTGGCCAATTCACTGAACATCCCGGCGGTGCGTGTGCTCACGTCGATCGGCGGAGCCGCACCGCTCCAGCAGCGGCTGCAGCAGTGGGGTATGACGACGCTGGAAAAAACGGCGGAGCACTACGGTCTCGGGCTCACCATCGGGAATGCGGAAACGCGGCTGCTCGAACTTGCGAATGCCTACGCCACGCTGGCGCGGATGGGCGAGTGGCAGCCCTATCGGCTCAGCGATTCCGCTGCTTCCTCTCAACCCTCAATTGCCGCCACTCCACCATCCCGGCTTTCTCGCGAAGCCTCGAATCTCAACCATCAACTCTCCCCCGCGACTCCGCTCGCCGCGTGGCTGATCGCCGACATGCTGAGCGACAACGCCGCGCGGGCAAATTCGTTCGGGACGCAATCGGCGTTGCGCTTTGATTTCCCGGTGGCGTGCAAAACGGGGACGAGTTCGGATTTCCGCGACAACTGGGCGGTGGGTTACACGCCGGAATTCACGGTCGCGGTGTGGGCGGGAAACTTCGACGGCACGCCGATGCGGGAAGTTTCAGGCGTGACGGGCGCGGCGCCGATCATGCACGCGGTGATGGTCCAGCTCCACGCGCAGTTCGGCACGAGCTGGTTTCCGCGGACGCCGGAGATTGTCGAGCGCGAGGTGCATCCGGTGACGGGCAAGCTGCTGGCGGCGCCGCGGGCGGATGCGGTGCGCGAAAAGTTTGTGACCGGACAGCTCCCGCCGCTGGAAAGCGCGGCCGATTACGATGCGACGGGGAAAGTGATCCTCGGTCCCGAGTATTCCGAGTGGAGTGCGAGCGCGCAGAACGGCATGACGGCGCGCACGGCGGTGGAAGATCGCGACGTTCCGCTGCGCGTCGAATCGCCGCTGCCGGGGACGACGTTTCTGGTCGATCCCGATCTGCCGTCGAGCGAACGCGTGCCGCTGCGCGCGACGGGGCCGGGCGAGGTCACATGGACGAGCGACTCGCTGGAGGTGCGCGAGGTCGATGGGCGGACGTTCGTCATCGCGCGGGAAGGGGAGCACCGCATCACGGTGCACGATGCGACGACAGGGCAGACGGTCGAGACGTGGATTCGGGTTAAGACGCTTTGAGGGGATCTCTCGAAGTTTCAAAACGGCATGTCATCCCGAGCGAAATGGAGGGAGGCAGAGCGATCAGGATGGACTCAATGCTTTAGACGAGGTCCGTGGTGCCGTGGGGACAATCGAAGGACCTCGGAACGAAGGAAGATCCACGATCCTGCGGAGGCCGAGGTCGTTGCCTCCGGCCGTCTCGCAAG
>JANPHH010000437.1:0-6470 GCA_031424375.1 Chthoniobacter sp. | reverse complement strand
GGTGCGATCCATCTGGAAGGCGAGCACCAGGATGTCGAACATGAGCCGCAGATGCTCCTCGGGGTCGGCGGGAATGCCGGCCGCGGGGCGCGGGAAGGTGGGCGCTTTCACCGAGGGCTGCCACCCGGCGCCGGCCGTGTTCACCTTGCTGAATTCATCCGCCTTCTCGATCCGCTGCTCCAGCTCGCGGACAGAGGTGAGATATTCGTCGAGCTTGTGCGCGTCGCGACTGCTCAGCCGACCGCGGAGCGACTTTGCGTCCTCGTTCACGATGTCGAGGACGCTCCGGTCACGCTTCCGCTGCGAGCCGTCGTCGAAGAGCTGATCGAACGCCTGCTGCGGATAGATCTCCTTCGGCGCCGGCGTGGTCGGGCTGCTCCAAGAGACGTAGGCCGAGTAGATGGAAGTGTAGCCGCTGTCGGTGCTGTATTGCGGCCCTTCCGTGCCGAGCACGAGGCTCGACATCGGCGTCTTCTTGCCTACTTCCGCGGCGATGAGCTGATCCATCGTCGTGCCCACCTGCACGTCCGTCGTGGTCTGCTTCACCGTGAGACCGGAGAGCACATTCATCTTCGGATAATGTCCGCCCGGACCCGCGACCGTGGTCGGATTCCACAGCCCTTTGAAGACGAGCAGCTTGTCCTTGAGCGGCTCCAGCGGGCTCAGGGTCTTGAGCAGCTCCATCCCACCCGGTCCCATGTTCGCGCCCCAGTGATGCGGGTTCACGCCATTGCCCATGAAGCACACGGCCAGCCGCCGCGGCGCGCCATCCTTCGTGCTCGCCGCGCCCCAGGCGTTCATGGATTCCAGCCACGGCAGGCTGAGCGCCACGCCCATCCCACGGAGGAAATGGCGGCGGGAAATCGAGGAATCTAAAGTGCGTGAATTCATGTGGTGAGAAGGTGCGACTCTACCGGGTTAATCGTTTCGCCGGTTCTGAAATTGGCGGCTTTGTGCGACGGCGAGCACGGCGGTGGAGAATTTGCCGCCGGATTTCGCCAGCTCGGCGCGCATCGTTTCCACGAGCGGTTTGTCGGTCGGGAGCAGCGAGCGGCCGAGCGCGTAGCCGACGAGCTTGCTGCAAAAGTTCTTCGTCACCTCGGCTTCGTGCTGGGCGAGGAAGCCGCGCAGGCCTTCGATGCCGCGGAACTCGGGGCTCGTTTTCCAGCGACCGGAGTCGTCGATGGCGAGGCCGCCCTCGTCCTTGGCGCGGGCGCGGCCGATGGGATCAAAACCTTCCAGCGCGAAGCCGAGCGGGTCGATGCGGTCGTGGCAGGCAGCGCAGTTTTTGTCGGCGCGATGGCGCTCGAGCCGCTGGCGCAGGGTGGACGCCGCGCTCACGCTGTCGTCGAGTTTCGGCACGTTGTTGGGCGGTGGCGGGGTGGGCAGGCCGAGCACGGAGACGAGGAGCCAATTGCCGCGCAGCACCGGGCTGGTGCGATGCGGGTAGGAATTTTTCGCGAGCAACGTCCCCATGCCAAGCACCCCGCCGCGGTGATATTGCGCGACGTTCACTTTGCGAAACTCCCCGCCCTGCACGCCGGGGATGCCGTAGAAGGTGGCGAGTCGATCGTTCAGGAAGGTGTAATCCGCGCCGACGATCTCGCCCACCGGGCGGTCTTCGCGAATGAGGTGGGTGAAGAAGTCGAACGTCTCCCGATACATGTCGCGCCGCAGCTCGGGTGTGAACTCGGGAAATTTTTTCGCGTCGATGTTGGCGTTCGCGACGAAGCCGTTGAACTTCAGCCACTGGCCGGCGAACTCTTGGGCGAGTCCGTTCGCGCGCCAGTCGCGCAGCATCCGTTTCGTCTCGCGGGCGAGCACCTCGGGCTGGAGCAGGGAACCGTCGGCCGCGGCGGCGCGCAGCGTGGCGTCGGGCGTGGAGGCCCAGATGAAATAGCTGAGCCGCGTGGCGAGTTCCCACGCGCTGAGTTTGCGCTCCCCGGGCTCGGCGGCGTCTTCGAGTTTGAAGAGAAACTTCGGCGACACGAGCAGGCGCACGAGCACTTCCCGGCCGCTGCTCTCCGGGTCGAGTTCGCGGCTGCGCGCGTCGTCGTAGAGCTTTGCGATCTGCGTGGATTCGTCGCCCGTCAGCGACCGGCGCCAGGCGTGCGTGGCGAAGTCAGCGAGGTGGCGCTTCACGGCTTCGTCCCATTCCTTCGCCTGCTGCGGGTTGAGCTTCGGATCGCGAACGAACTTCCAATCGATCATCATCCTTTCCCACCGCGTTTTTTCCTCCGGGGAAATGAGCGCGATGAGCTGCGCGTCGCTCAGGTAGTAGACGCTCGCGGCCTTTCCGCCGCGCTGAAAATTGCGCGAAATTTCCTCCAGCCGGCGCAGGTGTTCGTCGGGAAAGGCGACCTTCATCACGCCGAACTCATGCCCCAACTGGCGCGTCGCGGTGCTGCCCACTTTCCAGACCGTGAGCACGCCGGCCATCACCATGGTCGGGTCGGGCGGCGTGCCGATCACGGCCTTCCATTGCACGCTCGCCAGATCGGCCTCGGGGCCATCGATGTCCAGCTTGCCGCCGGCGCGGAAGCCCGTCGCTTCGGGCGGCAACGGCAGCGTGACCACCACCGGCGCCTGCACCACGATCGCGTCCGGCTTTGCTCCCTTGCCGCGCGGGTCCTTGCCAAATCTCGCCAGCACCGCCTCGGCCTCGGCGATGCGCGGTTGCAGCTTCGCAGCTTCTCCAGCGTTCGCCGCGAGCTGCTCCTGCTCGACCCGGAGGCGATTGCGCAACCAGTCGAGGTAACCCTGCTTCTTCGTTCCCTCCTCCAGCGTCAGGCCGTCGAAGGTTACCCAGTCGCCTGTGCTTCCATCCGCGACGTCGCCGAGCACGATGTGCACGACTGGCTGACCCGCGACATCCACGTGAAAGTCGTAACGCCGGATGCCATCCGAATCCTGCTGATGCCGCTGCACGCCTTCGCCGGGATGATCCTTCGGCCCGAGCCACGAGCGCCGCTCCGCCTGGATCGCGGCGAGTTTTGCCATCAAGCCTGCGGGTAAGTCTTGCGGTTTCGCGGCGTCCGGCGGCGGTAGATCGCGCCAGGCAAAACGCGTGAGATCGAGATAACGCGAGTGCGGCTCACCCTTTGGATCGGACAGCAGCGTCCACCAGTTTTCGAGGAACGGCAGCGTCAGCTTGGCGTCCCTCGCAAGCTGCTCCAGCGACGCCTCGCTGGTGATCGCGCGATGCTTCCACTTCCAGCAGGCGAGCATGTAGTCCGCCTCGCGCATGTCCTCGCCGTCCTTCGGCAGGTGTGGCTCGGCCATCTTCTGATACCACACGTAGAGCCCCTGCTCGGCCTGCGCCTTCACCTGCACCGGACCGCGCAGGCCCACGCGCTGCGGCTGAAACTGCACGCCGCTCCCCGGCATGATCGTCCCGTGATCGGCCAGCTTGCGCGCGGCGGCAAAATACTTTTCGAGCTGCTGCGGGCTGGTGAAGAGAATGTCGCCGATGTTGGAGAAACCTTCGCCGCCGCCGCCGTCGGGTGCGAACTCCTGCGCGAGCTGGAGATCGACGCCGGTGAGGTCGCGGATCGTGCGATCGTACTCCGCATTGGTCAGCCGGCGCAGCGTCACGTTGCCGGGATCGCCGGCATTCGCGCGCATCGCCGTCTCCAGCGATGCGCCGAGCCATTGCAGCGTGCGCTCCTTCTCTGCCGCCGCCAGCTCGGGCTTGTCCTCCGGCGGCATGTCGCCGGACGCGATCTGCTCCTTTACCTTCTGCCAGAGTTCGAATTCACCCGTGATCTTGGGATCGCCATCGAGCTTCTTCAGATCCACGCCGCCCTTGGTCTTCTTTCCGCCGTGGCAGTCGTAGCAGTGCTGCTCGAGCACCGGCCGAACCGCTTTCCATTCCGCATCCGCAATCTCCGCCCACGCGACCGGGGCGAACCATGGCAACGCGGCGGCGCAGCAGATTGAGTGCGTGATGCGGCGGATGGTTGTCATTCTAAAAAAGGCGCGGATGCGTGGACCAACGCCGACCGACCGGCAACCGCTTTCTTAGCCGCTGACCTGCTATTCGCGCAGGCGGTTCAGCGTGTAGTAACCCGTCGGGTTCGTCATCGGCGCGCCCTCTGCGCTGGCGATGTTGCTGAGGGTAAGTTGATAGACGCGTTCCTTCACAAGCGGCAGATCGAGCTCGGCGGTGAGGCCGTCGGGCGAGAGGGTCACGGCGGTGGGAGTCAGGTCCGTCGGGGTGACCTTCGGCGAGCCGTATTCGGCCTGGTAGATGTAGCCCCAGTGTTTGATCGCGTAGTTCGCCGGCTTCTCCGCCGTGGCGCGGGTGACGGGTTGGGTGAAGCGCACGCGGAAGCCCGTCTTCGTGAGGCTCACGGAGTGCATTTCCATCGGCGTCGTTTTGCCGTCCCAGACGATGCGCTGGAGGCCGAATGTCTTCTCGCCGACGGAGCGCCAGCCGCGGCCGGTCTGCCCGATCCAGAGGCTGCCGTCGGGCGCGAAGCGGTTGCGGATCACGCCGCATTGCAGCGGATCGGCGAAGTCGAACACGACGCCCTGATACTCGCCGCCGACCTGCTCGAGCACGGCGCGCATTTCGTTGGATTTCGTCTGGTCGCCGAGGAAGATCTGATCGGTGAACGGGCCGAATTTTCCGCCCGTCTCATCGAAGACCGGCTCGCCAGGAGAACTCGCGAGTTCGCCGTGCGGCAGGTAGATCGCGGGCCGGGAGCGCAGCTTGTCGAACTCCTCTTCGCTGATGCGGTTGAGGTTTTTTCCGGCGTAATCCGGATGATCGGTGAGCGACGAGGCGTGGCCGTAGAAGCGGCCTTTCACCACATGGTGCAGGCTGGAGGTGCAGTTCCAGTCGCCCTGGTTGTCGGTGTAAAAAATCTCGCCGCGCGAATTGATCGTGATGCCGGCGGGGGAGCGCAGCCCCGAGGCGAAGGGCACGAATTTCCCCTCGGGCGTGATTTGAAAACACCAGCCGCGGTAACGCGCGGCGCGGCCCATTTTGCTGTCGTGGATGCGGCCGATGTCCCAGCGGTCGCTCTTCGCCCAGCCAACCCAGCTCAGGCTGGTGTTGAGCGTGCCGTAGAAATTTCCCGCCGCATCGCGTACCGGGCCGAACGCGTATTCGTGGTAGTTGTCGCTCAGCCCCCAGTCGGCGTTCACGGTCTTGTAGAGGTCTGCTTTGCCGTCGCCATCTTCGTCGATGAGCTTCGTCAACTCGGGGCGTTGCATCACCCAGACTTCGCTCGTCTTCGGATCGACATAGAGCCCGAGCGCCTCGTGCAAGCCGGACGCGAAGAGCGACCATTGGCCGTCGCGGTAGCGCCACACTTCGCCCTCGCGGGTGCAGATGAGCAGGTCGCCTTTCGGCGTAAAAGCGAGGCCGCCCACGCCGAGTGTGATGTGCGGTGGAATCTCGATCGTCTCGAGCGAATAACCGGCGGGCAGCTTCGGCGCGGCGACGCCCTTCGCCAGGAGCGCGGCGGTCGCGAGGGTAAAGAGCAGCTTCTTCATGGGGCGACGGCGGGGGTCTTGGGTTTGGCGTCCTTCTTTGGCTCGCGGGCGATGGTGACGCTGAATTTTTTCGCGGTGCCCGCGGGCAATTCGAGCCGACCATCGTGCCACGTGCCGGCCGAAGAGGTGAGCTGCAGTTCATGCGGCGAGACGTAGAAAAAGACCGCGCCCGGATCGCTTTCGAACTCGAACTCGGACTGCAAGCCGGTCCCCGATGGCGCGGCCGTGACGGTCTGCGTGACGCGGCGTCCGTCGATGGTGAAGAAAAACTGCGGCGCATCCTTTCCGCGCAGGCGGTAGCCCTCGAATTTCACGACTTGCTGCGCATCGCGCGCGCCGATGCTGATCGGAAAGCCGGAGTCCCCGAGCTCGAATTTTTCACCCAGGATCTGGCACCAGCCACCGCCACGGCTGTTCACATTCGGCCCCACATCGAGGAACATGCCGAACCAGCCGAAGCGCACGTAACACTGCTCGGCGTCGAAGAGAAAATTCGTCCCGCCGGGGAGGCCGACCGAGATGGACCGCGCCGGCCCGCCTTCCACAAACGCGCGAATGACTTTCGGCTCGTCGGTGACATGCACGTGCGTCTTCGCGCCGCCATCTGCCTTCGCCGGCTTGGCCGCGACGATCACCTCCGAAGCTGTCTTGCTCACGCGCATCTTTCCTTTCATCGAGAACGCATGCCCGGGCAGCGTGCAGACATACGGGTAGTCGCCCTCTTTCTCCGGCGCGGTGAAGGTGATCGTGTCCGACTGCTGCGGATCGAGCACGCGGGTGTGAAAGAGCACGTCGGCGCCATCGGGCACAAATTGCTTTTTCACCGCCTCCGCCCCGAGCGCCCAGGCGCGCTGCGCGACCGCGAGCGGTTGGCCGTCGCCCGGCGTGAGGATGAGCAGATTGTGCTGCATCTCGTCGGTGTTGTTCAGCGTGAGCCGCACGCTGGCGCCCGGCTTCACCTCGAACTG
>JANPHH010000436.1:0-16740 GCA_031424375.1 Chthoniobacter sp. | reverse complement strand
CGGGCAACTGGGACTGCGTGCGCGCCGCGGTCGCGAATGGCGCGGACGCGGTCTACTTCGGCCTGCCACGATTCAATGCGCGGCTGCGGGCGGACAACTTCAGCGAAACCGAGCTGCCGGAGGTCGTGAAGTTTTGCCACCGCTTCGGCGTGAAGTGCTACGTCGCCTTCAACACCCTCGTCTTCACCAACGAACTCGCCGACGCCGCCGAATACCTCCGCCTCCTGAACCGCGCCGGGGTCGATGCGCTCATCGTGCAGGACGTGGGCCTCGTCCGCCTCGCGGGAATCATCACGCCAGAACTGCCGATTCACGCCTCCACGCAGATGACGATCACTTCGCCGGAAGGCGTCGAATTTGCCCACCACCTCGGGATCGAACGCGTGGTGCTGGCGCGCGAGTTGTCGCTGCGCGAGCTGGAGAAATTTTCGCCGGAACGCATGCCGCTGGAAGTCTTCGTTCACGGCGCGCTTTGCGTGGCCTACAGCGGGCAGTGTCTGACCAGCGAATCGCTCGGCCAGCGCAGCGCGAATCGTGGCGAGTGCGCGCAAGCCTGCCGCATGCCCTACGAATTGATCGTCGATGGCGCAGTGCGGGATCTCGGCGACCGGCGGTATTTGCTCTCACCGCAGGACCTCGCCGCCGCGCCCGAGATTCCCGCGCTTATCGCGCGAGGCGTGGTCAGCTTCAAAGTCGAAGGCCGGCTCAAATCGCCCGAATACGTCGCGGCTGTCTGCCAAGTCTATCGCAAGGCGATCGACGCCGCGCTCGCGGAGCGCGAGCACACGATCACGGCGGCGGATCGCTACCAGCTCGAGATGACCTTTTCGCGGGGGCTCTACTCCGGCTGGTTTCACGGCGTGAATCATCAGGAACTGGTCTCCGCGCGATACGGAAAAAAGCGCGGACCATTCGCTGGCCGCATCGAACGCATCGGTCGCGATTTCATCGAGCTGACGCCAGAGATCGAGCTGAAGCCGGGCGACGGCGTGGTCTTCGACACCGGGGGCGATACGAACGCCGAGCAGGGCGGTCGCATTTATGAGGTGAAGGGGCGGCGGCTATTTTTTCAGCACGATCACATCGACTTCACCCGCCTCGCTCCCGGCGTGCGCGTGTGGAAGACCGACGACCCCGCGCTCGACAAACGCCTCACCCAATCCTTCACCGGCCGCATCGAGCCGCGCCGGCGGATTGCGATTGATCTCCAAGTCACCGGCCGCGCCGGTGAACCGCTGACGCTGAGTGCGAATCCGGGGAGCACACGCGTCCCGCGTGTTGGCGAAGGCGTCCCGCCTTCGCGAACTTCCGACGATGGGGATAACCTGAAGGCCAGCGATCTCGAAAGATCAGCGCCGCAGGAAAGTTCGTCGCGGCGGGACGCCGCGACCAACACGCGGGACGCGTGTGCTCCCCGGATTGTCTACTCCACGATCCCCCTCCAGCCCGCGCGCACGGCGCCGCTGACGCTGGAGAAGCTCCGCGAACATCTCGGGAAACTCGGCGACACCGCCTACGAACTCGGCACGCTGACCAACGACCTCGAAGGCGACGTCATCCTCCCGATCGGCGAACTCAACCGCCTCCGCCGCGAACTCGTCTTCCAGCTCGATACCGCACGCGAAGTCGTCCGCGCCGAAAACCCGCTCACGGTCGCGGAACTGCTCGCGCCCATCCGCACCAGCGCAGTTCCGCCGAGTGAGGCGACGCTCCGCGTGCTCTGCCGCAGCCTGGAGCAAGTGGACGCCACGCTCGCGGAAGGCGTGGGCGAGATCTATGTCGACTTCGAAGACATCCGCCGCGGCAAGGACGCCGTGCAGCGCGTGCGCGAATCCGGCACGGGCGCGCAGATCTTTCTCGCGACACCGCGTATTCAGAAGGCCGGCGAGCAGGGCTTTTTCAAGGTGATCGAAAACGCCGCACCTGACGGCGTGCTCATCCGCAACCTCGGCGCGATCGACTACTTCCGCGCGCTGCCGCTGCGGCGCGTCGGTGACTTTTCGCTGAACGTCGCCAACCCACTCACCGCACAATTTCTCCTCGCGCAAGGCCTTGAGCGCCTGACGGTCAGCTACGATCTGAACATCCAGCAAGTGCTCGACCTGCTCGACGCCGCGCCACCCGCATGGTTCGAGCTGACGCTGCACCAGCACATGCCGATGTTTCACATGGAGCACTGCGTTTTCGCTGCCTTCATGTCGAAAGGGACGAGCTTCCTCGACTGCGGCCGGCCATGTGAAACGCATCGCGTGCATCTCCGCGATCGCGTGGGCATGGAGCATCCGCTGCGCGCCGATGTCGGCTGCCGCAATACCCTCTTCAACGCCGTCGCGCAGACCGGCGCGGGCTTCTACACGGAGCTGCATGCCGCCGGGTTACGCGATTTCCGCATCGAGCTTTTGGAAGAAGACGCCGCGGAGTCACGTCGCGTCATCCGCGCCTATCGCGCGCTGCTTTCCGGCGAAGCCGATGCTGCGGAATCGTGGCGCACGCTGCACGCGCAAACGCAGCTCGGCGTGACCCGCGGGACGCTCGCGGAGCTGGCGTAAACGCGAGCGTCACCCGTTCCTGGCAGGGGCGTGGAGATGTGGCTCAGGCATCCTGCCTGAGATGATGGACGTCTCGCCCAAAAACCCAGAGTTACGGGCGAGACGCCCGCGGCGACAGGCGGGACGCCTGTCCCACATCGGCCGCTAAAGGCGCGGCATTTCGCCGCCGGGTTTTGGGAGCAGGGAGGCCGGGCGCAGCGGGCTGAGTGAGACCCAGAGTTCACGATCTTCGCGGCGGATTTCGACGATCTGGAGAAGCTGCAGGGCGAAGAGGATTTTCAGGCGAAGGCGCTCGCTCGGGATCTCGAGCGGGAGCGCGTGGAGCGGCATGCGGCGATCGTGGCCGAGGCGCTCGACGAGTTCGGCGGCGGTCGTGAGTTCGCGTGGGTCGAAGTTTTGCCAGGCGGAAAGGGTGGAGCCGATGGCGAAGGTGGCGCGGGGGATCGCGAGGAGAATTTCCCAGGCGATCTCGACGGCGGATTTGTGATCGCGCGGGCGGTCGTCGGGGCGGAAGCGGCGGTCGATCCAGGCGAGTGCGAGCAGCGCGGCGGCGGCGAACCAAAACGCCTGATCGACGAAGGCGGGCGCGCGGGCGTCCACGCCTTTCACGACGGTGACGGCGAGGAGCGCGAGCCAGTGCAGGGTGGCGTGGAGCAGAAACCACAGCACGATGGCACCGAGGAGGGTGAGCAGCGTAAGGAGCGCGACGCGGAAATTGTGGTCGGCGATGTGCGCCCGAAGCGTGCGGGCGATCGCGGGGAGCGCTTCGTCGCTCATGCGCGGGTCAGCCGCGGTAGCCGGCAGAGTCGATCTCGATGTCGGCGTAGCCGACCGCTCGCAGGCCGCCGATGACCTGTGCTTCGCAGTCGGGCAGCCGCGCCATTTCATCTGGAGCGATCTGCACGCGGGCGCGTGGCGCCTCGCCGGGCGCGGTGAGGTGGCGGACGCGGAAGATGCGGAAGCCGAGACTGCGCACCCAGGCTTCCGCCTGCTCCACCATGGCGAGCGCGGCGGTGGTGACGGGCGTGCCATGCGGGATGCGTGAACTGAGGCACGGCTGCGCGGGAGCGTCGGCGGTGGGTAGGCCGAGTTCGCGAGAATGGGCGCGGATCTCGGCCTTCGTGAGGCCGGCGTCGCGGAGCGGAGCGATGATGGAAAACTCAGTCGCGGCCTGACGACCAGGCCGGACCTGGCGCATGTCGTCCGCATTCTCGCCATAGGCGATCGCGCGGAAACCACGCTCCGCAGCGAGCGCGTCGAGCTTGGTGAAAAGTTCGGCTTTGCAGAAGTAGCAGCGGTTGACGGGATTCGCGGTGTATTCGGGATTCGCGAATTCCTCGGTGCGGATGACCTCGACCGGCGCGCCGATTTGCGCGGCGAGCGCAAGCGCATCCGCGAGCGCCTGGCGCGGGAGGCTCGGGCTGTCGGCGATCACGCCGAGTGCCTGCGCGCCGAGGGTGGCGTGGGCTTCGGCGAGCAGCGCGGCGCTGTCGACGCCGCCACTGTAGGCGACGAGCAGCGGCGCGTTGGCGCGGAGCTGCGCGCGCATTTGCTCGAGCTTGGCACTCATGCGCGGGGCTTGCGGAAACGCAGGAGCACGCCCGCGACCCAGATGCCGATGAGGACGAGGAATCCCCCGATCAAATACATCGAAACGTCCGTGGGGAGCACGGGCGGTTTCGTCGCGTTGGCGTCGAGGATCGACTTGAAGATCGCGGCTTGGAAGACGGCCATGAGCGTCGCGAGCCAGAGGCCTTGCTGGCTGAGGTATTCGAAAGTCGCGGCGCGCCGCTCGGGATCGAGCCAGTAGGCTTTGTTGGGAATATTCAAGCCCCAGCCGTTCATCTTCTGGACGAACGCAAACACGCCGACGATGAACAGCGGCGAGAGCGTGCCGAGGGCGAGGGTGAAGTAGAGGTGCTGCTGCCGCGACATCCAGCCATTCGCCTTGCCGGTGACGTCGAAGTGCGTGGCCACGACGGTGGGCAACTGCGCGGACTTCAGCCACACGTAGGCCACGAAGCCCGCGAGGATGAGCAGGAGCACGAACAGCCCGGCGCGTGAGGATCGGGCTGGGGGTGGGGAATCGGGAGCATTCATGGAAAGGACGGGGCGAACCGTGAGGGGCAGACTCTATTCAGAGAGGTGAGCCACCTTTGCAAAGTCTGTCATCCTGAGCGGAGTGTAACGGAGCCGAAGGACCTCGGATTGCAGGAAGATCCACGATCTTTCGGAGGCCGAGGTCCCTCGGCTTCGTTACACTCCGCTCGGGATGACACGCGTTTTTTTGAGGCGCCGATTCACACTCTTGATGAAGACCGATCGCTTATAGAAGCACGCGCCGGAACAACTCATCGAGCGCGACATTCAGCCCGATGTAGAACTCGCCGAACTCGGCGTACTGCGCGCTCACTTCGTCGAAGCGCATCTCGTAGACGATGCCTTTGATATTGATCGGGTCGTGCGCGAGCAGGGTCACGCCCCACTCCCAATCGTCGAGGCCGGTGGAGCCGGTGATGAGCTGGAGGATCTTGCCGTGCCAGGTGCGGCCGACCTTGGCGTGGCCGCCCATCAGCTTTTTGCGCTCTGCGAAAGGCAGCGCGTACCAGTTCTGGCCGGGCGCGCCGCGGCGCTTGTTCATGGGGTAAAAACACATCACCGGCCAGGGCGGCAGCACGGGGTAGAGGCGGTCCTTCATGTATTTCGCCATGCGCTGGCGGAAGGCTTCCAGCTTCTCCTCATGCTCGGGTGTGCCGGGCAGGAGCTTTTCTTCGGCGACGAGCGTTGCCGAATATTCCTCCTCGCTGGTGGTGTATTCGCTCCGTTCGGTCATGGAGAAAAAGCTGTAAGCCGGGTTCAGCACATCCGGCCCGAGCGAGTTTGTGAGGCGCTTTTCGAAAGTATTCGCCACGTGAAGATCCGCGCAGAGCAGCATGAAGCCGAGGTCGGCTTTCGGTGAAACCATCGCGTAGGTGAAGAGCTGCGCGCCTTCCGTGGCGCGGATTTCTGCGACCAGTTCGGTGAGACTCGTCTGGGCGGCCAGCTTTTCCTCATGGCTGAGCAGCGACCAGGCGCCCTGCTCCACGGTGTAAAAGAGATGCATCACATGCCATCCCTCGGCGGGGATGATCGGCGCGGGAGATTTATCGGTCATATGGGTGGAAAGAGCATCCCGGCGGGCGGGGAGGCGGTCAACTCGATTGGTGGTACTTGCTCCTCCTCCTGAACCTGCACGTGCTCTTCCCGGCGACGGAGCAGGTGCAAGATCAAGAGCAGGAGCAAGTGCCTGCCACCACTGGCGCGTGTCATCGGGCCAAAAAGGCGTTGCATTGACCGGGACCGCTCCTATTTTCAGCCCCTCCGAAAACCGACACCTATGGCTGACCTCGCAAACAAATATCCGGAAAATGTTACCGGCACCTTTTACGTCGATGACCAGTGCATTGACTGCGATCTCTGCCGCGAGACGGCCCCGGCCAATTTCACCCGCAACGATGACGGCGGCCACAGCTTCGTCTTCAAGCAGCCGGAGAACGACGACGAGGCAAACCTCTGCAAGGAAGCCATGGAAGGCTGCCCGGTCGAGGCGATCGGCAACGACGGCGCTTAGAGTTGATGGTTGAAAGTTGATAGTTGATTGCCGCGTGAACCGAGATTCACCGGCTCCGCGGAGCGGACATCCCGAGGTCAGGCGGCGGACTATCAACAATCAACTCTCAACCATCAACTTTCCTCCATGAAACCCGAGAAGCTCCGCGCGCGTGTGCTCGCCGAGTGGCGCGGCCTGCCGCAGACACCCGCCGCCCCGGACCGCACGGTCGGCGTGGGCGAGGCGATCGCGAAGCTGATGGCCACGCTCGGGCTGAAGGATCGCCTCAAGGCCGAGGCGGTGATCGGCGCGTGGAAGGAAGTGGTCGGCGAGTTCGTGGCCAAGAACTCCGCGCCGCGGCAGCTCAAGGACGGCGTGCTTTACGTCTCCGTGCTCCAGCCCGCACTGCACTTCGAGCTCGAGCGGGTGTGGAAGCGCGACATCCTCGACAAGCTGAAGAAACGCTTCGGCCCGCGGGTGGTGCGCGACGTGAAATTCCGGATCGGCTGATGACGCCGGACACCATCGTCATCGAAGCGCTGGAGCTGAGCGTCCATATCGGGGTGCCCGAGGAAGAGCGCGATGCCTCACAGCGGCTCACCGTCACTCTGGTGCTGGAACCGGCGCGCGACTTCCGCGGAGTCGACGAGGACCTGGCGAAGACGGTCGACTACTACGCCGTGAGCCAGCGGGTCAAAACGCTCGCCGACGCCCGCCCGCGCAAGCTGATCGAGACGCTGGCGGAAGAAATCGCCGCGCTGGTGCTCGCGGAGTTTGCCGTCACGGCGGTCGATGTGGAGTTGCGGAAGTTCGTCCTGCCCGACACCGCGCACGTCGCCGTGCGCCTGCGCCGCGAGCGCCCGTAGCCACTCGTTTCCCGGCGAAAACGAGGTTTGCAAGGTTACGTCACCGCCTTCGGAGCGGTGAAGTCCACTTCGCCGAGCCACCCCTCGCGCAAAGCGCCACCTCAAAACCGTGGACGCTTCCCGCGCCGCGGGGGGCGGCGGCGAACTCGAGTTCGCCACTCCTTGTCCACCCGCCGGTTCATCCCACCCCAAAAATCACGCCCACGCTTTTGGTTCCTCCGGGATGACAGGGATTTGGATGACCGTTTACTTCGCCGCGCCTTTGCCCCGCCGCGCTCCCGCTCCTCCGCGTTCCGTGCGCAGGCCCTTCATTTTCTCCTTCTGCTCCGGCGTGAGCACGGCGCCGATCTCTTCCATCTGCGTCCGCATCATTTCCCGCACTTTCTTTTTGTCGTCCTCGCTCAGGTTGTCGCGCCCCTTGCTCATCAGCTCCTTCATTTGCGGCGCATTCTTCGCGTAGATCTCTTTGACCTTGGTCTGCTGCTCCTCTGTGAGGCTGAGCTTTTCGGTCATCATCTTGAGACGATCGGCGGGATCGCCGCGACCGGCGCGACCGGCGCGACCAGGTTTGGCATCTTCGGCGGACGCACCGATCGGAAGAAGCAGCGCAGCCGAGAGCGTAAGAATCAGGAATAAGCGTGATTTCATGGTCAACGAAACCCCTCGGCCCGCGCCAAGTTGCGTGACATCTACGGGCGGCTACGCCGATTCCGGCACGAAGACCCGCAGCTTCTTCGATGAAATCCGAAATGTCACCGGCACCTCGGTCGCGAGTTCCCCGTCCACCTCCACAGGCACTGTGCTCTCACTGCGCACCACCGCCCGCTTCGTCTGGAAATACTCCACGTCCTTCTGCTCGGTGTGATTCCCCATGAGCACCGTCCCGACGTAGCGCGCGATGTCGAGGTAGCCGAGGTTTTTGAAGATGAGCACATCCAGTTTCCCGTCGTCCACCTTCGCATCCTTGAAGAAGGCGAGCCGCGTCCCGTAGAAGCGTCCATTGCCCACGAGCACGAAGCAACCCTCGCGCTCCACGCCCTCCGCCTCCACGCGCAGTTTCGGCGGAACCCGCGACGCAATCTGCGCGGCGGAGATGAGGTAGCTCAGTGGCCCGAGGCTCCGCTTCGATTCCCAGGTCGTTTCCTTCAGCGCCTGCGCGTCGAATCCCACGCCGGCGAGTTGCACGAAATACTGTTCGTTGGCCCGCGCCAGATCGATCGTGCGGGTGATTCCCTTGCGCACGACCTCCCAGGCGCCCTTCACATCACCGGGCAGCCCGAGTTCCGCGGCGAAGACATTCATCGTGCCCACCGGCAGCACCCCGAGCGCGACTTCGGAACCCGCGAGGCCGTTGACCACTTCATTGATCGTGCCGTCGCCACCCGCAGCGACCACCGTGCGAAACCCTTTTTCCACCGCCCACGCCGCCAGCGCCCGAGCGTCGCCGGGAGCCGAAGTGAGGCGCGTCACTGCGCGGGGAAATTTTTGAATTTCCGCCCAGGTTCCCCGCGCTTTCTCACTGCGCGCGGCGGGGTTCAGGATGATGAGTGTGTCCTGCATTTACGGCGGTGGTTTCCGCCTTTGCAATCAAGAGGCTGTCGCTAAGTTGGCGCCGTGAAAAAACTTTCCAAGGCTATTCTGATCGCGCTTGGCGTGATCGTGGCTTTGATCCTCGCGGCGGTCTTCTCCGTCAACCTTTACATCCAATCGCCCGGAGTGCAGGCGATGATTCAGGAAGAAATCAGCCGCGCCCTGCGCCTCCCGCTCCGGATCACCAATAGCAGCGTGAGCCCGTGGGGAGACCTCCGCATCACCGGCATCACGATCCCGAATGGCGAGAGCAATCTGCTGGAGGCTTCCGCCTTCCACGCCCGCTACCGGATCCTGCCCCTCCTCGGCGGCCGCCTCATCATCCACGACATGAGCGTGGAAAACCCAAAAATCATCTGGCCGCAAAACGCCGAAGGAAAATGGGTGTTGCCGAAAACCGAACGGCCTCCCACGACACCCCCCGCCGCATCCCCGGCCGCTTCACCTGCCGTCGAGGTGGTGAAGAAAGATGCTGCTCCGAAGAAGAAGCGCGGGTTCCAAGTGACGGTGGATGGCTTCGAAGTCCGTCACGGCAACGTGGAACTGCTCAACGCCGCCCGGGAGCCCGTCGTTACGTTCAGCGACGTGAACATGCGCTACACCACGCTCACGCCGGAGCGCGTCGAAGGCGTCGCGACAATCGCCAGCATCAGTTCGGCCGCCGGGTTCACGTTCGAAAACGTGCGCACCCCATTCAACTACACCGCCTCCGTCGTCGACCTGCCGCAGCTCTCCGGCACCCTCGCCGGCGGGCCCGTCAGCGGCAGCTTCAAGGTGCGCTCAGCGGAGCCGAAGTCCCCGTTTGAACTCGGACTCAAATTCGCGGAGGTCGACATCGCAAAGATCGCCGCTGGCGCACAGTGGGGCGAAGGGCAGGCCAGCGGCACGGCCCATGGCACGCTCGAACTCCAAGGCACCTTTGCCCAACTCGCCCGCAGCGAAGGGCTCGTCGAGCTCACCCTGCAAAACGGGCGGTTTCACGAGTTCGGCTACTTCGAGATGATCGGCCAGGCCCTGCAGATCAAGCAGCTCTCCGACCTCCGCCTCAAGGACGCCAAAGCGACTGCGCGGATCGCCGACGAGAAGCTCCACTTCGACCAGATCTCCCTCGACGCCGCCGAGCTCCTGCTGACCGCCAAGGGCGTCGCTCGCTTCGATGGAAAACTCCAATTCGCCGCGCGGCTCACCGCCCAGGATGCGCTGATCAGGCAACTGCCCTCCCTCGTGCGCGACAACTTCGTGGCCGGCGAAAACGCGACGCGCACCATCGACTTCAATATCACCGGCAAGGCCGGCAAACCGAAAACCGACCTCCTCGACAAGATCGTCGGCAAGAAACTCGAGGATCAGTTTCAGGATCTCGTGGGCAGCCTCTTCGGCAGCAAGAAGAAGAAGGACGAAGAGAAAAAGCCGGAGAAGAAAAAGAATAAAATCGACGAACCCGAAAACAAACCGCTCGGCGTTCCATCCGCGCCGAACTCCGACGCCGCTCTCAGCCCGCAGCCCATTCCGCCGCAGTGAAAGTCATCGCCGGCAGCGCAGGGGGACTCTCGCTCCAGACTCCGAAGAGCGACCTCCGCCCCACCATGGATCTGGTGAAAGGCGCGATTTTCTCCAGCCTCGGTGACGCAGTCATCAGCGCGCGGGTGCTCGATCTTTTCGCCGGCAGCGGCGCACTCGGTATCGAGGCGCTGAGCCGCGGCGCGGCGAGCGTGACCTTTGTGGAAAGTAACCGGCTCGCGATCCAGGCGATCGAAAAAAACCTCGCGAAAACGAAACTCGCCGGACCCGCCGCCAGCGTGCAATCCGCGGACGTCTTCCGTTACCTCGACTGCCTGTCCGCGCCCGACAGCTTCGACATCATCATCGCCGATCCGCCCTACGCCAAAGCCCCGGGCGAACGCGACTTCGCTCCCGAACTGCTCGGCAGCGCCACGCTCCGCGCCGCTCTCACCGCCGGTGGCATCTTCGTCCTCGAACATCTCCCCGGCGACACGCTCGCGCTCGGCGCGCACTGGGACTGCACGCGCGACAGACGCTACGGCGCGACCGCCGTAGCGTTCCTTGTGAAGATCGGACCGACCACCGCGTGATGCTTTACGTTTCTCTGTGCTGCGTAATATGCGTGTCATCCTGAGCGAAGCGAAGGACCTCTCGAGCCACCGGACGCTCCGCATTCCCTGGAATGGTTGACGCACCACTCTTTCGCTCATCTGTGCCGCCCCTCCCACCCGCCGCCCGCCGAGCGCTCTTCGTCTACAACGCCTGCTTCCCACTCGTCCTCTTCGTGCTCCTGCCCGGGCTGCTGCTCCGGATGTTTCGGCGCGGCGGTTTTCGCGAAAACTTCGGGCAACGCCTCGGTCGCTACAACGCAGCCACGCACGCCCGCTTCGCCACCGGCCGCTGGTGGTGGCTTCACTCCATCAGCGTCGGTGAGACGGGCGTCGCGCTGAAGCTCGCGGAGGAACTCCACCGGCGCGACCCCACCCTGAACATCGTCATCAGCGTCACCACCTCCACCGGCTTTGCCCTCGCCCAAAAGTCCGCCAGCGACTGGCTTGAGGTGATCTACAATCCCATCGACACCCCCGGCATCGCCCGCGCCGCGCTCGACCTCATTCGCCCCGAACACCTCATCCTCATCGAAGGCGAAGCCTGGCCCAACCTGCTCGCCAGCGCGCGAGGCCGGGGAATCCGCATCGCCCTCGTCGATGCCCGGCTTTCCCCGCGTAGCGAAAAGCGCATGCTCGCCGCCCGCACCTGGATCGCCCCGATTTTCAATCTCATCGACCGCATCCTCGTCCCAGAGGCGCGCGACATCGAGCGGTGGAAAGATCTCGGCATAGATTCTGAGCACCTGGCCATTACGGGCAGCATCAAGTTCGACACCGTGAGCGACGCGCCGCTGCAGCGTCAGGAGGAATTCCGCCGCCTGCTCACCGCGCTTGGCGTGCCCGTTTCCGCGCCCATCATCGTCGCCGGCAGCACCTGGGCACCGGAGGAACGCCTCCTCGCCGAACTCCTCCGCGACCTCCGCCCAGAGTTTCCCGATCTTCTCCTCATCCTCGTCCCGCGCCACATCGAACGCACCCCCCAGATCCTCCGTGAACTCGAATCTTTGAACCTCCGCATCGTCCGCCGAACCACCGCCAATTCTGGGAGCGCAGCCACTTCCCCCGACCTCCTCCTCATCGACGCCACCGGCGAACTCCGCGAGTGGTACGGCCTGGCCACTCTGGCCATCATCGGTAAAAGCCTCCCCGGAGTCAGCGTCACCGGCGGCCAGAATCCCGCCGAACCCGCCGCGCTCGCCAAAGCAACGATTACCGGCCCGCACATGGAGAACTTCGCCGCGCTCATGACTCTGCTCCGCGCACACGAAGCCATCGCCCCCATCGCCGATCGAGCCGAACTGCGGCAAACCACCGCGGAGCTGCTTGGCAATCCGGCAGCTTGCGCAGCATTCGCGAACCGCGCTCGCGCAGCTCTCGCCACGCACCATCACGCGAGTTCTCGCACCGCCGACCTCCTCCTCTCGTTGAGTTGAAAACGCGGCGCCGAGAAACTCCTTGCCACCGTGCCCGGTGGTCCCCATATTCCCACGCTCTTTTCCGCGGGCAACCGCGCATCTGAAAAGACCCTATCGTCCAGTGGCCTAGGACACTCCCCTTTCACGGGAGGAACACGGGTTCGAATCCCGTTAGGGTCACTTTCATAGGCCGCTCTAGCCCAACGACTTACAAGGAATCGGTAATTTAGTTCTTGCATTTTCGGACAGTTTTCGGACAATCGTCGCGCGTTTACACGCATGAAAACGAAGACCGAGAAGTTTCCCCTGACCGTCCGACGTGGCTCCTCTGTGGTGAAGATTTACCGCGAAGAAAAGCCGTCTGGCGCCTACTTCCGCGTGAGCTTCTATAAAGGCGGGAAGCGTTGCGGCCTCAACTTCGCTGACCTCGACGCAGCGAAAGCGGAGGCCGACGCCAAGGCGGCACAGCTCTCTCGTGGCGATTTGGACGCCCTCCATATCACCGGCAGAGATCGGCTCGTCTATGGGCGCGCGTTGGAAGCCGTGCGCCCTCTCGAAATGCCATTGGACGCCGCCGCGCTGGAATTTGCGGAAGCCAAGAAGCTTCTCAACGGCTTTTCGCTGACAGAAGCCGCGCGGTTCTACATGCGGCATCACGGGCGCGGCATTAAGCCGAAGCCGGTTGCCGAAGCGGTAGCGGAAATGATCGCCGCCAAAACTGAGAAGGGCGTGAGTGAGGCTTACCTCGCCGACCTTCGCTATCGGCTCGGCACGCTGGCGGAAGCCTTTCATTGCAACGTGAACGCCATCGTGCCCGATGACCTCCGCGCGTTTTTCGATGCGTTCTCGCTCGCTCCGCGAGGATTCAACAACATGCTCGGAAGCGTCCGCACTTTTTTGGGGTTCACGCAGGAACGCGGGTGGCTTGCGCGTGAAACTGACCTTCTCGCCGGAATCGAAAAAAGGCGAGAAAAGGCCGTGCCCGTCGAAATCTTCACCCCTTCGGAAATGGGTGAACTTCTTGCGCATTGCTCGGCGGAATTGAGGCCGTGTTTAGCTCTGGCCGCGTTCGCTGGCCTACGGTCGGAAGAGATTCTTCGCCTCGATTGGTTGGACGTGGAGCGCCGCCCCGGCTTTATCGAAATCGCTGCCGACAAGGCCAAGACTGCCGCGCGCCGCCTCGTGCCCATCACGCCCAACCTCGCGCAGTGGTTAGCCCTTTCTCCGCGCAATGCCGCGCGCGTCTGGCGTCACAGTAAGGCTTGGTTCTTTGAGGCGACGCGAGACACGGTGGGGCGCATCAATAATGAGAGGAAGCCGAAGGAACCGCGCTTCACTTGGAAGGCGAATGCCTTGCGGCACAGCTTCATTTCCTACCGCCTCGCCGTGATTCAGGACGTGAACCGGGTTGCTTTGGAAGCCGGCAATTCGCCGCGTATGATTTTCCAACACTACCGCGAGCTTTGCACGCCAGCGGATGCAAGGACGTGGTTTGCGCTCGCGCCGGATGAAGCGGCCAACGTGATTCCAATGGGGGCCGCACGATGAGCGCGAAACATAAGCCTCACGAGTCCGATGGCTTCGCTTAGAGGCAGCGGAAAGCGGCTTCCCATTAAACGCGAAGACTGGGACTTCTCTAGCTGTCCTGTCGGCGAGTTGATGGAATGCTGTCTTTACGAATACGCTCGCTCGTCCGCGCAATTTCTCGCCGATTACGAACAGCGAAAGCACCTAAACGCAGCGGCCGGAAATTTTGCACCGTTACCTCATGGATTTGGCCTGAGCATGGAGTGCCCGGAATACCCGACTATCCCTTGGCTCAAG
The DNA here is from genome assembly GCA_031424375.1 of Chthoniobacter sp. Classification (GTDB taxonomy): domain Bacteria; phylum Verrucomicrobiota; class Verrucomicrobiia; order Chthoniobacterales; family Chthoniobacteraceae; genus Chthoniobacter. The sequence continues at coordinate 2,793 of JANPHH010000436.1, read as the reverse complement.
ATTGACCCAAAGATTCGCCGAATGCGGGTGAGGGGATTCTTCAACTTCGCGGACGTAGGGTTCGCCCCCGCTTATCCGCACCAAAGCCCCGGATTTAACCCACAGACAGGCGAGGAAGTCGGCATTTTTGAGATTTCCTGGGGATGCAGTGCGAATCAAATCGTTGCGGATTTCAAAAAATGGGTGAAGGCGAGGCACAAAACCCAACAAGCCAAGATATCGGACTCCGGTGCCATCTGGCCGCAACGTCTGCAAAAGTCCGCGAAAGGAATGCTCAACAACCTCGGCGCTTGGCGTTTGCGCCAACAAATGAGTTACACGGAGGCATTAGAACTTACTTGGGAGCATCTTAAAGAACCTCTGTTCAAAAATCAGGCGGCTTGGATTCGCGCGAAGCGAAAAGCAGAGAAGTTTTTGGGGATAATGCACGAAACACGGTGAGCAAACACACCCGCTAAAGTGGGTGCATTTAGCGGGAAAGACAGGCGCGGAAATCGGGCGGATAGCCGGTGCCATGAATCGAAGCACCGCAACCACGCCGGGTCTGGCCGCTACTGCGCGCACAGACGAAATCCTCGAAAAGTCCGAAACCGCCGAGCGTCTGAGAATCTCGACGCGCACCTTGGATCAATGGATGCGCAGCGGGCGCATTCCGTATCTGAAAATCGGAAAGACCGTCCGCTTTCGTTGGCCGGATGTAGTAGCGCACCTGCAACACAACTGCCGGGTCAACTGATGCCATGCCTGCCCCAGTTTCACAAACCTCCGCAGTGCTCGCGCTCGGCAAGGCTGGCAATCGCCAACTGGCGGGCAAGCCTGTGCAAATAACGAAGGCTCGCGGGACGTTCACCACCCGCGACATCACGGGCGACCGCCCGGTGCTCCCGCTGCTAGGGCCGTTCCATGTGCTCCGCAGGCCGGAGCTTCGTGACATCTACGACTCGGATTTCCGGCAGCTTGGCGTCCTCCGCGACTGCAACTGGAGTGTGGCGGAGTTCGGGCGTTCCTCCACTACCGAAGGTTATCGCTGGACCAAGGACTTGCAGTTTCTCCTAGACGATCCCCCGAGTGCGGTGTCGCTCGACTGTGAAACGGTCGGACTTGACTGGCACTTGCCCGGCTTTCGCATCCTGAACGTCAGCCTCACCACGCGGAAGGGCGTCAGCTATGTGGTCCCTCTGGATGTGGACTACGCGCGGGACGAGAGTTTGCACGGTGTGCAAACGCCCGAGTGGATGAAGAAATTGACGGTGCGGGACGTTGCCCGGTCGAAGGCTCAGTTGAAGGAACTGCTCAGCAATCCCGGCGTCTCGGTTGTCGGACACAATTGCGTAGATGGCGAGAGTGAACTCCTTACTCCTAGTGGCTGGAGGCGTTTTGATTCGTTGGAGGGGTGTAGCACTACGGCGATGCAATTTAATCTTAGTACGCAGAATCTTTCTTTTAGAGAGGCGATGATCAGTAGGCGTTCGTTCGATGGTGAATTATTTGTGTGGGACACAGAGTTCCATCAGGGCGCATATACCGCTGATCATAGAATGGTCATTAAAGGCGAGCAGGGGTTGAATCCATTTAATCTGTGGCGAATGCAACCTGCATGTGAGGTTGAGCAATTCTCAATGAATGCAACGGTGGTGCCGAGCGGCGGGAAGTATGAGGCAAACGGGTGGGATGTTCCAGACACATGGGTGCCTATTATTGAGGCTGCCCGCGCAGACGCTGAAGTGGTAGGCGGCATTCGCTTTAATCTAAAGAAACGGCGCAAGATTGAGCGGATACAGCGGTTGTTGCAGCGAGCAGGAGTCCCCTTCTCGATTCATTCAAACGGAGACGCAGTGCGGATACGCATTCTTGATTCCGAGTGCGCCAGATTCATACGCAGACTTTTTGCTGATGGGAAAAGGCTCGGGGCGTGGATATTGGAGTTGTCTTTATCTCAACGTATTGCGTGGCTTGAAGAGGCACGATTTTGGGATGGCTGCTCCGAACATGCTGGCAGCACGTGGTCCTTTTCTACTGCGGATAGGCAAACCGCTGAATGGTTCCAAACTATGGCGCATATTAGCGGGTATCGCTATGCTTTGAGACGGCGAGATAACAAAAAAGGCTACAATGCCAAGAATCCAGATGCGGTGCTTTGGAACGCGTGTGTGCGGAAAACAAATAAATGTAAATTGGTTGATAAACCTGTTCGAGCGCCGCACAAAGGAGTTGTGTATTGCTTGAGGATTCCTTCAGGGGCATTTTTAATTCGCCGAAAAGGCGTGGTGTGGGTGACAGGTAGCTGCTAGTTTGAGGTACATTCCTTGGATAAAGTCGGCATCGAAGTGGCAAGCTGGTAAGGCGCGGCAACGAGGTTGGCACAGTGTGCAAATTCCACCCCCCTCTACGCCCACACATCGTGTGCGGAAACGCTCCCCGGCCTTCCGCCGTCTAGTTTTTCGTCGGGCGTTTGCGTTTTCGCGCGGCATTCAGCCGCACAACCGGCATTTGCGGGGCGAGCAATTCCCAAAGCTCAATCCCGTATGCCCCGGCGAATTTTTCCAACGTCGAAAAGCGAAGCTCGCTTTTTCGCCCGCCCTCTACTTCTTGGTAATACTTGTAGTTGATTCCTGCCAACTCCGCGAATGCCTCTTGCGTCAGGCCGTTCGCGTCGCGCAGTTCGCGCAAGCGGCGGAGAAGTGACGCCAAGGTTTTGCTTTTCACAGACGGGCAGCGTCACAGCCCGAAAATGTTTGCAACACCCGACTAGCGGCGGTGTTGTGCGTTCGCGAATCGTATGGGGCGTCATCG
>JANPHH010000435.1:0-3425 GCA_031424375.1 Chthoniobacter sp. | reverse complement strand
TTGTTGAAAGTCCGAGCCGCTGCGCCGCGCGGGACGCTGTCTTCGTGGGCGAGCAGCGATTGCACGGCGGGGATGAGTTTGGCGCGGTCCACGCCATCGAGCGATTGCGCGAGGATGCTGCGCGGGCCGCGGGCGCCGGGGAACGGCGAGAAGAGCGAGAAGCTCGCGTAACGCGCGGCCTGGCGGCGCGGGTCGGCGGGGTTCGTGCGGACGATGAGCGCAAGCAGGTCGCTCACGCTGGCTTTGCGCGCGTCGGGGCCGAGTTCGGGCAGGGCTTCGGCGGCGAGGCACTGAATCCACGGGTCGGAGTCTTGCAGTGCGGCGCGGAGTTGCGGCGCGGCGGCATCGGCGCGCGGGCCGAGTGCGCCGAGAGCTGCGATGGCTCCGTAGCGGGCGTCGCGATTTTTGCCCGCGAGCATTTTCAGCAGCGTGGGAAGGTGGTCGCCTTCGCGTTTGCCGAGGGCGGCGGCGGAGCGTCCGCGCACGAAGGGCGACCAGTTTTCGAGGCCGGCGAGCAGTTGCTCGGTGGTGCGCTTTTCGTAGCGATTCTCGTCGCCCTTGTAGGTGTAGTCGCGCCCGGCGGCGATGACGGCGGCGGTTTGCGCGGCGTCGAGCGGCGGCACGGTGAACGGCTTTTTGCCGGTGAGGCGCAGCGATCTCAGCGGCATGGCAAAGCCGAGCAGGTAGCTGCCGCTGCAATCCCAGTTTTTGTAAGCGCCGCTCTCCTCTTCGCCGACGGGCGAGCCTTGGTAGAGGAACTTCGTGTCCCAGCCGCGCGCGAGGTCGTAATACCAGGCGTGTTCTTTTAAATACGCGCCGGTGGTCAGCGGGCCGCAGCGCGCGACGCCGGAGAGCGCCCAGAGCATGTTGAAAAAATTCCCCGTGTGCCCGCGCTCGCGCTCGCTGTAGCCGGCGGCCGACATCTTCGCAAAAAACTCCGCAGCCTCGCGGTCGCCGAGCAGGTCGAAGAAAATGGCGGCGGCGGCGCACTTGCCGTTGTCTTCGTGCGCAAAGAACGGCTGGTGGTCGCCGTAGGGCACCGCGCCTTTATTGACAAACCAGCGCAGCATCCTCGCGGATTTCACGAGTGCTTTGTCGATGTCCGCGTGCTTCACGCCCGCCTCGCGAGCGAGCGCCATGCCGATGCTGAGCGACAGCCCCGGCGCATTCATCGCGCCGTAGCCTTCGAGATTCACGCCGTTCGGCGAAAAGCGATGCCCCCAATTCCCCACCGCGCTCTGCCCGCGGGCCGTCTCCAGCGCGAGTCGCTCCAGCCCCGGCAGCACCGACTTGTCGCCGGTGGCAGTGATGTATTCCGCGAGGAACATCATCACGTAGCCGTAGGACCAGGAGAGGTAACCCTTGTCGGTGAAGTCTGCCGCCCACTTCGCCTCTTTTTGCAAAAGCGGGATCCACTCCTTGTTCCCAGCCGCCAGCAGCGCCAGCGCGTTGCAGCCGCGCACGATGCCGTGCATCCCCTTGCCGTAGTCCGCCGCGCCCATGCGCTGCGCGAGCGATGCCGCGCCCAGTTCGTAAATGCGTTTCGACTTCGCACACGCATACGGTGCGGTGGCGCTGTAACTGCCGAGCACCGGCAGCTTCATTTCCACTGTCTCCGTCTTTCCTGCACGCCAGCGCACGAGCGGCAACTTGCCCCCACCCTTATCCGACTCCGCCGCCGCGATGGCGTTGGCAAACTGGATGCGCGCATCGCCGGAAAAATTCTTCCCATCGACGCCGAGGATCACATCGCCTATCGCCAGCGCCGACTCCGCAGGCGATCCCTTCGCCACCGCCGTCACGAGAATCTGCCGCGCATCGCCGGAGTGACCGTTGGCGGTGAAAATCCACCCGCGCGCACCGGTGGGCCCGAGCGTCCAGTCGTGAGGACTGTCCTTCGCGAGCGTCGCACCCTTGGCGAAGTCGGGCATCGGCATCGCTTTGTCTTTGCCCGCAGCCAAAGATGAAACTGGCACGGCGATCAAGGCGGCGAATGCGAGCGAGAGGAGGGTTCTTTGCATCAGGATTAGGAGGTGAGTGTTTTAGTTCCCCGCGCGTTTCAGCTACAGCTGTTCGAGGTAGCCTCTGGCAAGCAACTCCCCGAGTTGAACAATGCCCTCTGTCGTGATGACCAGCTTCTCTGCCTGCGCCGGAAGATCGAATGCCTTGAGGTGGATGAACGCAGGGTCCGCTGCGGCGAGGGCGGCGAGGTTTGCGGTGATGTCGATGCGGTCGAGTCCTTTGTCGTCGGTGGGCGGTTGCTGGCTCACGAACCATTTGAGCGCGGGCATCGCGAGGTCTTCGCGGCTCTTCGTCACGGTCGATTGCAGCCACTTCGCCGCGTTACTCCGGTAAGGACCGAACGCCATTTCGTTTTCGCCGACGTGATAGAAGATGCCGGCCAGCTCCACTTGATGCCCTTTCTCCCGCAGCGCCTTCATCGATTCCTGAATGAAAGCGATGAACTTCGGGTAAATGTTCCGTTCTTTTGCGCTCGTTCCTTGCGGAGTCCAGTCGTCCATCTGCGAACCGCTATGGGTGAATTTCGCGATCGCGATGTTGCCGGGCACCTTGGTTTGCAACGCCCTGCCGAAGCTGAGTTCCGGGCCGAACGTATCGTAGAACCCGGCTGGGCCGAGCGGTTCCCATCCGTTGGAAACTTTGTAGCCGCCGCCGATGCTGTATTTGAAAGCGATGCGGTCGTTGTTGTTTGCCAGCGTCTCGGCACCCGCCAGCGATTTTAGTTCCTGGGTAAATGCGCGCTCGCCCTCCATGTTGCGATGGCCGGCGAGGATGAAGAGCTTCACCGCGCTGCCCTTTACATAAGGCCACGCCTTCAGCGGTCGATCGGTGAGCGGCTTCTTCCCGATCGTGCGCAGATACGCATCCGCGTAGTTCACACCGTGCTCGAGTTGCCCCAGCGTTCCGTAGTGATAGTGCAACCCCGCACCGCGCCCGATTTCCACCGCGTCGTGCGAAGTGGGGATGTATTCCGCCAGCGGATCCGCTTCGGTGACAGCCTTCTGCTCGGTGCGGATGGCATACATGTTCGCGCGGTTGTCCATGCCCCAGATCGTCTTGGTGCACATTTCCCCGATAAAGAATTTCAGGTTCGGCGTCTTCAGATCACGACGCCAGCTTGCGAGGAAATTTTTGAGGTTCGCTCCGTAGTTCGGCTTGAACTCCTTGTTGAACATATCGTTCTCCCCCTGATGCCACATGAAGCCTTCGATCCGGTAAGGCACTTTCCTCCGGTCCAGTTCTGCGAGCGATGATCTCACCAACTCCAACGCCAGCGGGTAGAGCTTGAAGCCGCTCGGCTCATCGGGATTCCAATCGCCGCCCAAAGTCGTGCCGCCCGCCGCGCATTTGATGATCGCAATGGGCGCCCCGGTTTCCTGCGAAACGCGCCGGGCAAAGCTGAG
>JANPHH010000434.1:0-22771 GCA_031424375.1 Chthoniobacter sp. | reverse complement strand
CGGGTCTTCGGCGAAAGGGCGTCGGCGATCTTTTTCAACTCCTCGGTACGTCCGAAAAAAGAGGGCAGCCGCGGAAGGTTGTTGGGCGTGGTGATCGCGTGACTCGCAGAAGCCGTCGGTGGGCGCGAGCGCGGACGTTTTGCGGTATCGACGCCGTTGGATTTGAGTCGTTGAAGGATGAGCTTCACGGCTTGCGCGGGAGTCTTGTCGTCGAGTTCGACAAAGCCAGCAGTTGAGTAAAGACCCTTGACCGTGGCGTGATCGAAACGGCAGAGCATAACGTCCTCCGCCTTGCGCTCCTTGATGAGGGCGTGAATCGCACGCCACTCCAAGCCGCACCATTCTTTGGCCGCGTAGCTCTGGCAAAGCACCACAACGACGAGGTCAGATTCCTTGTGGTAAAGCTCGGGCAAATCCACGCCGAGATTGGCGTGGGCAAACTCCGCCTCATAGAATTTGTCGTAGAGGATGGCGTCTTCACCAAAGCGATCGGCAAGGGCGCGGGCGACTTTTGCGACGAAGTCCCGCTTTTCCCCAGCGAAGGAAAAGGCAATGCGGAAACGTTTGGAACTCACGCAGGAAAAGTATCGAACAGCGTTGGTGTAGTCACGGGTTAGCACGCTACACGAAGCGCGGTCTTTTCCGAGAGTCCTGAGAACGCAAAGGCTCGTTCGAGGATGGCTTTGCAGCCGGGCGGCAAGCGTTTGACGAAGGTGAAGAGCTGGTCGCGGTCGGTCTTGGGAAGGTCTCCGAGATTATCGAGGATCAGCAGCGCCTGCGCGGGCGGAAAGCGTTCGGTCGGAAAATCCGAAATCCGAAACAAATTCGAAGTTCGAGAAAGCCGGTAAATTGTGAAACGCGGAGAGCGCTTGCGACGCCTCGTTTTCCGTCCTTCGCGCATTTCGTTCTGATTGTTTCGAATTTCGGATTTCGATATTCGGATTTTTCGCCCCATCTCGCGGTCCTTCACGGAGACGAAGACGATGCGCTGGAAGAGGCCGGGCGGGCAGTCGTAGGCGGCGCGGACGGCGAGGGAGGTCTTGCCCATTCCGCCCGGGCCACCCATTGGGTGATCGGTTGCGGAGGTGGACGACTCCCACGATTTTCTGAATCCGTGTCATCTGTGGAATCCGTGGTGCCTCCGATCGCCGTTTTTAGGGTTATCATTGCTGGGCGGATTCGAGGCGAGCCCAAGGAGACAGCCGCGGGCGAAGGCGTCGGCCTATCGGGGTTTGGGCGATTTCTGGCCATCCGAGGTCCCCCCGACTTCAATTTGGTCGCGCAGGCTCCCCTGATTCCGCTGCCCGTGAACCTGCCGGAATTCCAAAGTCATTCGGAGGCACACGCACAAGGAGCGGCGAAGTCCACTTCGCCGAGCCACCCCTCGCGCAAAGCGCCATTGCTAAAGCCTGGACGCTTCCCGCGCGCGGGGTTCTTCGGCGAACTGGAGTTCGCCGCTCCTTGCCCGCCCGCCGGTTCATCCTGCACCAAAGATCATGCAACCGTGTTTGGTTCCGCAGGATGACAGGCTTTTCCTGGCGTTCGGCTCTCTACTTCCGCCGGGTAACTCAACTCCGTGGAGGAAGGAACGAGGCGCGGATTCGGCGGATGAACGCGGATTGGCCGTCTTGAAAATCCGCGTCAATCCGCGGCCAATCCCGTCCCGCTCAGGGTAAGAAATCGCCGACCCGGAGCTCGAGATCGGGGAAGGCGAGTGGGGCGATGGTGGCGTCGGGTCCCAGAATGGTGGTCTCGCCGTAACCGCCGGGACCCGGAGCGCGGAAGACTTCGAGCTGATTCGTTTCCAGATTCAGCAGCCAGTATTCGCGGATACCCCGCGCCGCGTAGGCGGGGCCTTTGTCCTCGCGATCGTAACGCACGGTGCTGTCGGAGACTTCGATGACGAGGAAGATTTGGTCGGGGGTGGCGTGGTGGCCTTGCGTCACGACGACGGGGTCGAGCAGTGAGAGGTCGGGCTGCGGCTGGGAACGGCCGTCGAGGTCGAAAGGGTTTTGAGAGCTAACCTCAAATCGGTCTTGCGATCTGCGGATTAAGAACTTTGTGAGCAGCGTGACGGCGGTGGCGTGGCGGTAGCCGATGGGGGACATGGCGATGATCTCTCCTTTGAACAACTCGACCCGCTGGTCGCCCTGAAAGAACCCAGCGCGGCCGAGTTCCTCATACTCCTCGACCGTCCAGCGATAGGGCGTGGCGTGAAGCTGACTCATGAACGGAGATTGCCACGCTGAGCGGTCACCGGCAAGTGGGCTGCGAAGGGGGAGAACCACGAAACACACGAAAGGACGCGGAAAGCAGAATCCGCTTTCGTGGCCGTTCGTGTATTTCGTGGACCCGCTTCGTCCGGTGCGGCGTCAGCAGATGCTCAGCACCTTGTCGACGATGTCGGTGGGGCGCGGGAGCTGGCGGGGCTCGACTTTCGGCGAGTAGATGGCCGGGGCGTCGAGTGAGGTGATGCGCAGGACCGGGGCGTCGAGGTCGTCGAAGCACTTTTCCATGAGCATGGAGGAAATCTGGGCGCCGATGCCGCAGAAGGGTTTGTTTTCCTCGATGTAGATGGCGCGGTGGGTCTTGCGGACGCTGGCGAGGATGGCGTCTTCGTCGAGCGGGCGGATGCTGCGGAGATCGATGACTTCGGCGCTGATGTCGTGTTCGGCGGCGAGGAGTTCGGCGGCTTTCAGCGCGGTGAGGGCGGCGCGGCCGTGGGCGAGGAGGGTGATGTCGCTGCCTTCGCGCTTGATGTCGGCTTTACCGAGCGGGATGACGTATTCTTCCTCGGGAACCTCGCCTTTTTCTCCGTACAGTAGGGTGTTCTCCATAAAAAGAACGGGGTCGTTGTCGCGGATGGCGGATTTCATCAGGCCCTTGGCATCGTAGGGTGTGGCGGCGTTGACGACCTTCAGGCCGGGGATGGCGGCGAACCAATTTTCCGGGCAGTGGCTATGGGTCGCGCCGACGTTGGTGCCACCGTTCGCGGGGCCGCGGATCACGATTGGGCAGTTGATCAAGCCGCCGGACATGTAGCGGATCTGCGCGGCGTTGTTGACGATCTGATCGTAAGCCACGGTGGCGAAGCTCCAGAACATGAGCTCCATGACCGGGCGCAGGCCGAGCATTGAGGCGCCGATTCCCATGCCGATGAAGGCAGCTTCCGAGATGGGCGTGTCGACGACGCGTTTGTCGCCGTACTTTTTCCAGAGGCCCTTGGTCACTTTGTAGGCGCCGTCGTATTGGGCGACTTCTTCGCCGATGAGGACGACGTTCGGGTCGCGCTCGATTTCTTCGGCGAAGGCTTGGTTCAGGGCGTCGCGATATTCAATAAGGGCCACGGGGAAAGTTGAGAGTTGAAAGTTGAGATTCGAGTCTGCGAGAAGTCAGTGGTGCAGAGGTGACAATTGAGAGGACGGAGGAAGCAGCGCGCGGGCTGTCTTAGTCGTGAAAGAAGTGTTTGCCAGTGCGGCCGGCTTCGGTCTGGCGATCGACCTCGAAGTAGACGTCCTCGAAGATCTGCTCGTCGGTCGGGAGCGGGCTTTCGTCAGCGAAGTCGGCGCTGGCTTCGGCCTCAGCCTTCGCTTCTTCGCTGATCGCCTCGAACGCTTCCTCGGTGAGCGCGCCTTCGGCGATGAGCCGCCGCTTGAAGAGCTGGATGGGATCGTGCTCGCGCTTGTATTTCTCGATCTCCTCTTCGGGTCGGTAGCCGCCCTTGTGTTTCGAATCGGCGACGGAGTGGCCGTAGTAGCGGTAGGTGTCGAACTCGAGGATGGTCGGGCGCGAGGTGTTATGGGCGCGTTCGATGGCCTGCTGGGTGACGGCGCGGACTTCGTAGAGATCTTCGCCATTGGCCTGCGCCCAGTCGATGCAGAAAGCCTCGCCGCGTTGGGCGAGGCACTGTTTCACGACCGAAGAGCGCTCCATGCTGGTACCCATGGAGTACTTGTTGTTCTCGATAATGTAGACCACGGGCAGCTCGAAAAGAGAGGCCATGTTCAGCGACTCGTAGAAACAGCCCTGGTTTACCGCTCCGTCGCCGAGGAAGCAGAGCGCCGCACCCTTCAGGCCCTTGTATTTAATCCCATACGCGAGCCCGAGCCCGAGCGGGGTCTGGCCGCCGACGATGCCGTGGCCGCCCCAGTAGTTCTTGTCCGGCGCGAAAAAGTGCATCGATCCACCCTTGCCCTTCGAGCATCCGGTCGATTTGCCGTAAAGCTCGGCCATCAGCTCATTCATATTCATCCCGACGGCTAGGGCGTGGGCATGGCAGCGGTAGGCAGTGATGACGTGGTCGTGGTCGCCCATTAGTCCGCAGGTGCCGACCGCCACGGACTCCTGGCCGATGTAGAGATGCATGAAGCCGCCCATCTTGCCCTTCTGGTAGTCGCTCAGCGCCCGTTGTTCGAAGCGGCGGATGCGGAGCATCTCACGCAGAAAGCCCACCTTTTCTTCCTTGGTGAGCTTGGCGTTGATGGGCGCTGCGGCGTGATCTTGGGCTTTGACGGCTGTTTCCATATTTGCGGCGGCGATTCGGGCCGAGTGATTTAAGCGTGCGCCTCGAATTGTGCAACCTTCAAGCCAGATACGTCGCAAAATTGCCGCCGCGAGGCAGGGAGGTGCGCGTTTCGGACGGGCGAGCCTTTGCAGTGTGCGCCGCAACTTCGGCCGAGGAAGGAGGTTGCTAAGGGGCATCTCCCCCCTCCATTATCCGGTGGGTGGAGATTCTTTCCCAGGGAAGATCCCCTACCCCCTCGTATGCTCGCTCTCGTCTCCTCCACGCCGAAGCCACTATCGGCCGCCGTCTCCTTTCTGGGGATTATCCTCGTTGGCGTACTGGATTTCTTCACCGGTTTTGATGTGAGCCTTTCTGTGTTTTACGCGGTCCTCGTGATTTTGGCCGTGTGGTCGCTGGGGCGGGGCGCCGGGACGGCCGCCGCTCTGCTCGCGGTGACGGTTTGGTCACTCGCGGATTATCTTTCCGGCCACACCTATGCCACTCAGTGGATCTTGCTCTGGAATGCGGTGGTGCGGTTCAGTTTCTTCATGCTCGTCGTTTTTGGCGCTTACTACTCGAAACATCATCTCGAACTCACCACCGCGCGGGCCGAGGCGCTCGAGCAGGTGTTGCCCGTCTGTGGTTGTTGCAAGAAGATCGCCGATGAGCACGGCGCCTGGGTCGACGTGGAGACCTATCTTAGCGAACACCTTTCCACTCGTGCTTCGATGAAACTCTGCCCCGACTGCGCCCGCAAAGTTTACATCGATAAAGTGTCGCCGAACTCAGTCGCTACCGCTAAGCCCTGACCCGGTGATATTTCGGTACATCGGTTGATATGAGGATCTTGCATTCGATCCACTCCGCCAACATTCGCGGAGGGGGCCCGATCGAGGGCATTAAACAACTCTCCGGTCACAATGTGGCCGCAGGGCACACCGTCGAAGTGGTCAGCCTCGACGACCCGTCTGAACCGTGGGTGAAGGATTTCCCCCTGAAGCTCCATGCGCTTGGACCTTCGTATACGAGCTATGGTTACACGCCTCGGCTGGTCCCATGGCTCAAGGAACATCAGCACGAATACGACGTGGTGATCGTCAATGGCATCTGGCAATACAACAGCTTCGGCGTTTGGCGCGTGTTGCACAACTCTTCCACTCCGTACTGCGTCTTCACCCACGGCATGCTCGATCCGTGGTTCCGTCATCACTATCCACTCAAACATCTTAAAAAGTGGCTCTATTGGCCATGGGGTGAATATCGAGTGTTGCGGGATGCGCTCGCGGTCTTCTTTACGACCGAGGAGGAACGCCGTCTTGCCCGTCGCTCTTTCTGGCTCTATCATTGCGATGAGATCGTCGTCTCCTACGGCATCAGCGGGCCAACCGGGGAGCCCGCAGCGCAGCGCACGCTTTTCTTCGAGAAGTTTCCCGAAACCAAGGATCGGGAAATCATTCTCTTTCTCGGCCGTCTCCATGAAAAGAAAGGCTGCGACCTGCTCCTTGCCTCGTTCGCCGAAGCGCTTCGCGATCCCACGCGCGACCCGGCCCGCCGCGATCGCCTGCGTCTCGTCATGGCCGGTGGTGGTTCGGACGACTACGTCGCTTCCTTGAAAAGGATCGCCGCCGACTTGGGAATTGCTGATCGGATCACTTGGGCCGGGATGGTGAGTGGCGACCTGAAGTGGGGCGCGTTCCGGGCGGCCGACGCCTTCTTTCTTGTCTCCCATCAGGAAAATTTTGGGATCGCTGTGGCGGAAGCGCTGAGTTGTGGATTGCCCGTCCTCATCTCAAATCGCGTGAATATCTGGCGCGAAGTGAAACTCCACAACGCGGGCCTCATCGAAAATGACGATCGTAACGGCGCGGTGCGGATTCTCGAGCGGTGGCTCGCCTTGGACATTGGAGTCCGTAACTCAATGCGCGAAAATGCCAGCCATTGTTTCGACCGTTGTTTCAACGTCGATTACTTCGCTGACTCTTTCATCAAGGCGCTGAGGCTCCTTGGTCTTCCCAAGTAAGTTACCACTTACAACGTCGGCGCGATGCCTAACATCCCGCCGATCTTTTTCCGGAGTTCCCGCTGGATTCCGTCGATCCGTAGGTTCCCATTGATCACCTGGAATCCATACTCTTCATGCATCGCGGTGAACTCTGCCTGAAGCAGGCGCTGGTACTTAATGAAGCTGTCGAACATATCGTGCGACAAGCCGAGATCCATCCCGCTTTCCCAGTAGTCGAGCGTTGAGTTCTTTTGAAAGTTCCGCTCCACCAACTGGCGGGCGCCGACTTTGAAATAGAACACCGCGTCGGGAACCAACGCGAGACTATATAGATTTCTCGTCCATCCCCGCTCGGCGCCGCGGACGATATCCCGCGCCATGAGTGTATAGACGTAGCGATCCGCCAGCACGATGAAGCCCGCGCGCAAGGCCGGGATCATTTCATGGACGAGCTGATCGAAAAAGTCCGTCGCGTAGAAGAGCGACAGCGTGGTGTGGGTGAGCACGTTGCCTTGTTTTGCATCTTCGAGTTCCTCCCCCACGAGATTGGAGCGCCGGATGCCGATGTGTTTGACGGCAAACCCATTGGCCTCCAGCCAGCCGCTGAGCTGGGCGATTTGAGTCGACCGGCCCGATCCGTCGGCGCCTTCGACGGCGAAGAGTTTACCCGCGAACTTACAGTCGCGCAGTTCGGGAAGCTGTCGGCCAAAGAATGTCTTTTCTACTAGTGGCATGGGCGTTGGCGGAACGCAGGGAGATCGATCCGTTCGCGAATCATCTGGCGCACCTTGGCTTGCTGCACTTGGATTTCCTCGGACGCATCCACCATCGTGAACCCGAACTTTTCCCTCATCGCCTCGTATTCCGCGAATACCTTGCCCTGAAAAATCCGGAAACTCTCGTAAGGATCGGTGCTCCAGCCCATGTCGAGACCCGCTTCATGATATTTCAGGGCAGGCCGGCCTTCGAGGATGCGATTCAGGGACACCTCCAGGGCCACGCGGAAGTAGAAGGTGATATCCGGATGCACGGCAAAGCTGTAAATCGTCTCGACCCACTCGCGGTCCACGCCCCGTACCGCATCGCGGGCCAGCGCCGTGTAGATGTAGCGGTCGCAGAGCACGATGTATCCCGCGCGGAGGAGCGGCAGAATCTGCCGCTCGTAGCGATCCGCGAAGTCGGTGGCGTGGATCAGGGAGAACGTCGTCGGTGTCAGGAGTTGCCGCTTCTTGCCTTTGGTCGTCGATTTCTTGACCAGCACCGAGGAGTTCCACTCGGTGAAGAACACGCGGTAGCCCTCCAATTCGAGCCAGCGTTTGACGAGATAGATTTGGGTGGATTTTCCTGATCCATCCAACCCCTCGACAGCGATGAGTTTTCCTGAATAATGACGCGGCGGGCGAACCACAAACAGGATCGTTGCGAAAAGTGTTCCCCATTGCAACGGGAAAGGCGCGCTCGCCCGCTGGAATATACGAAAACGTCACAACAGTAACCCTTTATGGAATTCGGCCCCCTCTTGACCCACGCGCGGCAGGCGCGCGAATCCGCCTATGCCCCATACTCTCGATTTGCCGTGGGGGCGGCGTTGCTCGCGAAAAGCGGTCGGGTGTTTACCGGGTGCAATGTGGAGAATCTTTCCTTTGGCTTGACGAGTTGCGCCGAGCGGAATGCTATCTTTGCCGCGGTGACGGCAGGTGAGCGGGAATTCGATGCGGTCGCCATTGTCGCGGATTCAAAGTCTCCGGTGAGTCCGTGCGGGGCCTGCCGTCAGGTTCTCGCCGAATTTGCGCCCGGGCTGCTGATTTGTTCGGCAAATTTGCAGGGGGAGAGGTTTGAGGCGAGCCTGCGGGAGTTGTTGCCTCGGGCGAGTGAAGGGATTTTGGGAACCTGAGTGTTCCATGTAGAACAATGTTTGTTTACCCGAAAATCTACGACGTCCTGGTGATCGGTGCGGGACACGCCGGGATCGAGGCGGCCAGTGCGTCCGCCCGGCTGGGGTGTCAGACGCTGATGCTCACTCAGAATCTCGATTCGGTCGGGCAGATGTCCTGTAATCCGGCGATTGGTGGCCAGGCGAAAGGCCAGATGGTGCGCGAAATCGACGCGCTCGGTGGAGTGATGGGCCTCAACACCGACGCGACCAGTATTCAGTTCCGCATGCTGAATCAGAAGAAAGGCCCCAGTGTCCGGTCGCCCCGAGCCCAATGCGATAAGAAAGCCTACCAGTTTCGGGCCAAAGCCGTGCTGGAGCGAACCCCGTTTCTCGACCTCAAGCAGGGCAATGTCACCCGGATTCTCGTGGAAGATGGCGCGGCGGTCGGAATCGAGACGAACTTGGGTTTTCAGATTCGTGGTCGGGCGATTGTGGTGACGACCGGGACTTTTATGAGAGGCCTGCTCCATGTCGGTTTGGAGAAGCAGGTCGGAGGAAGGATGGGCGATACCGTCTCGACGTTGAGCGACTCATTGAAGGATCTCGGCTTCGAGATTGGTCGCTTCAAGACCGGGACTCCCTGCCGCCTGCACGGGAAGACCATCGACTTCACCGCATGCGCACCCCAACTGGGAGATGATCCTGGTGTCCCTTTCTCCTTCGTTCCCGAAAGACTCGTGCGGGCTCGGGACGATATCTTCTCCCTGAACTCCTGGTCCGATGGCGTGTTCCACATGGAACAACTCCCCTGCTGGAGCTCCTATTCCAACGAGCGAACCCACGAGATCATCCGGGCCAACCTCGATAAATCGCCGCTCTACGCCGGGCATATCGAGGGCGTTGGCCCGCGGTATTGCCCGTCGATTGAGGACAAAGTCGTGAAGTTCGCCGACAAAACGGCCCACCAGATCTTCCTCGAGCCAGAGGGACGGCATACGGAGGAATACTACGTCAACGGCGTCTCCACGAGCCTTCCCCTGGACGTGCAATACGCCTTCATCCGCACGATCCCAGGCTTGGAAAATGCCGAGATCATGCGCCCGGGATATGCTGTGGAATATGATTTCTGCCCCCCGACCCAGCTCCGCCACACCTTGGAAACTCACAACATCTCCGGCCTCTATTTTGCCGGGCAGATCAATGGCACCTCCGGCTATGAGGAAGCAGCCGCCCAGGGATTGATGGCGGGCGCGAACGCCGGTTTCAAGGTCCGCGGTCACCCCCCCTTCACCCTCGACCGGGCCAGCGCCTACATCGGCGTGCTGATCGACGACCTCGTCACCAAAGGCACCCCCGAGCCCTACCGGATGTTCACCAGCCGGGCCGAGCATCGACTGCTCCTTCGGCACGACAATGCCGATCTCCGCCTCACGCCGCTCGCCCACGCCCACGGGCTCGTCGACGCGGAGCGCGCCTCGAAGGTGCAGGCCAGAGAGGCGGACCTCGCGCGGCTTCGCGCGTTTGCGGAGACCACTCGTCTCGAAGGGATTACCGTCGCCCAGTGGTACCGCCGGCCCGCAAACCACACCGACCTCCTCCCAGCCCTGCTGCGCTCCCAATTCGACCTGGCGCTCTGGGAAGCCCTCGAGATCGACCTCAAATACGAGGGATACATCAACCGCCAGGCACTCGACGTCGTCCGGCTGCGAGCCAACGAATCCAAACGCATCCCCGCCTCTTTCAGCTACGAAGCCATCAAGGGTCTGCGCCACGAGACTCGCCAAAAACTCGCCCAAATCCGCCCGGAAACCTTGGGGCAGGCCGCCCGCGTCAGCGGAGTGACTCCCGCCGACCTGGCCCTGCTCGCCGTCGTCATCTCGCGCCCCATCTGAACGCCACCGCACCAGCCCGAGTTGTTGCCGCGATCCTTTGGTTGGTGTGCGGCCTCCTCCTTTTTGCCCGGACGGTCGACCATGGCCTGAACCACGATGAGCATCAGTTTCTCGCCCCGGGCGCGCTCCTCTCTCGGGAAGGCCTGCTCCCGTACCGCGACTTTCCGCTCTTCCATCTCCCCAACCTCGTTTTCGTTTACGCCACTCTCGACCGGCTCACCGGCGAGCCGATCCTCGGTCCCAAGCTGTTCTCGTTCGCCTGCACCTGGCTGACCCTCGGGATCATTCTGGTCGTCAGCCTGCGTCGAGCTAGGGGCGGGACGGGCGGTTACGTCCTGACTCTGCTCGCGCTCTGTGCCTTCTTTCTCTTCGACCCCCTCATTCTTTACACGGCCGGAAAGACGTGGAACCACGAGCTCCCCTCCTTTCTTCTCGTGCTCGCGGTTTGTTGTCACGTCGCCGCTCTGAACCGCGACTCGCGTGCCTACATCACCCTGAGCGGCATCGCCTGCGGCTTGGCGATCGGCACCCGCCTCACCTTTCTGCCCTGCTTGCTGCCGCTATTCGCTCTCATCTTCTCCTTCCCGGTCGACGCCCCCCGCCGGCGCGCGATGGCGATCGCCTTTTCCGTCGGCGCCACCGTGGCCCTCGCCCCTTCAATCTACTTCCTGGTCACCACGCCGGGAGCGTTCATTTTTGACAACTTCGAGTTTCCCCGCCTCCGGCTGCTCGACCCCGAGAATACGCGCATCCAAAAGACCTCGGCCATTTGGCGCAAGCTCCGCTATCTCGCGAAGGAAGTAGTCCTTCCCGGCTGGCCGATTTTTGCCGCCTTCGTTGCCGTCCTCATTCGGGACACCCGCCAACGCCTCGGAGCAGCCGACCCTGATCGCACGGGAGTTCTCGTCGTCTGTTGGACAGCCCTCTTCCTCGTCATCGGCTGCTTCCTCCCTTCCCGTTACCAGTATCAGCACTTCTTTGCCCTGATGCCCCTCCTGCTCCTCGGGATCGCTCTCACCGGCGTCGATGCCGAGGGCAAGCGGCCCGTCTGGCACATCTTTCCGCTCTTCCTCGCCATTCTCGCCTCCGTTGTCACCTTTCGGGCCAATGATGTTGCCTCCCAGGACAAGGGCGCCTTTCCGAAATGGGACGAGGTCACCCGGCGCGAAGAGTGGTTTTCTTCAAAGGCTGCCGCGTTTGGTGCTCAACTCCGTCAACTCGTTCCGCGCGGGCGGATTCTGACCCTCGCCCCGGCTTGGCCGATCGCGGGAGGTTTACGGATTTATCCCGAGTTTGCCAGCGGACCGTTCGCCTGGCGCAGTGCGCGGTACGTTCCCGAGCAGCGCCGTGCGGAATATCACCTCGTCGGTCCCGACGACCTCGATTCGTTCCTCGCCCCCGAACCCCCCGGCGGCATCCTTACCGGCGTTGAAGACGACCACCTCGAGGCTCCTCTCATCGATTACGCCACGCACAACGGTTTTTTACCGGTTCCGATGGCAGGAAAACGCACCCTCTGGCTGCGGAATGCGCCGTCGCCCCCTTAACCTGGCCGGTTGCTGAAGATCCAGCGATGGAGGGCCCGGGCGGTCTCTCCGAAAACCGCGAGCGCCGCGACGCGCATCCAGGGGATCTCGAGCGCCACCGGGGGAAAGACCCGCACCGCGCGGGCAAGTTCGGCCAGCCCATCGCGGCGTGAGACGTCGAGGAGGTTGTAGCCGATCCGTTCATGCTGCCGCGCCAGCGTGCGTCGAAATTCGGCCGAGTCCTGCGTCTCCGGCCACGCTTTTCGGAAGGCCAGCAACAGTTCCTCCCGCAGTGCGCGGAATGCTCGGAGCGTCTCCGGCGCGACGCGGAAACGAAATTGCCGCAGGAGCGCGAATTCATCTTCCCGGAAGGCGCGGTCGGGAAACTGCGCCGCAAGATTGTCCCGCTGGATGCGATCGGCTTCCTCCACCAGCCGAGTGCTCTGCGTGCGCATCATCGAGTCCGGGTGGGCGCGCAGCCGGACCAGTGGCTCGGCAAGATTCGCCACCTCGTGGCGTCGGGCGATGCGCGACCACAGCGCGTAATCCTGACTGCACCGGAAGGACTCGTCGTAGCCACCAAACTCTTGTCGCACCAGAGCGGTGCGAAAGACCACGGCGCTGTGCAGGAAACTGTTGTCGAAAAGATTCGCCCAGCGAATGGAGAGCGTATCGGCGGGAAGGCGGACCCGCTCCAGCACGTGCCCCGCTGGGTCGATTTGCTCCGCCTCGCTGCCGACGAGAGCGACGCCAGGATGAGCGTCGAGGAACTCGACTTGCCGCCGCAGGCGCTCGGGTTGCGCGAGGTCGTCCGCATCGAGGCGCGCCACGAATTCGCCTCGCGCGAGCGTCAGGCCTTGATTCAGGCAGACGGTTTGACCGCGGTTTTCCAGGTTGGGAATCAGGCGGATGCGTGGGTCATCGTAGCTCGCGGCGATGGCGGCGCTGTCGTCGCGGGAACCGTCGTCCACGATCAGGAACTCGAAGTCGCGAAACGTCTGCGCCAGCACGCTCTCGATCGCCGGACGCAGGTAGCGCGCGGCGTCGAACATCGTCATCAGCACGCTGACGCGCGGCGTTTTTCGAGCGGGTTCAGCCGGCATCGTCATGGCTGGCGAGTTCGCGACAGATGGGAATCAGACGCAGCAGGCGGTCGGCGACGGTAGCGAGCGAGGCGGGCACCGCCATCCGCTGATAGGTCGCGTATTCCGCGCGGACCTCCGCGAGTCTGTCCTCGCGCTCCGCGGCATTGCCATACGGCAGCCCGCCGAACCACACCACCGACCGGTATTCGGAGTCGCGCGGATAGACGACCGGCACGCCACGCGACATTGCCTGCTCGATGCGACCCGCCGCCCAGGGGTCATTCTCAGCGACGACGCAAACGTCATCCGCGGCGGGCGGCGTTTCGCCGGGCACTGCGGTCATCGGTGGGGTGAAGACGAGGGCGCGCGGTGGCAGGTTGCCCTCGCGGTGAACATGCAGGAGCGCATCCAG
Organism: Chthoniobacter sp.; assembly: GCA_031424375.1. Lineage (GTDB taxonomy): Bacteria > Verrucomicrobiota > Verrucomicrobiia > Chthoniobacterales > Chthoniobacteraceae > Chthoniobacter. Next base: position 9,474 of record JANPHH010000434.1, on the reverse strand, counting down.
GGAGGGGAAAAGGGTGCAGGCCCGGGACGCGCGGTCCGGCGCAGCATCATCGAGAAAGGCGATGACAGGCATGTCGTGCAGCGTCTCCAAGGTCGGGCGCAGTGCATCGTCTGGCGGCAGATGGCCGAGGACACACGCATCCGATCGCTCTTCCAAATCCCGGCGCACGCGGCATCCCCGGCGGCCAAGTTCTTCTGCGAGGGCGGCGAAAAAACGGTCGAACGCCGTGCCCGGCTCCGGCGCGGGCCGGTGCAAGATCGCCACAGTCCGCACGGGCGCCGGGCGCAGCAGCAATCGCCGCGCGCGCGCAGCCAGGCGGCGCAACCCGCGGAGCATTGCGCCAGAGCGCTGCTCGAGTGGCGCGAGCGATCCGTAAATCGCGGCGAGATGCGCGCGCAGCACCGGCTCCGTGTGATGCTCCTGCACGCGCTGGTAATGCGCCTCGACGAAGCCGCGGAGAAATCCGGTCGCGATGTCGGAACGCACCAGCTCGCAAGCCTGACGCACGCTGGTGAAGAGGCACTCGGGCGCGAGCACCTCGTGGGCGAGGCCGACCGCCGTGCTCAGGATCGGCGAGCGCGTCGCCGCGGATTCGAGGACGGATTGCGGCCCGCCTTCCCAACGCGAGGTGACGAGATGCAGATCCCCGAGGCTGTAGAGGACGTTGAGCATTGTGCGCGGCAGCGTATTCACCGCGAGATCCTCGCGCCCCTGCGTGTCTTCTCCCACGAACGAAAACGGCACGCCGCGTTCTGCCAGTTGCCGGCGGAGCCAGAAACGGCGGGGCCCCGCGAGCAGCGCATGCACCGGTGCTCCCTCTTGGTGGAGCCGGGCGACGATTTCGAGAAAGAGATCCGGACCCTTTTGCAGCTTTGGCGACTGGAGGTCGGCGCCCTCCGTGTCGCGGTGAAAATTTGCGATCAGGTATCGGTCGGTGGGAATGCGCCACTTTTGCCGCAGCGCGGCGACTTCCGGATGATCCTTGGGCAGGGGGTGAAAGATCGCCGGATCGAAGGTGTAGGGCGCGTAGCGGCTCTCGATGCCGAGCGCGGAGAATTGTGCCGCGGCCTCGCGCGAACGCGCGATCCAGGTGGTAACCAGGTCGCGGGCCTTCAGAAACTCCGGCAGCGTGACGTAATAATAGGGCGGGTTTTCCGCGGAGCAGATGACGTGTTTGCCCCGGAAATCCGCGCGGGAATACGGCAGCAAATTGACCCACCAACCGCAGTGCACGGCTTGAGCACGCGCGAGCGAAGTGATCTCGCAAACGCCCGCGAGGGATTCGCGCACGAGCCGCATATCCTCGTCAATCGCCCACCCGACGCTGTCCCCGGCGGTGAGATGGAGGCGGGTTATGGCCATGCTTGCGACCCGGTGAAAGACTTGGTCATCATGTCGGGCGAGACGATGCGGAGAGCGTCCGCTCGAAAATCTGCCGGTGTGCCTCGACCCACGTGTTTGCATTGAACAACCGCTCCGCCCGCGCCCGTGCGGCCCGGCTGCGTGCCGGCCAGTTCGGAATCATCCGCATCACCGCATTCGCCAGTTGCTCCGGCTCCGGCGCGGCGGCCTGATCCCAGCTCAGCGGAACGTCGATCAATTCCCCGCCATCCTCGCCGACCAGTTCCGGCATGCCGCCACTCCGCGAGGCGATCACCGGCAGGCCGCACGCCAGCGCTTCGATCACGACGGTGGGACATGGATCGTGATACTTCGGATGGAGGAGCACATGCGCCGCGCGGTAAATCGAAGCGGCCTCCGCACGTTTGAACGCCGGCCGCAGCGTCACCGCCTCGCGCAGTCCGAGACGCGCGATCGTCTGCTCCACCTGCGCCTCGGCTCCCGGCCAGCGCAGCGCGCCGGCGACAGTCAGGTGCGCGGGACAACCGGCGTCGCGCAAATGTCCGAGCGCCTCAATCGGCCCGAGCACGCGCGCGGGATCGTGGTGCGTGCCCGCCGTGAGCAACTGCCAGCACGTGACCGGCATCGGATGCGCCCCGGGCGTGAACTCGCGAAGATCGACCGGATTGAAAAGCACCTCCGAAGCACACGGCGCCGGACCGAGGAAACGATCGGCGCTCAACTTGCAAAACGCGCTTTGGTAAACCACGAAGTCCGCCAGTCCGAGAAGCATGGCCATCGGCCCGTTCGTCTCCGCGCTGCGATTCCCAGCCCAGGCGGGAAACGCGACTCCGTTCTGGTTCCACACGAACTTTGCGCCGCGCGATTTTGCCCAACGCACGAGATCCAGCGCGTGCGCTGGCGGCACGCTGCTCACCAGATAGAGGAGGTTGAAATTCTCCTGCTCCGGCCAGCGCTGGGCGAGGTGCAGCAGCTTCACCGCACCGCCCGCGATGATCCCACCCGGAGGGCGATCGAGCGCTCCGCCGTAGTGGAGCGCCACGCCCGAAGCGGGCGGCGTACCGGTTCGGCGGGCCAGCGAGCTGCGAAAGCGCAGCCGCGAGGGCAGCCGGAGAATTTTCCAAACGAGGCCGCGCAGATCCGCCATCGCTCAAGCCAGCCGTGCGGGAAAAAACCGCGGGCTATAGCAGCGGTCGAGGAGGAAGCCCGCGAGCCGCCAGAGCGGAAACATGCTGCGACGCACGTGGATCAGGCCGCGCAACTCGGAGAGAAAGAGCATGCCGCGAGGCGCCTCGGGCCGCACCGCGCCGCCATAGATCACGCCTTCGGAAGTAAGGAGTTCCACCTGCGCGAAGAGCCGGCGCGCGTGGGTCAGCGCCACACAGGTGCCGAGCCCGAAGTCTTCCAGCGGCGCGAAATCATCCATGAGGATTGCGCCGCCGGGAGCGAGCAGTTGCGCCGAATAGATGAGATCGTGCGCGACGGAAAAAAGATCGTGGCCGGCATCGATGAAAACGAAGTCGAAGCGGCGGCCCTCGCGCACGAGCCGCGGCAGCGTCGCGGTGGTGCGGCCGGTGAGCGGCGTGATGCGGCGAGTGAGTTCCGGATCGAGGTGTGCATTCCAAATCTCCTCGCAACTCGCGCGGAGACGCTGGCGCTGGCCGGCGATCTCGATGGCGTAATCCTGCGGCTGGGAAAGCGGGAGGATGTCGGCGGTCGTGATTTCGAGATCCACGCCGTAGGCCCGGCCCGCCGCCGCCATCGCAAAGGAGCCGAGGCCGCGGCCGGTCCCAATCTCGAGAATCTGGCGCGGCTTGCGAAGTTCGACCACGCGGTCGAGGACCAGCCCGCGCTCGAAATTCGCCGGGCGAAACGTGCCGTCCGATTCGCCGCGCAAACCGGTGAGCAATCCCAACTTCCAGACCCGCTCCTTGCGCGCCGCATCATCGAAGTTTTTCAGCCAGTCGCCGAAAGAATAGTGAGTCATAGATTGCCGGCCAGCGTGGCCTGGATCACTTCACGAAAGGCGAGGCACATCCCATCGCCGGAAGGTGGCGAGGCCAGCACGCCGCTCCGAAATTCTGCGTAGCGCTCGCGGATGGCATGGATGGCGCCGGCCACGTCCTCGCGGAATCCGAGGCCGTGCTTGCGCGCGAGCTCCACAATGCCGCCGCCATCTTCGTGAAAGATGACCGGGAGGCCGCATTGCAGGCCCTCGATGTAATGCATTCCGCCCGGCTCATAGAGCGAAGCGGTGACATAGACGTGGCACTGCCGGAGCAAGGCCGCGAGCCCGGGCCCCGTGTCCGGCGGAAAGGTCCGCGCGGCTTTCCACGTCAGGTCTTTTGGCCAGCGGCCGATGATCCAGAGTTCGATCCCCGGGAGTTGGCCGGCGGCGATCATCTCGTCGATCTCACGATAGACGGCGAAACCTTTCATCCAGTTGTCCGACCAATGGTGGGTGACCAGCCGCAACGGCTCGCCCGGCTGCCACGCGCGGCTGCCGATGGGATGAAAGACCGCGGGGTCGGCGCCGTTCAGGATGCACGAGTGCTGCTTCGCTCGGTCGAACCAGATCGACGCATGATGATCGCGCAGCCATTCGGAAATGAAGACGGTGTGGTCCGCGACGGTGTCGAAGCGCGCGAGGCGCGCGTCCATCTCGGTCGTCTTCTTGCGCACGTCATTGTCATTGATGCGATGCAGAATCCGCACGCGCGGGTGCCGTGCCCGGTAGGCCTTGACCTCATCGAGACTGATGCTGAGGTCTCCGGTCAGCCCGCCGTGATTCATGAGAATGCCATCGACCTCGCCGCGGAGATCGTACTGCACGTGATAGCCGCTGAATTGCAGGTAACGCGAAAGCTGCAGCAGCCACTGATTGCCTCCGCCCCACGAGGCAAAGATCGGCCGCATATTGATCGCGAGCCGCGCCACCGGCGCCACGGGCGGGCGCACTCGAGCGAGGCGGCGCTCGCCGAGCAGTTGTTTCAGAAAAGCGATGGCGCACCTCCCGTCGTCTCGCCGGCTGCGTTGGCGTGAGTCAGCTTCCTCCTGTGCCTCATGGTTGGATCGTCTGCCATGCGGCGGTTTCGGGGCTGAGGATTTTCCAGATCATCGCGAGCGCCCAGGTGAGCAGGCAGGTGCCTTGGATGTCACTTTCCTCGAGCCCGCGCGAGATGGGGACGCCGTGATAGTTCGTCTGCGCGCGGCGGGTATAGAAAGAGAATCCGCCGTCGTCGTGGCCATGCCGGCGAATCATTTCGATGGCATGTGAGAGATAGGCGCGCACGGTGCGCGACGGTTCGCCGCCTACGCTCTGATGCAGGACATAGACCGCATCCACGAGGTGACAGCCATCTGGCGACGGTGGCTGCGCGAGACAGGTGTGGATGAGCCGCTCAGGGAAATGTGGGCTCACGTCGAGCCACGCCAGCGCGACCAGCACCCTCATCGCGCCATGGATCAGTTCACTCTGCGCTGGGCGCCGGCCGCGAAAATAGGTGCCTGATTCCTCATCCGCGAGGCCGGCATAAAAGTCGCGGCAGATCTCCAGCAGCTCCTCGACGTCGCGGGGCGCAAGCAGCGCGGGCGCCTGCGTTTTCAAAAAAACCACCAGGGCCGCGCTCTGGCCGGCGGCCTCCCGCGGATGCGACCAATCCTTGCTCCGGAAAAACCGCCGCACCCCTTCCGGCGTCAGCGGAAAATCACGAAAAGGCACGCGCGGCTCGGCATCCACCTGGGCCAGCGTGGCGATGGCCTGCTTCGTTTCCGCGAGGACGATCGTCTGGCTCAAATCCTTCGGCTGGCCCCGGCCGAAAAACTTCCACACCGCGTCACGCCAGGTGCCCCGCTGCAGAAACTCGACCTGCGGCAAATCCACGAACGCGCCCTGACTCGTTCCGCCGACCTGATAGCGCTGGATGAACTCGATCCGCGCGACGCGCTCACTTTCCTCCAGCGCGGACCACGTGCCGAGGATGTGCTCCAGCTTCAATGCGAAGCACGAGTACCCGAGCCCGATCTCGCGTCCGATCGGCGTTGCGCCGCGTTCGCACGGCAGATAGCGCCCCGGCTTGTCGCCCACCTTCAACCGCTCGAGATACGCCGGCACGCGCTCGGTCAGGCTTTCCAGCCAGGCGAGGTCGAGTCCGGGAGTGGCGGTGGCCATGCAGTCAGGCAAAAGGGTTCAGTCGATTGATCAGTTGCCGCCCGCCGCCCGCGGGCGTCTCCCATTTGCACCAGCCCACGCTGCCCTCGCGTTGCCGCGCGCAGTGGCCGAAGTAACGCCGCGCCATCTCCTTTTCGTGCGGACGTTGCGCATCATGCCAGACGATCGTCGCACCTTCCGCCGCGTGCATCGTGGCAAAGCGAAACGTGCCGCTGCGGCCGAAGTTCTGTGGGTGCGCCGAGCGCGGACCGTCGAGGAAGAGAAAGTCAAATTTCTCGCCGTTCCACGGCACCGGATCCTTCTCGATGCCGCGCGGGCCTTCCGGCGTCACCGTGTAGCGGCGGAAGTCGATGCGGCTCAGCCACGGCTCACCGCGAAAGAGTTCCTGCACTTCGGCAATCCACTCCGGGTAGTTGTCCCACGTCATGATCTCCGCCGTGGTCTGCTGAGCCCAGAACCGCGTGGTCAGCCCGCAGCCGAACTCAGCGATCGTCTTCGGCGCTGCGGCGCGCACCAGTCGGCCGAGGATTTCCTCCTCGACGGGGTTCATCTTGAACTGCTCGAGCTTGATCACGGGAAAAATGGGGAGGCGTCGACCGTCACGCGTGGACCGCGCATGTATTTGTCGCGTTTGTAGTCGCTCGCCGACTTGCGGCCCAGCACCGCGTTGGCCACGCGTTTCAGCCGGCGCATCGGCTGGAGACTTTCCGAGACATTCTCGCGGCCGCTGCCCATCGCTTCGCTGGAACTGCGCGGGAGAAAGCACGCGTGCAGGCAGCGGAACCGCGCCTCTTCCCACGCCGTCTTCTTGTAGAGATCGTGGCGGAGCAGCGCGTGGTAGGGCGGGTGGAAGACGTCGCGGCCCTTGTGGCTGTGCAGCCGCTGCGGTGCGGTGCGGTCGAGTTCTTTCAGCATGCGGAAGTTGTAGAGTTTCGTCATGCTGCGGCAGGGCGGTGCGAGATAGCCGGTGGCCGTGCGCGCGGCAAGGTCGATCTCCTCGCAGTTCAGCACATTGCCGAAGACGACCCACCACTCGTCGTAGCGTCCGGCGCACAGCTCCTCGCGCAGGACCGCGAGCCCGGCCGGATCGTAGATCTCGTCGCCATCGATGCCGAAGACCCATGTCGGCGTGCCGACGTACTCATGCAGCAGATCGTTCGACTCGCGCGGGTCGGCGATGGGGTGGATGCGGAGATTCGGGAACTCTCCCGCGAGTCGCGCGAGGATCGCGCCGGTGCCGTCGGTGGACTGGTGATCGGCGACATGGATCAGGTCACAAAATGCCGCCGCATTCCGCAGGGTGCGTTCGATGTGCAGGTCTTCGTTGCGCACGAGGACGATGCCGATGATGCGGGGTGTCGTGTTCATGGCGTGGCGATCGCGCGTTCGCACGCGGCGGCGATCCCGGCGGCGAAGCCGGAGATGTTTCCGTGCTGGCGAATGGTTTCCAGACCGGCGGCGCGCATCGTCGTCGTGTCGGTGGTTAGGAGGTCGCGAACCGCAGCGGTGAGTGCATGGGAATCGGCGGGTGGCACGAGGCGGATGTTTTCACGGTCGCGAAGCCGGGAGCGATTCCAAAGTCCGCGGGTGTCGGTGAGCACCACCGGCGTCCCGCACGCCATCGCCTGCAGCGTCACGCTTTGACCGGACGGCTGGAGCGAATCGTGCAGCGGCGTCACCACACAGGCGGCGCGGCGGTAGAGGTCGCGTATGTCCGCATCGGAAAGCGCGCGGTCGTGCCATGAACCGCGCAGGACGGTGACGTTCGGAGGCAACGGCTCCGCGAGCGGCAGCCGCGTGACGATCCGGATGGGCGCGCCGATTTTCGCGGCTGCGGCGAGCAGCGTGGGATAGTCACGCCGCGGATCATTGCCGATCGCGAGGACGAAATCCTCTCGCGTTCCACCAGGCGTCCAGAACTGCGGATCGACGCCAAACTGGCTGACGCACAAGCGTTCCGGCTCGGGAGCAAATTGCGCGAGCGTCGGTGCGTGTTCCGCATCGCCGAAGAAAACCGAGTGCATGCGATTGAGCAGCGCGCGGGTGATCGCCCGGCGCGGCCTGGAAAACTCCTGATGCAAAAGACCGCATTGGATCGTAACGAGCGGTGTATTGAACCGGCCGAGCGCGGCGCACGCCGCGAGCGCGAAGCCGTGGTGCGCTACCGTCGCGACGACGGCGTCGAAGGCGGCGAGTTGGGGCGCGAGATTCCAGGCGTTCAGGAGCGTGTGGCCGAAAACTTTCGGCGGCGTGAGATAACTGCGGCGCAGCACATCGAGGGCGGCGGCCAGCGCGGACGAACTGCAGGTTTCTCCAAACTCGAAATGCTCGACCGTATGTCCCGCCGCGGCGAGTTCGGCCGCGCCGTAGAAGAACTCGCTCGGCACCGTGCCGTCGCGGAGTTCAGGGAGGCGGGAGCGGCGACCGGGCAGGTAAAGGAAACCGAGGCGCAAGGCACGGGTCATTTCGGCCACCCTTGCACCATCAGGCCGCTGCCGCCGAAGAGACCGTCGGTAATGCGGTCGACGAGCTGGCGGCCGAATTCCTGCGCGCGCGGGTCAGCGATGCGGGAGACGAATTCGCGCGCCCGGAAGGAGAGGTAGTTGCGATCCAGCGGACCGTTGAACTTTCGCCCGATCTCCGCGATCTCGCGCAGTCGCGGCCAGCCGCCGGTGGAGGTTTTCGTGTCCGGATAACAGCGGAGCTGCGACAGCACCTGCGGGATGGCGAGGATGCGCGAGCGCTCGGCGAATTTCAGCATCAGCTCCCAATCCATGGCGTAGTGACTCGCTTCATTCAGCCCGCCGACTTCGAGGAAAAGTCGCCGCCGAAAAAAGAGCGACGGTTGCAGGACATAAAAACGGTAGCGCAACAGGCGCGGATCGAACGGGCGCGCGGGCACCTTCTTGAGCACGAATCCCGCAGCATCCGCCTTCACCCCGCCGCCATAGATGACATCGACGCCGGGGTTGTCGCGGAACGCCTCGCCGACCGCGCGGAGGGCATGGGGAAAATAAAGATCGTCCGCGTTCAACCAGCCGATGATCTCGGTGCCAGCGAGCCGCGCGCCTTTGTTGATCGCATCGCTCTGGCCGCGATCAGGCTCGGAGATCCAGCGGAGATAGGGCAGCGATTGGAACCCGGCGACAACCTCCGCAGTGCCGTCATCGGACTTGGCGTCGATGATCCAATGCTCGAGCGTCGAATAGTTCTGTTCGCGCACGGACTCGATCATCTGCGCGATGTAACCCGCCTGTCGGAACGACGGCGTGATCACGCCGATCGACGGGAGAGGTGCGGGATTCATGTTTGGAAACTCTAACCTCACTCAGCCTGTCATCCCGCGCGGAATGGAGGGAGCCTAAGCGACCGGAGTGCAGTCGAGGGACCTCGGGGTGCAGGAAGATCCATGATCCTTTGGAGGCCGAGGTCCCTCGGCTTCGTTACACTCCGCTCGGGATGACATGGCTTTTTGCTAATCTGCGCGTCGATCTCTCAAACTCGCTTCGATGATTTCGAGAAAGCTGCGGTCGGAGGCCGTCACGGCTTGTAGGAGATGGCGGCGCACTTCGATCTCGCGCGTGTGCGGTAGGAGCGGTGCAGAGTTCAGGTTCAGAAATTTTAACCTCTCTTAGCGTGTCATCCCGAGCGGAATGGAGGGAGCCTAAGCGACCAGAATGAAGTCGAGGGACCTCGGGGTGCAGGAAGATCCATGATCCTTCGGAGGCTGAGGTCCCTCGGCTTCGTTACACTCCGCTCGGGATGACATGGCTTTTTGCTAATCTGCGCGTCGATCTCTCAAACTCGTTTCGATGAATTCGAGGAAGCGGCGGCTGTAGGCGGGCACGGCTTGTTGGAGTTTGCGGAGCACTTCGATCGCGCGCGTGTGCGGTGGGAGCGGTGCAGAGTTCAGGTTGAAAGACTTCAACCTCACTCAGCCT
>JANPHH010000433.1:0-2928 GCA_031424375.1 Chthoniobacter sp. | reverse complement strand
ATTCACGTTCGATGGAACCGAGGCGGAGAGCATCGTCCTCATCTCCGCGGGCGTGGGGATCACGCCGATGGTGAGCATCGCGCGCTATCTCACCGAGCGCGCGTGGCCCGGCGACATCTTCTTTATCTATACCTGCCGCACTCCCGCCGATTTCATTTTCGCGGATGAAGTCGCCGCGCTTCAGCAACGCAATCCATAGCTTCGCGTCGCGGTCACGAGCACGAAGGCAGAAGGGATAGACTGGAAAGGCCCGCGGGGACGACTCACCAAGGAATTGCTCACGCAAACGGTTCCCGATCTTGCTTCGCGAAGAATCCACATCTGCGGACCGCCGACGATGATGGAAGCGACCAAGGCGCTCCTCACCGAGCTGGGCGTTCCGCCGGATCAGGTGAAGTCCGAACTCTTCGGCGCAACCAAGCCTGCCCCCGCCGCCGCCGGCACTACCGCCAAACCGACGGCCCGCGCGACCGGCCCGACCGTCACATTTTCCAAGAACAACAAGTCGGCGAAGATCAAAGATGGGCAGACCGTGCTCGAACTTTCCGAAGAGCTCTCCATCGGGATCCAAAACTCCTGCCGCGTCGGCACCTGCGGCTTGTGCAAGGTGAAGATGACTTCCGGTGAGGTCACGATGGCGGTGGAGGATTCGCTCGATGCTGACGATAAAACCAACGGCATCATCCTCGCCTGTCAGGCAATCCCGAAAGGCGACATCGCCGTGGAGGCATAGCCTATGAAAGATCGCGAACGCATCGTCATGACCGGCATCCTCAGCGTCCTGCTGTTGAGCTGGCTCGGCTTCCTCTTTCATAGCTCTCCGCGCTTTGCGGGGAGTGGAATCGGCGCGGTGTTTGGGATCGCGGGCGCGGCCCTCATGCTCATCCCGCTCGCATATCCGATCGTCAAGCGCATCCCCGCGATCAACGCGCGGCTCACCAAGCATGTGACGATGCAGACGCAGCTCACCGTGCATGTCTATGCGGGCATCTTCGGCCCTTTGCTCGCGATCATCCACACCGGTCACAAATATGAAAGCTCACTGGGCATCGCGCTGACGGCAGTGATGCTGCTCGTCGTCGTCAGTGGGTTCGCCCTTCGCTATCTGCTCAGCTACGTTACGCATGAGATCAAAGACAAGTTACTCCTGCTCCAGACGGCCCGCGGCGATCTCGACCATGCGTGGGGAGTGCTCGAAAACACGCCGGTCGAAATGCGCGGCCTGCCCAAGTCGCCCCTGCTCGCGGCAGGACTGGCCTCAATCGGGATCGATCTCTCCTCCGGCAGTCCCGCCGGTGAAGTCACCCGCATCGCCGAATCCGTGGCGGACCTGGAGTATGCAGTGCGCACGCACGAGTTTTTCAAACGCTTGTTCGCCCTATCCTTGAAGCTGCACATCGTTCTCTCCGTGCTCCTCTATGTGTTGCTCGGGCTGCACATCTGGGCGGGGATTCATTTCGGACTGAGGTGGTTTTCATGACTATAAAAAAGGCATTGCTGTTTGCGGCACTTACTTTCGCTCTGCTCGCGTTAGCTTTCTTTGCCTTCTCCTCTCGCCATCGGGATAAGACGGCGCGCGCGATCCTCTCGCCCGCCTCCTGGCAGCACACCGTCCTTCCCGGAGAGCTATCGCAGCCGCACGGCTTTCTCGCCAATAACTGCGCCGCCTGCCACACCGCGAACAAGGGAGTCGAGGCGAAGAACTGCATGGTCTGCCACGCCGACAACAAGTCCGTGCTCCAACGCCAGCCGAGCACCTTCCACGGGGAGATCAGCGAATGCGCAGTCTGCCATCTCGAACATCAAGGTCGAGTCGCGAGCACGACAAATATGGATCACGCTGCGCTCGCACGCATCGGCCTCAAGCAGCTCAAACGCGAGCCGCAGCGAGCGGGTGTGGACGTGTCGCAAATCAAACGCTGGATCGAACAAAGCACCGCCGCCCCGCAATCGGCGCTCGCTCATCTGCAACCCGAAGAAGCACTGCTGAACTGCGCGACGTGCCACCAAACCAAAGACCGGCATCGCGGCCTGTTTGGCAACGACTGCGCGCAATGCCACGCCACTGCGAAGTGGACGATTGCTGAATATCGCCACCCTTCATCCGCCTCGCAGTCCTGCGCGCAATGCCATCAAGCCCCGCCGAGTCACTACATGATGCACTTTCAAATGATCTCCATGAAAGTCGCCTGCCAACCGAATGCCAAGGTCAACCAATGCTTCCTCTGCCACCAAACAACCTCGTGGAACGACATCAAAGGCGTCGGCTTTTACAAGCACCATTGAGCATGAGCCGAACATGAAAACACAATTCGATGCGTCCTGAGACCGGGCATGCCATGAAGCCGATCACCGATCCAGACATCGCGAGTCACCCTTTCCAGTTGCAGCGACTCGGGGTGGTGATGGAGCCGGAGCCGGGCAATCCGATGGAGGTGGAAGGCGTGTTGAATCCGGCATCGGCGCGCGGTCGCGACCGGCAGCTCTATCTGTTTCCCCGGTTGGTGGCGCAGGGAAATTACTCGCGCATTGGCATCGCGCGCGTGCGCTTCAACGAAGCCGGCGACCCCGTGGGCGTCGAGCGACTTGGCATCGCGCTGGAGCCGGAGGCCGATTACGAACTCCGTCCCGATGGCGGCGGTTGCGAAGACCCGCGCATCACTTTCATCGAGCCGCTGCAACGCTACGTGATGACTTACACGGCGCTTTCATCTCAGGGGCCACGCATCGCGCTCGCCATGTCGGAAGATTTGTTTCACTGGCAGCGATTGGGGCTGGCGATCTTCATGCCGTATGAAGGCGTGGACTTCAACGAGGTCGCCAACAAAGACGCGTTGCTCTTTCCCGTCGCCATCTCCGATCCGGACGGACGCCCCTCAATGGCGCTCATCCATCGTCCGCTCTTCCCAGGCACCGGACCGGACGAAA
>JANPHH010000432.1:0-2309 GCA_031424375.1 Chthoniobacter sp. | reverse complement strand
CCGAGGCTTCGCTGAAAGTGGGCGGCGCGCCGTTCAATACCGCGGCCATTCTCCTCGATGCCCGCGTCGCCCTCGCGGGGCATCGTTTCGTCGCGGCGCGCGAATCGGCCGCGGAGTTTCGCCAGCACAAACCCGCCCAACTCGGCGGCGCGCATGCGCTCTTCGATGCACTGCTGGAGGGGGGCGACTACACCGCGGCGGCGGCGACGCTTGAGGAGTTGTGCACGCTCGATCCGGATTCCGTCTACACACAGAGCCGGCAGGCGCGGCTGGCATGGATCCATGGGAAAGTGGACGACGCCGCGAAACACTGGGACGCCGCGATCGACTGGGCGCGCAGCGATTCCCGCGCGACGCCCGACCTTCTCCCGTGGGCGCTGACCCAGCGCGGCGAACTCGCCTTTCGCCGCGGCCAGCTCGACGCCGCGCAAACCGCCTACGACGAAGCCGCCCGGCTCGCGCCCGGCGACTGGGTGGTGAACGAACACCGCGCCGAACTTCACGCTGCGCGCGGGGAATACGACGCGGCGCTGGAACTCCTCCGCCCGCTGATCAAGGAAACGGGCCGGCCCGAGCTGGAGCAAGCGGCCGGCGACGTGGCGAAGGCGGCGGGCCGCGAGGCGGAGATGAAAGAATTCTACGACCGCGCGCAGGCCGCTTATCGCGCCTCGATCGACCGCGGGGAATCGCTCTACGTCCACCATCTCGCCGGCTTCCTCTGCGACGCGCGGCCCGATCCCGCGGAAGCCGTGCGCCTCGCCCGCCGCGACCTCGAGCAGCGCCAGAGCGTGCAGGCTTACGACGCCCTCGCGTGGGCGCTCTCGCTCGCCGGGGAGCATGCGGAAGCGGAGGCCGCCGCGGCAAAGGCGCTCGCCACCGGCATCCGCGACGCGCACATCCTTTACCACGCCGGCATGATCTCGATGAGCGCCGGCAATCTGGCGCGCGGCCGGGAACTCATCCGCGCCGCGAGTGAAGCCGACCCGCGACATCAGAGCTTCCACTTTCACCGATGATCACCCGCCTGCTCGCCCTCTTCCTCCTCACCGCTGCCGCCTGCGCGCATCCCGTGGCGCAGGGCACGATGGAATTTGAGATTCACCCCGATCACCTCGCGATCCGCGCCCGCGTCTCGAATGAACAGGTCTTCGTCGAGTCGGCATTCTCCGGGGCGAAAGCGCCGGATCGACTCGAAGATGCGTGGCGCCAGCACGGCGACTACGTGCTCGCGAAAGTGGAGATCCTCGCCGATGGCCAGGCGCTGCGCGGGTCGGTGGAAAAGGTGACGCCGTCCAGCGACACCTCCGCGAAAGGTTTCGTGACTTACGATCTCCGCTATCCGCTCACGGGCGGCGCAGAGCTGATCGCGCGGCAGTCGCTGCTCAACGAGATCGACTTCGCGCCGGGTAATCGCTGGGAGGCGACGTTCCTCGTGCGCGTTTCCCGCGATGGCGCGGCGCTCGGTGAGCCGCAGCTTTTCACCCACCGCGAACCGCTGCACATCGCGCTGACCGCGGCCGCGCCGCCCGCGCCGCACCGTTCCATCTTCGGCGAATATCTGCACCACGGGGTCTACCACATTTTGGAAGGCTGGGATCATCTGCTCTTCATGGCCGCGCTGGTGGTCGCGACGCGGCGGTTCCGGGAACTCATCGCCGTGGTCACCGCGTTCACCCTGGCGCACACCATCACGCTCACGCTCTCGGTGCTGGATGTGGTGCGGCTCTCGCCGCGGATCGTCGAGCCGGTGATCGCCTTCAGCATCGTGGCCGTGGCGCTGCAGAATGTCGTGCGTCCCTCGGCGACGCATGGCCCGCTGCGGCTGTTGGTCGCGTTTGGGTTCGGGCTGTTTCACGGCCTCGGATTCGCCGGTGGTTTGCTCGATGCGATGCAGGGTTTCACGGGCGTGTCGATCGGCACGGCACTCGCCGGGTTCAGCCTCGGGGTGGAGATCGGGCATCAGGTGGTGGTGCTGCCGATCTTCTGCCTCATCGCCGTCGTCTGCGCGCTGCTGAAACAACCCGAAGCACGCGAGCGATTCGCCGCGGGCGCGATGCGTTACGCTTCGATCGTGATCGCGGCAGCGGGCGCATTTTACCTCGTCGCGGCGTTGCGTGGTTGAGGTGGCGCTGGCCCAGAAAGCCTGTCATCCCGAGCGGAGTGTAACGTACCCGAGGGACCCCGGCCTGCGGAGGATCATTGATCTTCCGGCACCCCGAGGTCCCTCGACTGCATTCTGGTCGCTTAGGCTCCCTCCAGTCCGCTCGGGATGACAGGTTTTTGAAATTTTTGCGTCACCGCAAAGTGAG
>JANPHH010000431.1:0-23526 GCA_031424375.1 Chthoniobacter sp. | reverse complement strand
GATGCCCGCCTGACCTACGAAGAGCTGACGGGCACCGCGGAAAACAATCCGTACCAGGACGCGAGCCGCCTTTCGCTCGCACTCCTTTTCCGCGAGAGCGGCCGCACCGCCGACGCGCTCAAGCAAGTCCAGTCGCTCGCCGCAGAGACCACGAACGAGGATCTGAAAATCGAGGCGACGGTCCGCTCCGGCTTGTGGCTGATCGACCTCGAGCAGCCGGCCAAGGCGGAAAAGGTGCTCACGGATGCGATCACGCTGCCCGGCAATGCAAAGTGGCGCGAGGTCGCGCGGGTCGGCTTTCTGCGGTTGCAATTTGACGCGGGGAAATACGAAGAGGTCTACAAAACATTCACCGAGACGAAGGATGAGTTCAGCTCTGATTCGCGCCCGGATCTCCTGCTCCTCGCCGGCAACTCCGCACGCCAGCTCGGCAAAACCACCGAGGCCCGCACGCTCTACGAACAGATTGCCCTCGACTATCCGTCCACCGCGATCGCTCGCGACGCGCAATACGCCCGACTCAAGCTGCTCTACGCCAGTGACGACCCCGGCCTCGTCGCCGAGATCGACGCCTATCTACAGACGAATCCCGACGCCGCCGAGCGCGACCAGATCACGCTGATGAAAGCGGAGGCGCTCTACAAAAAGGGCGACTACCAAAACGCGCTGCCGCTTTACTCCGCACTCGAGTTGTCGCGCGCGCTCAGCGGCGCTTTTAAGGCGGAGACGCTTTTCAAGCTTGGGTTCTGTTACATCCAACTCCGCGACCTCGATCGCGGCGTGAAGGCGTTCACCGCGTTCATCGATCAACACCCGACGAACAAGTCCGTGTCCTACGCGCTGATCCAACGCGCGCTCGCCTATCAGCAACTGAAAAATCACAGCGCCGCGCTGAAGGATTACGACCAGATCGTCACTCGCTTTCCCAAGGCGAAGGAACGCGAAATCGCGCTCCAGCAAAAAGCGCTGATCCTCGGTCAGCAGGGCGACAACGCGGGCATGGTCGAGGCGTTTAAGATGCTGCTGAAAGACTTCCCGAACACCGCGGCGAAAGCGCAGGCAAACTACTGGGTCGGCTGGGCGGCGTTCGAGGCGAAGAATTACAAGGAGTGCATGGCCCCGCTGCGCGTCGCGCGCGAGATGGATCGCGAGCAGTTCTTTGAAAAGGCGAGCTTCCGGGTCTTGCTCGCCGCTTTCAATCTCGAGGACAAAAACGAGACCGCAAAGGAGATCGAACTCTACACCAAGGAGGGCAAGGAAAAGGTGCCCGCCCAGATCCTCCGCTGGCTCGGCACGGAGCTCTACAAGGAAGGCACCTATGATCGGGCGAGCACCTACTTCCAGCTCCTCACGCCGCGCGAAGAAGTCGCCCCGGACGACCATCTTTTCCTCGGGCGCAGCCGCGTGAAGCTCCAGCAGTACAAGGAAGCCGTGACCGCGTTGGACACCTATCTCCGCAGCGTGAAAGACCCGATTCCCCGCGCCGCCGGCCTGCTCGAACTCGCGCAGGCGCAGATCGGGAACGGCGATTTCGATGCCGCGAAAAATGCGGTCGATGCCGCGCTCACATTACAACCCGAAGGCACCCTCAACGGCGAGGGACGCATCGCAACGGGCGACATCCTCGTGGCCCGCGGACAGTTCGAGGAAGCGGCGAAGACCTACCGTGCAGTGAGCGCAGTGATCGACGACGAAGCGGTCACGCCGCGGGCGCTGGAGAAAGCGGTGGGCGCCTACAAAAAAGCAGGCAACGAAGCGGAAGCGAAGAAGACGCTGAACCTGCTGCAAAGCCGCTACCCGGAATACAACCAGCGCAGTGCCAAGGCGCAGTAGGGCGGGTGGGGGTAGAATTAGAAACGGCTCGGATTAGCAAACGCCTGTCATCCTGAGCGGAATTCCTCGGGCGGGCGAAGGAGGCGAGGAATGGAGTCGAAGGACCTCGGATGACAGAATGATCCCCGATCCTTCCGGACGGCTGAGGTCCCTCGGCTTCGTTACACTCCGCTCGGGATGACATGCTTTCTTGATTGCCGCCTTTCTCGGTGCGGCGGCTTGTTCCGCTGCGGCGCATTCGCGATGCTCGCGCGCGATGTCCCTCCCGGTATTGCGCCCGCGCCAGCCCTTCCTAGGGCTCGTGCTCGCTGCGATCCTCGGCATCGCCGCCGCTGATCGCTGGCCAGCCCCGCTCGTCCCGTGGATCGCAGGTTCGCTCTTCCTCGCCGCGTGGATGTTCTGGCGCCCGAGCGTGCTCGGCTGCATCGCCCTCACCGGTGCGACGTTCTTCACGCTGCACACGCTCCGCTTTCACCATGACCCGGCGCGGGCCATCGCCGAGATCCTCGCCGGGCAGCCGCGCGTGATTCGCGCCACCGGCATCGTCGCCGCGGAACCGCAGCGTCCCGAGTTTTGGGACAAAAACGTGACCTGCTTTTTTCCGCTGGAAATCGAGCAATCCGACCTGCCCGTGCCATCGCGCGGCGTGCGGATGAATGTCACCTGGGCCAGCGCGGTTCCTCGCTACGGCGACCGGCTTACGCTCACCGGCAGCGCGCGAAATGTCGCGCCGAAGCGCAACCCCGGGCAGTTTGATTTCACCCGCTACCTGCAGCGCACTGGCGTGTGGTCGGAGATCGAAGTGCGCTTTGCCGTGGATGGAACGATCGTTGGTCACGATGCGGGCTCCCGCGTTTGGCAGTTTGCGATTTCCGCGCGGCAGTGGATTCAACGCCAGCTCGCGGCCGACCTCCAGGATTCGCCCGAGATCGCTGCCCTCATCCAGAGCATGGTCCTCGGCTTGCGCGGCGACACACCCGATGACGCGCGCGAGCTTTTCCAACGCACCGGCACGCTGCATCTCTTCGCCGTGAGCGGCCTGAATGTCGCCATGCTCGCCGCGATGGTCCTCGTGCTTCTCCGCATGATCCGCGTCACCGGCGCGCCCGCGCTACTCGTCGCCCTGCCGCTGCTCGCCTTCTACGCACTCGTCACCGGCCTCACCGCGAGCTGTGTTCGCGCCACGATCATGGGCAGCCTGCTCCTGCTCGCGCCGGTCTTCGATCGCCGCGCCGTGCCCATGAACAGCATCTGCGCCGCCGGCTTCGTCATCCTCGCGTGGGACACCAATCAGCTCTTCTCCCCCGGCTTCCAGTTCTCCTTCGTCCTCGTTCTCGCGATCGGGTTCCTCGCCCGCCGCATCGAGCGGCGCATCCTGCCGCTCGGTATGCCGGATCCGTTCCTGCCCCGCTCATTATGGACGCGCTCGCAGTCCGGCCGGCACGCCGTCTGGGCGCTCATTTCGTCCACGCTCGGCGTCACTTTCGCCGCGTGGATCGGCTCGCTTGCCTTCACCGCCGGTTACTTCCACCTGTTTTCATTCGCGGCGATCGGCGCGAATCTCGTCGCCGTCCCGATCGCCTTCCTCGTCCTCGCGCTCGGTGTCGCCACGCTGCTCACCGCAGGCTGGTGGAAAGCGGGCGCGCTGCTCTTTAGCAACGCCAACTGGTTCGCCGCCAAGTCGCTGCTCGCCGTCGTCGCCGCGTTCGCCCGTGTGCCCGGCGGCCACGTCTACGTCGAGGTCGGCTCGGCGTGGAAAGCGGCACCCGCCTGCGCGCTCGACATCCTCGATCTGCGCGAGGGCGCCGCCACGCATCTCCGCGCGGGATCGAGCGACTGGCTGCTCGATTGCGGCAGCGCCTTCACCTACGACAACACCATCCTCCCGTATCTCCGCACCCGCGGCGTCAACACCCTCGAAGGCCTGCTCCTCACCCACGGCGACAGCCACCACATCGGCGGCGCCCTCGGCGTCATGGCGGATTTCCGCCCCCGCACCGTCGTTGATTCCGCCCTGCAGGATCGCTCCAGCACCCGCGACCATTTTCACCTCGAGTTGGCCCGGCGCCGGCGCGGAAAATCCATCGTCGCCCGCGACGACCTCATCCACGCCTCGCCCGTCGTCACGATGCGCGTCCTCTTTCCCCCGGCCGGAATCCGCCGCAGCCTCGCCGACGACAAGGCGATCGTGATGCAAATCACCGCCGCCGGCCGCCGCATCCTGCTCATGTCCGACAGCGGTTTCAGCACCGAGCGCTGGCTCGTGGAAAACGAAGCCGACCTCCGCAGCGACGTGCTCGTGAAAGGTCAGCACGCCCGCGATCTCTCCGGCACCACCGACTTCCTCGCCCGCGTCCAGCCGCTCGCGATCGTCTGCGGTTCCCTCGATTTTTCCCACGCACCCACCGAACTCGACGAGTGGGAAGCCGCCGCCACCGCGCAGGGCGCCGCCGTCTTCCGCCAGGATCGCACCGGCGCCGTCCACGTCGAAATCGCGCCCGATGGCGCGCTCGAACTCCGCGCCTTCCTCGGCGATCAGACCTTCCGCAGCCGCGCCCGATAAATCGGCAGCCCCTGCGCCACGAAACGCGCCTCAAAATCCGTCGTCGGATACATGGAACCCGTCGTCGGGTTGGCGTCGAGATCCTCCGGCCACTCCAGCCGCTCGTAGCCTTTCGCCTTCGCGAGCACCTTCTCCATCCAGAGAAAGTACGGTTCATCGTCCGTCTTGATCCGCAGCTCGCCGCCGGGAATGAGAATGCCGTGCATCGCCTCCATGAACCCGTCCTGAATCAGCCGCCGCGGATGGTGATAACGCTTCGGCCACGGATCGGGGAAAAGTACATGCGCCCGGCTTACCGACTCCAGCGGCAGCACATAACGCAGCGCATACGCGATCTCCAGCCGCAGCATCCGCACATTCGTGAATTCGCGCCGCGCCACCGCCCGCGACGTCTTCCGCACCCGCCCCAGCAGCCGCTCGATTCCGAGAAAATTCCGCTCCGGATGCTGCTCCGCCATCCTGAGAATGAACGTCCCTTCTCCGCTCCCGATATCCATTTCGAAGGGCGCATCCCGTTCGAAAAGATCGCTCATCTTCGCCCGCGAAACGTAATCCGCCGGCTCGAAAACGACCCGCCGCGCCCGCTCCAGCAGCTCATCGCCCACCCCTTCGCCGGGTTCGAGTTCGTCTTCTACTTCTTCTTCGCTCATATCGGCGCGCAGTCTCGCGTGGCCGCCCATTCCCGCAAGCGCGGATTCGCCCGCCGCTTCTTGGGAAAGCCGAGGAGCCCAACTCTGCCTCGGTCAGGCAATCGCGGGGCCTCAGACTGAGTCCGTGCTCCTGCCTGTGCGGTGTTATGAGTTGAACCATGACCCGGTTCGCTATCACCGCCGGCGGAAAGACAACGGAGGCCGGCCTCGTGCCGCACGCCGTTAATCAGCCCCAGCCTAATGGGATTGTAGGCGGAAGAAGGCCGCGTTGCCAGGCACGGCAAAGAGGAACTCCACGTTGCCTAGCGCGTTGATCGTCGTGTCCGGAGAGGTGAATGGAAAGGACTCCCAAGTCTGCAGACCGGTGGACCTTTGGAGGCCGATGGTGAGCTTAAACTTACCCGTTCCCGGATCCTTCGTGAGCAGCGGCGTACCGATGTTCAATGTCTGCACCTGGGAGAGGGTGTAGAGGCCGTAGGCGTTCGGCGAATTGATCACATCGTTCTGACCCGCGATACGGCTGATACTGTATGGCGTCTGATCGTAGAGCGCTGTGTTGGTCAGGAATGCCGCCACTTTGGCGGGCTGCGCCGACTGCCAGTCAAAACCCTGAGGCGACAGCGCAAATTCCGCGGCATCACTCATCCCGTCGCCATCCGTGTCTGCGCTCGCGAGGAGCACCTGGCCGGTGAGGTGGATTGTGAAAGGGTTCCGGGTGGCGTCATTGCTGGCGATGTGGAGATCGGCAGTTCCTGGGCTGGAAACAGTGGGTAGGAACTGCACGGCCAGGCTCGTAGTCCCGCCCGGGCTCACCGGCGCGTTCGGATGGCTCGTGACGGAGAACGCCGCCGCACCGTCAATGGTGGCCGCGAGCCCAGAAAGATCGCTCGTTCCCATATTGTTGATCGTGAACGTCATGGTCCCTGGGATACCCACTCCGGCGACGATGTTCTTCGTGCCCCCGTTGGGAGTAGGGACACCAGCGGGCTGTTCGATGGCGAGCACGGGAGCTTTGGTGAAGCCGTCGTACCGCGCAACGGCGAAGTCGTAGTGCATACCATTGAAGGACCAGCCGGCCACGATGATGTCTCCATTACTCTGCAGCACCATACTGTGGCCGATGTCTTCTCCCTCATCGATGGCGGTGGTTACTTTGCCGTCCGAGTTAGGACCGAAACTGGTGTCCAAACTGCCGTTAGGATAGTAGCGCACCACGGCAAAGTCGTAGTCGATGCTGCGCTGAGAATACCCTCCCACGACAATCTTGCCATCACTCTGGATAGCGACACCCAATGCGCTGTCGTAGCCGCTGCCGACCGCGGTGGTGAGCGTGCCGGTGCCATTGAAGCTCGCATCCAAGCCCCCGCCCGACTCGAAACGCACGACGGCGATTCTCGTAAAGCCTTCGAGACCACTTTGTCCCGCGACCACGATCTTTCCGTCGCTTTGCACGGCAAGGGAGAAGGACTGATCCTGCTGGCCATAGACGTCTGCGGTCGCAACGCCCGTGCCGTTGAAGGTAGGATCCAAACTTCCATCGGATTGATAGCGCACGAGCACAATGTCACCCGAAAGTCCGGCCCCGGTTCCCCGTCCCGCCACCAAAATCTTCCCATCGCTCAGGACGACGACACTCCTGCCTTCGGCATCGGTGTTGCTGGCGGGAGTGGTGACCTTTCCAGTGCCATTGAAGGTCGCGTCGAGACTCCCATCGGTATTGTAACGCGCGAGGGCGATATCCCCCGAGAAGGCGACGATATAATTTGTGTTTCCTCCCACGAGGATCTTGCCGTCGCTTTGCACTGCCACGCACAACGCAAAGTCGCGGTCGCTGCCGAATCTCGTGAGGACTTTGCCGCTGCCGTTGAAGCTCGGGTCCAGACATCCATCCGGGTTGTAGCGCACGATGGCGAAGGCCCAAGTGCTGCCAATCTCGGAATACCCTGCCACGACGATTTTCCCATCGGCTTGCACGACCACCGCCTGTGCCAAATCAGCACCGCTGCCGACCGAAGTCGTCACCTTTCCTCCGATGCCAAAGCTCGCATCCAAGGTTCCATTTGCATTGTAGCGCACCGCCGCAAAGTCGTCGTCCTGGCCATTGAAGGCATGACCCACGGCGACAATCTTGCCGTCGCTCTGCACCGCCAAGCTGCGGGCGAGCGCATTACCCATTCCCACGGGCGTAGTTACCTTGCCGGTACCGTTAAAGGTGGTGTCCAGATCGCCCGGCGCAGCGGCGAGGAGTGCACCTGTGGCGGAGAGCGCAAGCAGCGGCAGGAGAATATGGCGAGTTTTCATAGCTTGAACTGCTTGGATTTGCTTTCGCGCCTTCCGCCGAAGGTATGGCCAGAGCGGGGATGGGCGTCGGGTAGTATGGTAGGTCTGAGGGAAGCGAGAGGCGGTAGAAGAGCTGCTCTGCAGGGAACATTTCCGGGATAGGGATGTGTTCGCGGCAAGATTCATCCCCTCACTAGTCATTTACAAAATTGATAACCCGATGCGGTTTGCCAAGCGCTTTTTACTCAGCGGTATTTCTGCCGTGTACCGCGCCCGGTTGATTGGGTTTAAGCAGCTAAGGACGTGACGGAATGGAAAGCGAGACGAGCCACGGCAACGCGCTGGTGGATGACCTCGACGCCAGCGGCGTGCCTTTCCCCTCGGGCGACCATCCCACGCTACCCGCCGGCACCACCACCCTCGGTCAGTTCATCGATCCACGACCTGACGCTCGATGCCACCACCCTGCCCTCAGCGCCGATCGACATCAGCACGCTGGACAACCTCCGCTCGCCCGCTCGACTTCCGGCCCGGCTTCGGCCCCGAGCGGGAACGCGGCCGCTTCAACGCACTTCGATGATGCGATCCCCCGCGGTAAGTCGCCGATCGATTTCCGGCCAGAGCGGGTATCCACTGAAGTCGCGGGGTGTTTCGCTGCCGGTCAAGATCACCATGCTCAGCGCGCCGCCGTCGAACGGGCCACCGCGTTTCTTTCAGTTGGTCGATGGCCGCGGGTTTCGTGAGGGACTCGTCTGCGCCAGGAATCATCCCAGCACGCGGTTCGGATTCCCCGCCCTTCGCGGTGAGGAGATGAGCGCGTGCGCACTCGGCGAAAGCGCGCGACGGAGTCTCGCCGGGGTCGGCTACGAACGGCTCAGGCGCCCGATCGTCCGCCAGCCGGGCTCGGGCTTGAGGACGACGGCGACCAGCATCGTGTCGCGGCGCTCGACCACGGTGATGCGGCCGGCCTGCAGCGCGGCATCCACCTGGCCGGGGGTGAGCACATAGGCCGCGCCGGTCGAGTTATCGACCACGATCCCGATGATTCCTCCGATGAGGATATTGCCCAGTACCCACCCGTTGAAGCTCTGCTCGAGCGTCAATTCATAGGGTCGGTAACCTTTGAGTGAGATCGTGACCCGATGACTGGTTTTCCGGGAGAGAGTGGCGGTCGTCGGTGTCGCGCCCGAGGGCGCTCCATCGATCTGCACGCTGGCTCCCGGCGGCTGACTATTGATCCGAACGGATTGGGTGCTGCCAGAGACGATGCTGGCGCAGCTCGTGAAGAGTGCGGCGGCAGTTCCGGCGGTGGTGATTTGCGTAATGAACAGATTTAGTTTCATGGGGATGGGCAGGTTGCGGTGGCTGGGGGTTGAACGGGTCGAATCTAAATGGAAAGTGCGGAAATGCGTTCGAGAGCGGTTTTGATATTTTCGCGAATGGCACCTTCATTGGCCAGCTTGAGGCGGGTCACACCGACGAAGGCCTGACCTACGGTGGCGGTGTAGGAGTTGTTCGTGGTTTCCGTCCATAACCCGCGGCCCGTGCGTGTTTCGGTGAGCCTCCATTCCACTTCCGCCTGGACGGTCATATTGAAACCCAGCGCAGGTTGCCGAAGCCTGACCAGTCGCGCATCCAGCCGGTATTCCGTATCCCCGCTGCGCAACACGCGGGAAAACAATCCATGCTTCTCGATAGAGGCCTGAAGGGCGGCGGCAAAGTCTTCGTTGGAGACTTGGGAAGTCCAGAGCGGGTTGGTCTTCTGTCCACCGGTGACGGCGACGGCGACGGTCTTGGGAATTTTTCGGTGAAGGTTCACTGTCCCCGGAATCATGGCTTGCCGGTCAGCCGGCGAGACGCAGCCAGCGAGGGAGGCACAGGCGATGGAAAAGGCGAGGAACCGAGCGTGGATTTTCATGGGGGTGAGAAGGGTTGGTGGTCTCCGTTTCCTAACTTCCGGAGAAAGGATGAACCGCCGGAGTGTCGAAGATGGCTGGATTCTGGGGTGCGAATGGGCAGCGAGGCAAGTCAAAATTGGTAAGCTAACTATGCAAGTCTCGATCCCTATATTGCTTCCCTCGCAAGCTGGGGAGCCAGTTGGCTGGCGACCACTGAGGCGTGGACGTGGTCGATCAAGTTTCTCCTCGCGATCGCGCTGGCGACGGTGGGGGCGCTGTCAAATCAGGCGCAGGCCGGCGGCAGATTCAGAAGCGGGGGGACTCCGCATCAACTCGGGCCGCCCGCGCCGGTCAGCACTTCGATCGCGCGCAGTGATGCGGCGCCGCGGTTTTCCACGCCGAGCTTTTCAAAGACGTGCTCGAGGTGCTTCTTCACTGTGCTCTCGGTGGTGGAGAGAATGAGCGCGATGTCGCCGTTCGCCTTGCCCTGCGCGACCCAGCAGAGCACCTCGGCTTCGCGCGGAGTGAGGCCGAGCTTGTCGATGAGCGGCTGTGGGGAGTCGAAATTCGGCCCACCTGCGCCACTGGCGATTTCCTCGCGCCGGGCGAGGCGCGTGGCGATCGCGGCGAGCAGGTCGTCGATGTCGGCGGGGTGGGTGAGGTCGTCGTCGGCGCCGAGATTCATCCAGGCGCGGAGGTCGGATTTTTCGCCTTTGGCGGTGAGGAAGATGAACGGGATGCGCGCGGTCGTGTCGTCGGCGCGAAGTGCGTTGAGCACGCCGTAGCCGTCGAGTTGCGGCATCATCACGTCGCAGAGGATCAGCGCGGGACGTTCGCGTTTTGCGGTTTCGACGCCCACCTTGCCGTTCTCGGCGGTGAGGACTTCGTAGCCCTCCATTTTTAGCACGGTGGCCATGTTCTTCCGCATGCGCGGCTCGTCTTCGATGATGAGGATTTTGGTCATGGAGTGGGGCAGTGGAGATTTTCGAACGCAGGAATACGGACGGTGAAAGTGGTGCCGGCGCCTTCGCGGCTGGCGACGCTGACGCTGCCGCCATGCAGCTCGCAGCAGCGGCGCACGACCACGAGCCCGAGTCCGGTCCCGCCGACTTCGCCGACATTCGTGCCGCGATAGAATGCCTCGAACAACCGCGGCTGATCCGCCTCGGGAATGCCGATGCCTTCATCGCGCACGGTGAAGATGGCGGTGTCGTCGTCGCGGGTGAGCGAGAGCTGTACTGGTGCTCCGGGTGGCGAGTATTTGTGGGCGTTGGTCAGGAGATTCGTGAGGATGTGCCGGACGAGCGCCTCGTCGGCGCAGGCGGGTGCTTCGGCGTCGGGCGCGATGTGCAGACCGGCGCTGCTGCCGTGGGCGGAGCGGAGTTCATCGACGAGTCGGCGGCAGAGGTCGCCGAGGGTGATCGGCGCCGGCTTGAAATCCATGCGGCCCGAATCCATGCGGCTGAGCATGAGCATTTCCTCCATCATCGCGGCCATGCGCTTCACGCTGGAATTGATGTTGGTGAGATGCTCGCGGCGCTCGTCGTCGTCGAGGCGTGCGAGGTAGCGATCGAGGATCTGCGCGGAGCTGCCGATGATCCCGAGCGGGGTGCGGAACTCGTGCGAAACGAGCGAGGTGAAGTGCGTCTTCATCTCGCCCAATTCGCGCTCTCGCGTGAGCGCCGAGCGCAGATCCTCGGTCTGGTCGGCGACGCGCTTTTCGAGGTCGAGATTGAGCTGGCGCAGGTCCGCCTCGCGCGCGGCGACCCGGTCCACCATCAAGGAGAAGGACTGCGCGAGCGTGCCGAGTTCATCCGCGCGGACGTGCGGAATTGGCACTTCGGCGCTGCCCGCGCTCATCGCGTCGGTGGCGCGGGTCAACTCCGCGAGGGGACGGGCGACCTGCCGATGAAGCGTCACCGCGAGAAAGCCGAGCACGAGCGCGAGCGAGACGAGCCCACTCCACAGCACCCATTGCGCGGAAGCGAAGGCCTGCGCGCGCAGATGCGCCTCGGACATCGTGGTGACGTAAAACCACTCCGGCCCGGCGAGTCGCGCGACGCTGTAGTGGGCGCCGCTCACGGGATCGAAGCCCGTGAAGCGACGCTCGGGATGCGCGGTGGCGATGCGGTAGAGGCTGGCGAGCGTTGGGTCGCCGCAGTCCTGCGCGGTCAGCAATCCTTTGCTCGCGAGGATCTCCGCGCGCCGCGGCGGATGGGCGATGAGCCGTCCGTCGGCGCGAAATATATAATGGGAGGCACCGGGAATCGCGCTCTTGGCCGCGGCATCGATGAGGCGGCTCAGCGCCATGTTGTGACCGACTGAGGCGACAAAGACGCCGTCCTTTATCACCGGCAGAAACACGCCGACCAGCGGCTCCGAGATCACGTCGTCCTGCTGCAATCCCGTCCACGCAAAGCGATCGGGATCGGGCACCTCCGCGGGCAGCGCGAGCGCGACCCATTCGAGACCCGTGGTGTCGAAATGCGCGGGCATTTTCCACGACCAATCGGCAAGCAGCACATCGACGCCCGCATTGACCAGCCCGGGCGCGGGAAACTGAAAGTAGTAGCTGG
Source organism: Chthoniobacter sp. (assembly GCA_031424375.1). Classification (GTDB taxonomy): domain Bacteria; phylum Verrucomicrobiota; class Verrucomicrobiia; order Chthoniobacterales; family Chthoniobacteraceae; genus Chthoniobacter. The sequence continues at coordinate 11,726 of JANPHH010000431.1, read as the reverse complement.
GAAACTCATCGACCCAGCCGGGCAGCATCTCGTCGCACAGCTCCTGGACGATCACGACCTGGCGACGCATCTCCGGCGTGGCGGGCCATTCCTTGTCGGCCCAGAAGCTGGCATTTTTGCGCGCGTCGCCGAACGGCTCGCGGGTGCGCCACGCGCCGTCTTCGTAGCGGCGGTTCCAGTAGTTGAAACGCTCCTCGACGTGTTCCGGTGAAAGCGGTGTTTCGAGACGTTTGAGAAATTGGCCGCGCACGAGACGCAGATTGGTTTGCACGACCTGAAAGCGGGCCTCTTCCCGCTCCGCCCGTTCGCGCACATAGGTATCGAGATGCTGGAGATCGCGGTGGCGAAGCGCGTCGAAGACGAGCTGGTGCGTCACCGCCGTGACCACCGCGACCACGAAGACCGCGCCGAGCGCGACGTGGAGCAGGATGCGGCGGGAGACGGTCATGGGAGAAATGCTGCCCGATTTCGGAGCGCGCGGCTATTCGTCAAAAGACGAACACCCCGGGCGCGGATCGAACGCGGCGGGGGTGTCGGTCGGTAGTGAGGTGGCGAAATCCAAACCCTGTCATCCTGAGCGGAGCACCGGTGGGCGAAGGCGGTGCGGTGCGGAGTCGAAGGACCTCCCTCTTCTCTGCGCATGGCTGATCTCAGCCTCCGCCTCCGCCCGCTCAAGTATGAGGTCCTTCGACAAGCTCAGGATGACAGCGGAACGATGGTGCGACGTTACGCGATTTCGAGCAGGCGGAAGTCGCCGGTGGAGCCGAGATGGAAGTCATCGAGAGCGCCGGTTTTCTTCAGCGCGAGCTTCGTCTTCCCGACCGTCACCGAGCCGATCTGTTGCGCTTCGATGGCGAAGTGGCCGCCGGGTTCGAAGCTGCCTGTCGCCTGGCCGCCGATGACGATGCTCGCGATGCGCGACGCAATCTCGGGTTTGCCACCGGTCGCGATCTTGTCGTCCGCGGTGCCGTAGAATCCATCGTTGCCGGCGACGATGCCCGCGACCGCGGTGCTCGCGTTCCAGTCGCCTTTCACCGCGATCTTGCCGATCTGTGCATCGGCATTCACGCCGAAGACGGTGTAGCCGCCGAGGATCCGCGAATGATCGAGATCGCCGCCGATGGTCAGGCTCTTCAGCACGGAGGTGGGAACGATCGAGCTGTTGCTCACATCGCCGCCGACCTTGAGTTTGCCGAAGTTCGCGCCGGTGAGGAACACGCCGTCGACGTTCGTCTTCACGTTGAGCTGCGGCAGTTTGCCGATGACGCTGTTCAGGCTCGCGCCGTGGCCCGCTTGGGTGGAGAGGCCAGCCGCGCCGAGCGAGTTCACGGTGAGCGCCTTGATCGTGGATGCGTCGATGTGGCCGACGTCGCCGGCGATCTTCACGGTGCCAAGGTTCACGCTGTCCGCGTCGAATGCGCCGATGTTTGCGAGTCCATCGCCGTGCAAGGTGCCGCCAGCCAGTTGCGGCTTCGCGCTGATCGTGAAGCTCGCGCCCTTGAAGGCGTCGTTGTTCGCGATGTCGATCTGCCGCAGCGTCGAGCCGCCGTCCGCATTCGCCCCGCTCAGCTTGAAGAGATCGGGCGTCAGCTTGCCCACGCTGCTCTTCACGGTGACGAGATCGCCGTCCACGTCGGTGTAAGTTGCGGTCTTCCCGTCGGCGGTCACGGTCACCTGATTGTTCCCGTTCGAGCCGAAGACGAGGAAAGTGCGGCCGCCGTCGACGTGGCCGTTGGAGTCCACGCCAGGTTGCCCGATGAGAAGGTCGTCGAAGCCGTCGCCATTCACATCGCCCGCGGCGCTGACCACCTGGCCATCGCCATCGTCGGCGAGCGCGCCGGTGAGCGCGAAACCGTTGGTTCCATTGAGATTGGAAAGAGTCAGCGTGGTCGGCAATCCAGCCGCGCTGCCGAAGACGACATAGGTTTTGCCCGCGTCATCCGCGACGCCGTTTTTTCCGCCGGGCGCGCTCACGATCAGATCGCTGAAGCCGTCGCCATTGAAGTCGCCCGCGCTGCTCACCGACACGCCGGCCATGTCGCCGGTGCCGACGTTGTTCAAGAGCGCGCCGGGGCTGGAGAGATTTGCTTCGGCGAGGAATTTCGACTTCCCGTAGATCACGTAGCTCTCGCCGGCCTGGGTGCCGGGCGTGGGATCGGTGGAGCCGACGATGAGGTCGGCAAAACCGTCGCCATTCAGATCGCCCGCGCCGCTGACCGAGCGACCGGCGCCGTCGCCTGCGCCCGCGCCGTTGATGCGGAAGCCGTTGTCGCCGGCGATGAAGGTGGTGAGATCGAGGCTCGGCTGCGTGGGCCCCGCCTGACCAAACACCACGTAGGCCCGACCGCTTCCGGTATTGCCGTTGGAAGTAGCATCGGGCGCGCCGACGATGAGGTCCGCCAAGCCGTCACCATTTACATCGCCCGCCGCGCTCACCGATGTGCCGAGGTGATCGCCGGCACCCGCCGGGAGAAGGTTAAACCCCGCGCCCAGACCGGATTGGAACGAAGTCACGGCGGTGGCGTTCGGAGTGAACGCGGCATTCGATCGGCCGAAGATCACGTTCGCCACCCCGCCCTGCGTTTTGGCTCCGATGTCCGCCTGGGGCGCGCCGACGATAATGTCATCGAAGCCATCGCCATTGAAGTCGCCCACGCCGGCGACGCTCGCGCCGAGACTTTCTCCTACCAAACTCGGTGCGATGCGGAACCCGCCGACGCCGTCGCCGGTCAGGGTCGAGAGGTCAAACGAGGTGCCGAAGCTCGCGGATTTGCCGAAGACGACATAGGCGGCACCGTTGCCGTTGTTTGCACTCGGCGCGCCGAGGATCAGGTCGTCGAAACCATCGCCGTTCACGTCGCCCGCACCGCTGACGGAGGCGCCCAGCTTGTCGCCCACGGCAAGGCCGGTAAGCTTGAAACCGTCGGCCGCGGCGAGCGACGAGAGATTCAGGTCCGTGGGGAAGCCGCTTGCCTGGCCGTAGACGAGATACGCTTCGCCCTTGCCGCCCGCGGCACTCGGCGCGCCGATGAGGATGTCGGCGTAGCCGTCGTTGTCGATGTCGCCCGCATCGGCGACGCTGGCGCCAGCGAGATCGCCGGCGGCGACGCCGTCGATTTGGAAACCATTGGCGCCGAGGATTCCGGCGAGTGAACCGCTGGCGGCAAAGGCCGGAGCGATGCGGGATTCGAGTGCTTCGATCAGTCGTGAGTTCGTTTTCATGAGTTCGTTTGGGATTTGAATTTGGTGGTCGGCGGAATGCCTTCCGATGCGACGAACTCTGCGCGCTCCGAGCCGGGCGCGGTATTGGCCGAAGGACGATTCGGCAAAAGACGAAGACGCGGTAATGCTCCGGCGCAGGGAGTTGCTCGCCGAACGGGCGGCGCGGCCGGGCAACAGCCTCGATCTTCGCCCACGCCCCGACGCTACGTTCCTCTTTTCCACCGGAGTATTTCCGGGGAGCGGAAGTCGCTGTGCGACTCATTCCCCCCGTTGCAAGCACAGGCATCGGCCGGCCATGCAAAGTGAGGAGTGCCTTGATGCCAATCCAGACGCTCGCCAGCGCGACTGCGGCTCACCTCGACACCCTTGCACGGGAGACGAGATCGGAAAAAGGGGTCAGGAAAAAGGGGTCATGGTTCAAATATTGACTCAGGAAAAAGGGGTCATGGAAAAAGGGGTCATGGTTCAAAGATTGACTGCTGGGCGCCCGCGATTCGAAGGCGCAATCCTTTTCCCTGCGCGGCGACGCAGGGGCAGGGCGTCGATCCCGGCACCATCGCCCTCGGCCAGTTCATCGATCACGACCTGACGCTCGATCCCACCACCCTGCCCACAGCGCCGATCGACATCAGCACGCTGGACTACCTCCGCTCGCCCGCTCGACTTCCGGCCCGGCTTCGACCCCGAGCGGGAGCGCGTCCGCTTCAACGCACTTCGATGATGCGATCCCCCGCGGCAAGTCGCCGCTCGATTTCCGGCCAGAGCGGGCGGAACTACGCAAACAAAGCGCGGTTGGAGCAATTGCCGATGCGAATCCAGACGACTTGTGGAGGGGAAGGACTGCGGAGAGATCGTTCGGGGAAGTCCTCATCCTTCGTGAGGATGACCGCGCCGTGAGTGAGCGCATACTGCCAGATCGTCCCGTCATCGGCGTCACGCAAACCCACCTCCCGCGCGGCGACGGCCTCCTGACCAAGTTCGCCGAGCAACCCCGCGAGCGCGGGCGGAAGCTGCGCATCGACGGGGAATCTCACGCGACCCTGACCACAGCGTGATCGGCCTGGGCAGCGGCGTATTGCAGGCAGGCCTTGATGTCCGCGGCCTCCAAGTCGGGATAGTCGGCGAGGATTTCTGCCTCGGGCACGTCGGCCGCCAGAAGATCGAGCACGTCCTTGACGCGAATGCGCATCCCACGAATGCAAGGCCGTCCCCCACACTGCGCGGGATCAAAGGTGATGCGAGCCAGATGGTTCATGGGCGACAACTTGCCGCGCGGGAGGTGTCGGCGCAAGCCGCTGGGCCGGTCGCGGCGATTCCGTAAATGGCCTCGGCGCGTGAGATGAGGAAGCCGCGCCCACGCCTGCACGAAGGCCGGCGAACTAAAGCACGAGCGAATCGATGAGCAGCCGCCGCTTCACTCCTGCGTGGGCTCGGGAATCTGATCGAGGCGGGTCTTGAATTTTGCCGGCGTCAGCCAGCGACCGGAGCACCGCCTTTCCGTCGGCATTCACCACTTGCCGACGCCCACACCTTCCGCCACCTTCGGCGCTCTATGACGCAGAAAAACATCGGCTGTCTCGGGATGCTCCTCGTGGTCCTGCTCGGCGCCAGCGTGCTGCTCAATCTCATCTTCATCATCGCCCAGAGTGCGTCCGCTTCCTCCGGGCTGATCACGAGCAAGGCGCCGCATTTCGAGGAAGGCGTGGTCGTCGAACCGGAGAGCGGCAAAGGAGACACGGACGGCAAAATCGCGCTGATTTCGCTGCGCGGGATCATCACCGCCGCAGAGCCGGGCGCGCTCGGCGAATCCGGCGTGGACGATCTCAAGATTCAGCTCAAGCAGGCGGGCGAAGATGAAAAAGTGAAGGCCGTGGTGCTGCACATCGACTCCCCCGGCGGCGAGGTCACGGCATCCGACATCATCTACAACGCGGTGCGCAAAGTGCGCGATCAGCACAAAAAGCCGGTGGTCGTCTGCATGGGTTCGCTCGCGGCTTCGGGCGGGTATTATGTCGCGTGTGGCGGGACGTATCTCATGGCGAATGAGACCACCTTCACCGGCTCAATCGGCGTGATCATGCAGACGCTGAACTACAAGGATCTCTTCGGCAAAGTGGGGCTCGCGTCGGTCACCTTCAAGAGCGGCGCGTTCAAGGACATGCTCAGCGGTTCGCGCGATATGACCGATGCCGAACGCGATTACATCCAGGGGCTCGTCATGCAGACTTACAGTAAGTTCGTGGGCATCGTGGCGAAAGAACGGAAGCTCGACGAACAGACGCTTCGTAATGGCGTCGCCGATGGGCGCGTGATCTCCGGCAAGGATGCGCTCGCCGCGAAGCTGATCAACGGATTCGGCGAAATCGAGGACGCCTATGCGAAGGCCGCGGAACTCGCGAAGCTGAAGAACCCGTCGGTCATCCGTTACGAATCGCCGTTCCGTTTCGGCCGCCTCTTCCGCCTGCTCGGCAGCAGTGAATCGGCGCGCAGCAAGGTGGAGGTGAGCATCACCGAGGCGCTCAAGCCGAAGCTCGAAGCGGGCCGGCTCTATTTTCTGCCCGCGTTTTACGCGCCGTAAGTTTTGGGGCAGCCGGTTTCACCGCAGGGAATCCTCGTCTTCATCAGCCTGCTCGGCCTGGGCATCTCGGCGGTCATCTATGGCCGCATGCTCCTCGCGCTGCGCCGCGAGGGTGGGCTGGTCCGCGCCGGACAATTTGCCCTGCCCGATCTCGTGGTTGCGCTCGGCCTCGGCGCGCTGTTTGGCGGATTGGTGGCATTGAGCGTCGCGAAGCCGTCCGATGCGGTGGAGATGAGCGCGGGCCGGCTGGTGCAGAGTTCGCTGACGCTGGCCGCGATTCTTTTTGCGCTGGGTGGCTACCTCTCCTTTCGCGGCTTCGATCTGCGCGAGACGTTTGGGCTTTCCCGCGTGGCCGCGCCCGTCGTCGTGGCCAGGGCGGGGGTGTTGTTGTTTGGCGCGTTCCCACTGGTCGCGCTGGCCGGATTCGCCGCGCAGCACTGGATCAAGGATGGCGCGGCCGAACAAGAGCTCGTGCAGATCTTTCGCGGCGCGGCGGAGAAGGGTGATTCCTCAATGATGTTCGCGGTGTTTTTCACCGGCGTGGTGGTGGCGCCGGTGTGTGAAGAAATGCTCTTTCGCGGCTTTTTCTATGCGGTGGGGAAACGCTTCGCCGGTCCGTGGATCAGCGGTTTCGTGACCGCGGTGACTTTCGCGGCATTCCACGGCAACCTCGTCTCGCTCGCCGGCCTCACGGTGCTCGCGCTCGCCTTCACGCTGGCCTACGAGCGCACCGGTTCGCTCGCCGTGCCCATCACCATGCACGCGCTCTTCAATGGGACGAGCCTCAGCATTCTCTACCTCCAGGCCACGGGCCAGCTGGTCGCATGAAGCTGCGCGATTGCGGAGAAGATCGCCTCGTCGCGGAACTCACGCGCGGCCTGCCGCTCGGGCGCGACGTGCTCGTCGGCGCGGGTGACGACTGCGCGGTGATCGGCCGTCCGCGGGATGCGCGCTGGCAGTTGTTGAAGACGGATGTCGTCGTGGAAGGCGTGCATTTTCTCCCGAGCGACGATCCGCGCCGGGTCGGCTGGAAGGCGCTCTGCCGCGCGATCAGCGACATCGCGGCAATGGGCGGCGAACCCGCGCACGCACTCGTTACGATCGCGGTTTCTCCGGATGAGGAAGTGGCGCGCGTGAAGGCGATCTACGCCGGACTGAAGCGCGCGGCGAAACGCTTCGGCGTGTCCATCGTCGGCGGTGAAACATCGCGTTCGCCCGGTCCGCTTTTCCTCGACATCGCGCTCACCGGTTGGGTCGAGCGCACCCGCTGCATCCTGCGCAGCGGCGGGCGTGCGGGCGATTCGCTCTACGTCACGGGCCAGCTCGGTGGCTCGCGGGCGGGCAAACATCTCGACTTCACACCCCGACTCGCCGAAGCGCGCTGGCTCACCGAACACTTCCGCCCGCACGCCATGATGGACCTGAGCGACGGCCTCGCCGCCGACCTCCCGCGCCTCGCCCGCGCGAGCGGCTGCGGTTTCGTTTTGGAAAACGACCGCATTCCGCGCAGTCGCAGCGCGACCGTCGAGCAGGCGCTGAGCGACGGCGAAGACTTCGAACTCCTGTTCGCAATCCCGCCGCGTCTCGCGACGAAACTCGAACCCGCCTGGCGCAAAAAATTCCCCCGCGTTGCATTGACCCGTATCGGTACTCTCACCGCCCCTCAACTCTCAATTGTCCCCACGGCACCGCGGACTTCTCGCCAAGCCTCGAATATCAACCATCAACTCTCCCCGCCCCCCCGTGGCTTCAATCATTTTGCCTGACGCCGAAGCGACCATCGCCTTCGGTCGCGAATACGCCGCGCAGCTTCGCGCGGGGGACGTGCTCGCTCTCACCGGCGATCTCGGTGCGGGCAAGACGCACTTTGTCAAAGGCCTCGCCGCCGGACTCGGCGCGCCGGGTGACGTGACGAGCCCCACCTTCACGCTCATTCACGAATACCTCGGCGGACGGCTCCCGCTTTTTCACTTCGACCTCTACCGGCTCGAATCCGAAGACGAGTTGCTCCGGATCGGCTTCGATGAATACCTCGACGCGCCCGGCGTGGTCGCGCTCGAGTGGGCAGATAAGTTTCCCGCCCTGCTCCCGGCGCACACGCGGCGGCTGCACTTTCAGCACCGCACCGATGGAACCCGCGAGGTGGAGCACTCATGACGCTGCTCGCGATCGATACCTCCAGCCCGCGCGGCAGCGTCGCGCTGCTCCGCGACGGCGCGCTGCTGCTCGATGAGTCCTTCGTCGCCGACCGCAGCCACAGCACCACGCTCTTCACCGTGCTGGAGCGGGTGCGCGAACTGGCGGACACCATCGACACCATCGCGGTCGGTCTCGGACCGGGTTCATTCGCGGGCATCCGGATCGCGATCTCGGCGGCGATCGGCTTCCAGGTCGCGCTCGGGTGCAGGCTCGTGGGCGTGCCGTCGGACGCGGCGCTGGATACGGGAGTCGCGCGGTTCTGCGCGGTGGGCGATGCACGGCGGGAGGCGTTCTATTTTACGCGGGTGGAAGAAGGACACTGCCTCAATGGCCCGCGCCTCGTGACCGCTGATGTGCTGCGCGCACTCGATGCACAGTTCGCGGAGTTGCCGTTCTACACGACGGTACCGCTTCCCGCGCTGCCGCGCGCGGTTGTCGCGGTGCCTTGCGCGCGGCGCATCGCCGAACTCGCGGCCTCCGGCACGAGCATCGTCGCCGAGGACGCGCTTGAGCCGCTTTACCTTCGCGAGGTCCACATCACATGGCCGAAAGGCGCGCTGCGTGAGGCGGATCGTGAAAGACGGTGAGGATGGGGAGGGGAGTGCTTGCAGTAATGGGCGTGTGCCGAAAAATTCCTGTCATCATGAGGTTTCCGCAGGCAGGCGTCTCACCATCTCCGGTGCGCCCGCGATCGTCGTGAATTACGAGATCTTCTCCCGCACCCACGGGCCGATGTAGCGGATCGCGTCCTCCCCGTGGACGAGCAGTTGCACCATGGAGATCGCGACGTGCGGGTAGCGCGAGTCGATGAAGCGGGGGACAAAACGCGGGATGCGCGTGCGAGCGCTTCGTTTGTCGATGGACGCCGGGGGCATGTCCAGTTCACGCGATTGCGTCCCACTCGACACCAGCGGCGTGTCGCTTCACGCTGGCCGCATGCCTCCGCCAGACCTCGAAGTCGTCGCCTTCATAGACGGTGCGGAACTCGTGCGCTATCCGGTCGCGCCCGGCCGCTACACGCTGGGACGTTCGGCGAGTTGTGATTTGCAAATCAATGCCGACCTCGTCTCGCGCCAGCATGCGCTTCTCACCGTTGGCGAAGCTGGCGCGCTCGTCATCGAGGATCTCGGGAGTTCCAACGGCACCTTCCTCGACGACGAGAAGATCGCCGTGCCCACTCCTTTCGCGCCGCATCAGTCCATCCGTCTTGGCGAGGCGACGCTGCTCATCCAGCAGCGTTCCACCGGCACGTCCATCTCCAGCGCCGGAGCGAACGGCGACGATTCGATTCCACCCGAACTCATGCTCGACGACCGCTACGAAATCGGCGCCGAGATCGCCAAGGGCGGCATGGGCGCGGTGCTCTCGGCCCGCCAGCCGGCCATCCGCCGGCAGGTGGCGATGAAAGTGATGCTGCGCCACACCAGCCCGCGCGACCGCATGCGCTTCATTGAGGAGGCGCAAGTCACCGGCCAGCTCGAGCACCCGAACATCGTCCCCGTCCACGAGCTGGGCCTCGATGCGCACGGCCAGCCCTTTTACACCATGAAGCTGGTCAAAGGGATCACGTTCAAAAAGATCCTCGATCTTCTCGAGCAGGGCGTCGCCGAAACGGTCGCCAAATACCCGCTCCCGGCGCTGCTCACCGTCTTCCAGAAAGTCTGCGACGCGCTCGCCTTCGCGCACAGCAAGGGCGTCATCCATCGGGATCTCAAGCCGGCCAACCTCATGGTCGGCAAATACGGCGAAGTGCTCGTCATGGATTGGGGCCTGGCCAAAGTCATCGGCGCCGAGACGAACCGACCGGGCGCGCCGAGCCTCGAAGCCTCCCTCATCGGCAGCGCCCGGCAGGAACAGGCCGGGGCCTTCTCGACCATGGACGGTTCCGTGATGGGCACGCCGCAATACATGTCGCCCGAGCAGGCCAACGGCGAAGTCGCCACGCTCGACCCGCGCTCCGACATCTATTCGCTCGGTGCGATCCTGTATCATCTCCTCGCCCTGCGCCCGCCGGTCTCCGGCCGGCGGGCCGCCGAGATCGTGGAAAAGGTCGCGCGCGGCGAAATCGAACCCCTTGTAGCGGCGGTCTATGACCGTCGCACTTCTCCGTTGTCGGCTTCCGCCACCCAGCACGCCGCCTCCGCCCGCAAAGATGGCGACGGTCGCAGACCGCCGCTACAACATCTCCCCGGCGGGCGCGTGCCCGATTCCCTGGCGGCGGTGGTGAGAAAGGCGATGTCCTTCGAAAAGGGCCAGCGCTACGCGAGCGTCGCCGACCTCCAAGCCGACGTGCTCGCCTACCAGAACGGCTTCGCGACGAGCGCGGAAAACGCGGGCGCGTGGAAGCAGTTCAGGTTGCTCATCAAACGGAACAAAGCCGCCGCGCTCGGCATTGCCGCGGTGCTGCTCATCGGCGGCGTGCTTGGGACCAAAACCGTCCTCGAAGGCCGGCGCGCCGAGCGGGCGCTGGCTGAGTTGCGCAAGACTGCACCCACCTTCTTTGCGCTATCGAAGACCCTCGTTGACCAAGGAAAGCTCGATGATGCACTGGAGAAACTCGGCTTCGCGCTTTCGCTCGACGAGCGCAATCCTGACTACCTCCTTCATCGCGCGAATCTACAGCAAGCCACGCAACGCACTGCCTTGGCCGCCGAAACCTACCGTCGCGTGCTTGCCTTGCGTGCCGATAAGTCGGCAGAGATCAATTTCGCGTTGTGCGAAAAACTGTTGCGCGACAATCCGGGCAGCACCGAACTCAAACGGGAAAGCCAGGGTGAGTTGGTTGATGCCATGATCAACCAAGGGCGCACGGTCGAAGCCGCACCGTTGAGTAACCTTCTCGGACGAGGCAGCGAGACTGCGAAGGCTGCAATCAAGGCACGGCTGACGCCCCTCGCGACTCAGATCGGGCCACTGGACGCCCTGATTCAACGTATTCCAAACGGAACCTTCCGCCTGTTTCTTACTGGGCAACCCATCACTGAACTACCTCCCTTGAACGGTCTCCCCGTTAGCGAGATTGCCTTGGGTAACACCAAAATTGCTGACCTGACGCCGCTCCGGGGTCTTCAACTCAAAAAGCTAGGCATCCATTTTACCCTGGTCACAGACCTGAGCCCGCTCGCCGGGATGCCGCTGGAGGACCTTGATTTCGACGGGTTTAGAAGCGGAACAAGCGCGATTAGCGACCTCACGCCTCTAAAAGGGATGCCGCTGACAACACTCAACGCGTACGCCACCCGTGTTTCTGATCTCACCCCTCTCGGCGGGATGCCGCTGCGAAGCCTAAACGTCGAAACGACCGCGGTCGCGAATCTTGAGCCGTTAGAAGGGATGCCGCTTGAAAAGCTACAGATTTCGAACACCGGCGTTGCCGACCTCACCCCGCTCGCGGGGATGCCGCTCACCCTCCTTCGCGCAGGAAACACGAAAATTCGCGACCTCTCACCTCTACGAGGAATGAGATTGAAGGTCCTTTCCCTCTGGCGTTTTTCCGGCACTGACCTCAGTCCGCTCACCGGGATGCCAATCGAATATTTGAACCTGTCTGATTCTAAGGTCACGAGCCTCAATGTCCTTCGGGCCTTGCAGGGCAATCGCGTCAAATTGCGAGCAGCTTGACGAGGTAGCGGTGATCCCATGCGGCGATTTTCTGTTTGGTTCGGATGCCGCGCTTTTTGGTGGTGTCCTTGCGCAGGAGATTGAGGGCGATGTGGCGCAGGGTGGC
>JANPHH010000430.1:0-2879 GCA_031424375.1 Chthoniobacter sp. | reverse complement strand
GCGAACAGCGGGCGGGCGATCAGGAAAATCGCGACAAGCGGCAGGGTGCGCGCGGGGAGGTGAACGGGCATGGCAATCAGGTTAAATCGTTTCGCGGTAAAATTCTTTCCATATTTGAGCGCCCAGGCCACGACGGCCGTTTCGAACGGGTGTGATTAAATGTGGTACAGCGAAGTCTGTAGTCCCGGAGGGAGTGCGGAAATTAGCCGGTGGCGTCAGCCACCGGATCGCGAAAAAAAAATGAATCCGCCCCGGCAGGGGCGTTGGAGTTCCACCGTCGCGACTCCACCGCCCCTTCAGGGCGGGTTCGCTCGGCGGGCGGTTCCGGTGGCTGACGCCACCGGCTAAATTCCATTGTCCCTCCGGGACATCGCGCGCATCTTTGCACCACAGTTAATCACACCCGTTTTGAACGGCCCGCCCGTATTGACTTTGCCACACAGCGGACGCATTGATTTCGCATGGATTCTCCCGAACCCCCCAAGCCTTTCGCCCAGCGACTCCAGGAGAAGCTCGCGGCCTCGCGCTTCTTTACCTTTTCGCTGCTGATCCACGTCGTGATCGTGATCATGTGCGGCAGTGTCGTGCTGATCAAATCGGCCATGGAGGCGCCGGACTTCGAAGCCAGCTCGGGCGGGCTCGTCGAGGGCTCCGAGCAAGTCGCCGCTCCGCCGGAAGCTCCGCCCGACGTGACCCAGACCTTTACCCCCGACACGCCGCAGGTCACCGCGCCGACGCTGAACGCGATCAGCACGACGAATATGTCGACCCCCAGCTTTCAGGTCGCAGCCGCCGCGCCGGTGGTGAAGCCCATGCAGAGCGACGCGATGAGCAAGTCGCTTGAGAACGCTTCGAAAGCCATGGCCAAGGGCACGGGTGGCGGCGGCATCCCCGGCACGATGGCCGGACGCATGGGCGGGACCAGTCGCCAGCGAATGATGGACACGAACGGCGGAAAGAAGAAGAGCGAGGAAGCGGTGATGCGCGGGCTGCGCTGGCTGGTGAAGAATCAGTCGCCGGATGGTTCGTGGAGCCCGGCGAACAAACCGGCGATGACGGGACTCGGGCTGCTCTGTTTTCTTGGGCATGGGGAGACGACGACCTCGCCGGAGTTCGGCACGACGGTGAAAAAGGCCGTCGATTGGCTGGTGAAAAAGGGGACTGAGGGGCAGGGAAAATTTTCCAATTTCAACCAGCCCGGCGTTTACGAGCACGGGATCGCGACCTACGCGATGGGCGAGTACTACACCATGACGAAGGACGAAACCGTGGCGCCGCTGCTCAAGCAGGCGGTCGGGCACATCGTGAAGGGCCAGGGTCCCGATGGGGGTTGGATGTATCACTACGACAAGAGTCAGAGCGACACCTCGGTGAGCGGATGGCAGATTCAGGCGCTCAAAGCGGCGCACCTTTCGCAGCTCAATATCGAAGGGGTGGATGCCGCGCTCGACAAGGCGATGCTCAACCTCAAGCGCGTGCAGGGTCCGAAGGGCGGCTTCGGCTACCGAGACCCGAAGACCGAGCGCTACAGTCTCACGGGCGTCGGCGTGCTCTGCACTTATTTCTGGAAGCAGGACAAGGACGAACTGGTCCGCGACGGGATCAAGTATCTGCTCGATGACGACAAACCGAAGGTGGAGTACAAGGGCGCAAAAGCGGATCTCTACGCTTGGTATTACAACACCCAGGCATGCCTGATGATGGGTGGCAGTCACTGGGGAAAATGGAACCGGATGTTTCAGGATCAGATCGCCGATGCCCAGCGTCCGGACGGTTCGTGGCCTCCCACGGGCAATCCGAAGCCGCACGGCCCGGAGAACGCGCCGGACGGTGCGGGGCCGGTCTACCGGACGACGCTCTGCATCCTGATGCTTGAGGTCTATTACCGCTACATGCCCGTGACGAAGGGCTGATCGTCCGCTCTCGCGGCCAAGGGGCTGCGGGTCTCGCTCCCGCTGCGCGGAGAACGCGGGACGCGCCTTGCCTTTCCCCGGTCCGTTTCTATCGTCCGCCATGCCCCAGTTCCGGTTCGTCGCCCGCAAGCCTGATGGTAAGATGATGGATGGCGTGCTGACCTGCAACGATCGCGCCGCTGCGATCAGCGAGGTCGAGAAGCAGGGCGGCATCCCGATCAAGATCGAGGCGGTCGCTGCAACCGCGGCAGCAGCCTCTCCCGCGAAGAAAGCGGCATCGAGCCAAAGTACGAAGAGCGGCAAACCCGCGCCGACCGGCACCACGGCGATTCCCGCCGGGTCCCTCGCGGTCACCACGCTGCCCACCACGCAGCAGTATCTCTTCACCGAGCAGCTCGCCCACTTGCTCACGGCCGGTATGACGCTCGACGAAGCGCTCGGCGTGCTTGTCAAGCGGATGAAGCACCCGAAGCTGCAAAGCATCTCGCAGAGCCTGCACCGGGCGCTGGTCGATGGCCGCAGTCTTTCGCAGGCGCTCCGCGATTTCCCGCGCATCTTCTCCCCGCTCTACGTGAATCTGGTCTCCGCGGGCGAAGCCTCCGGTGCGCTGCCGGACATTCTGAAGCGTCTCGTCGCGCATCTTTCCGATGTGAAGGCGCTTCAGGACCGCGTCACGCAGGCGCTCGTCTATCCGGCCGTGCTCGTGGTCGCCGGACTCGGGTTGGTCATCGTCTTCATGACGGTGATGGTGCCGAAGCTGACCGTCTTTTTCAAAGGCACCGGCCAGCCGCTCCCGGCCGCCACGCAGCTTCTCGTCGATGCGATTCAATTTCTCGTCACCTGGTGGTGGGCGCTGCTCGCGGCGGGATTCGGGCTGTATTCAGTCTTCAAGATTTTCACCCGCTCTCCGGAGGGTCGCCGCGCCTGGGATTACTTCACCTGGCGGCTCCCGGTCTACAGCCGGAT
>JANPHH010000429.1:0-17424 GCA_031424375.1 Chthoniobacter sp. | reverse complement strand
GTGTGCGAGGATGCCGAACAGGACTTCGGACCCTGCGTCGACTTTGCCTTTCTCGAGCTGGATCGTGCAGTCGGCGATCGCTTTCAGCTTGATCATCGCGTCTCCACCGACGCACCGGCGAACCGGTCACTCCCCCGGGCGAACGAGCGCGCAACGGCAGCGTCGCGCGAAACTGCGTTCCCTCGCGTCCGGATGACAGTCTCGGCGACCGCGTCATCTGGCCGTCATCCGAGTGCCACATAGTGAGTTACGAAGCCACAACGGGGAAGAGAAGAGCCACCGAATCGCTTGGCGCTGCCACCACAGAGGTGGATTGCCCCGCCGCCTTACCCGCTAGCGCTTCGCGTTCCCCTTGGGCGCCTGAACGATCAGCTCCTCGACCTTCACCCCATCCGCCTCGCCCTGGAAGTTCAACACGATCCGATGCCTCAGCACCGGCAGCGCGACCGCGTTCACGTCCTCGAGATCCGGATACGGCCGCCCATCCATCGCCGCCCGCGCCTTCGCGCCGAGCACCAGGTATTGCGACGCCCGTGGGCCCGCGCCCCAGCTCACATAACGCTTCACCTCTGATGTCGTCCACCTGAATCGTGCGCGTGTTCGCATACCCGGAGCCGAGGTTGATCGGATTCACCCACTCCACTTCCGCCAACGCGGTGCCTGAACTGAAGATCAGCGCGCTCGACGTGCTGCCCGTCATGAAGCCACCGACGCCCCAGTTCACCGCCTGCGCCGCGCCGCCCAGATTCACGGTCAGCTTCGACCCCGTCGCCGCGAAGCCTCCCGCCGCATTGGTCGCCCACTGCACCTGGCCCCCGCCCAGACCCGGCGAACGCGAGAACGTGCCATTGCTTTCGAGCACACCGCCACCGAGGACGAGATTGCTCGTCGCCGGGAGATTGATGCCATCCTGGGCGCGCAGCACGCCCGCGGTGATCGTCGTCGGCCCAGTGTAAGTATTCGCCGTCCCCCCGAGCACCCACAGGCCCGCGCCCGCCTTGGTCACACTCAGCGCGCCGCCGTTCGGATTATCGATCAGCCGGAGATCCAGTTCGTTGTCGCCGGTCGAGTTGCCCGCCAGGGTCAGCACCCGCGACCCCGCACCGCTGAACGCCACCGGCGCCGTCTTGTTGAAAATGAGCGCCGCATTATTCTGCGCGCCAGCGCCCAGGATCGAGTTTCCGTACTGGCCCGACGAGTCGAGCGTTCCATTGCCCGCGAGCGTGAAGAGCCGGTCGATCGAGATCGAAGGCGTCTGCGTCGTCTGGTAGATCGTCGCATTCGAGCCGGTGTATTGCAGCGTGCCGCCATCGAAGACGAGGCTCGCCGCAT
The DNA here is from genome assembly GCA_031424375.1 of Chthoniobacter sp. Classification (GTDB taxonomy): domain Bacteria; phylum Verrucomicrobiota; class Verrucomicrobiia; order Chthoniobacterales; family Chthoniobacteraceae; genus Chthoniobacter. The sequence continues at coordinate 16,092 of JANPHH010000429.1, read as the reverse complement.
TCGTCGCGTCGCTCGTCCCCACACCCGCGCCGATGCTGCTCGGGATGCCGATATTCGCCAGCGTGGTCGCCGCGAGCGTGCCCGCACTGATCGTCGTGACGCCGGTGTAGGAGTTGAGTCCGGTCAGCGATTCTGTGCCCGTGCCGTTCTTCGTCACGTTCAAGATACCCGCGCCATTTTCCAGCATGCCGCTGAACACCCCGCTCGCCGTCGTCGTCCCGAGGAAGCCGATCGTCAGCGTCGCCGGAGCGGCCGTTCCGCCGCCGCTGTTGGTCACCGTCCCGGCGCCCGCCAGCGCGCCGATGGTCGTGGTCGCGCCCGGTCCGGCAGCGTTCAAGTCGAGCGTCGTTCCCTGCCGCAGCGTGGTCACATTCGCCGCCGTGCTGATCGAGCCGAGCGACGCCAGCGGCCCGCTCAGGCGCAACGTTCCTTCGTTGATCACGGTATTGCCCGTGTAGCTGTTTGCGCCGGTGACGACGACCGTGCCCGTGCCCGCTTTCGTAAACGCCGTCGTGCCGCTTCCGATGTTCGCGCTGATCGTCAGCGCATTCGCCGGATTCGTCCCGTTGGCGATCACGATCACCGCGATGTTCGCCGCCCCGAGCGCATTCTGCGGGTTGCCGTTGCTTTGGATCGTCGCCGCACCCGTCGAGTTATCAAAGAGCACGCCGCTCGAGGTCAGCGTGAGCAGTCCGCCGAGCGTGATCGTCTGCGCGCCCGCGAGTTTCAGCGAATTGATCGCCTGCGCCGCCGTCGTCGTCACGTCGCCAGTATTCAAGTAGTTCAGCGTCGCCGTCGCGCCGGAGGTGGGCAGCCCCGCGGTGTAAGTCGCCGCACTCACCGTCGTGCCCGTCGCCGCCGCCCAATCGACGCCATTGAAGGTCGCATACGCCCGTCCACCGGTCGCGTCCGTCAGCAGCCCGTTCACCAGCGTCGGCGCGGTGGAGAATCCGATCGTTCCCAATTCCGGGACGTAGTTCAGCGTTGCACCCGCCGTGCGATTCGCCAGCGAGGCAAAGGTCAGAATGGGCGTGCCGCCATTGGACGTCACTCGCACCACCCCGGCACCCGCCGTCGCGGTCAGCGCTCCCACCACTTCGTTCACCGCGCCAGTCACCGCCGAACCCTGGTATTCGAAAGTACCGCCGGCAAAGCCACTGCCGGTCAGCGCGTCCGCATTGAAGACAATCGCGCTCGTGTTGTTGATCACGTCCGAACCGTCGCCAGTCGTCGTGGTGGGCCGCGCCTGCAAGGTTCCGCCCGCCACCGTCACGCTGCCGGTGAAGTTTGCCGCCGCCGCTGCGGTCAATGCCACCCCGGTCGGAGCGGTCGCCACATTCGCACTGATCGTGAAGGTCCGCGGTCCGGTGATCCCCGTGATGACCGCTCCCGCCGGGAGCGTGTCGCCCGTGACGCGCTGGCCCACGATGAGCCCGGCGGTACTCGCCACGGTCACGTTGACCGTGTTCACGCCGCTGGTGAAGGCCAGGGTGGTCCCGCTCGCCACGGGATTGACGATGGCCGCGCTGAGCGAAATCGTCTTCGCCGTGGTATCGATCGCCGTGATCGTCGCGCCCGCCGGCACATTCGTTCCGACGACGGCCTGACCGACGACAAGATTGTCCGTGGAACCCACCGTGAGCGTATTCGTTTTCGCAGGCGCGATCCCCGACGTCACCTCGTTGAGCGGTGCCAGCGTCCCGCCGGCCGCATAGCTCGCGGCCGTGGGAGCGAGCAGCCACGTGCCCGTTCCGACCTTCGTCACCCCGGTGGCCGTCGTCGCGCCGCTGTTCTGAACGAGTCCTTGCACTTCATTGACCACCGAACTCGCCGCCCCACCCCCCAGGAATAACGCCTTCGCCCCCGCCCCACCGGCGCCGAGCGTGGTCAGGATGAGCGGCGACGGCGCGGTTCCGCTCTGATTTGCCAGGATGATCGCGCCGCCGGTGGTGCCGGAGAGATTGAGCAGCTTCACGATCGTCTGGCCCGTGCCCGTCGTCGGCGCCCCGAGATAGTTCAGCGCACCCGCGACCGTCGTCGCCCCCAAGTTCAATGCCCCGAGCGACACCGCCGTGTCGCTGACCTTATTGGTATTGTTGATCGCCGCGGCGCTGTTGATCGTCAGCGTTCCCGCATTGACGCTGAGATTGCCCGTGAACGTCGACGCGGTTCCCCGGAGCGTCAGCGAGCCCGACCCACTTTTGGAGAAATTCGAAGCCCCGACCAGATTCCCCTGCACGGCAGTTTCCGCGTTCCCACCGAAGTTCAGCGTCCGCAGCGTGGAATCGTTGAAGGTGACGTTATTCGTGAGCGTGACCGTGCCGTTCGTGCCGTTGTTGAATCCCGCATTGTTCCCCGTCGAAATCGTGGTCGTACCTCCGGTGCCCAGCGTGGCTCCGTAGCCATCGCGCCCCGAGATGGTCAGCGTCTGGTTATTGGTGGCGACGGTGTAGTTTCCGAAAGTGACTGTCTGATTCAGACCCGACCCATTCACCGACCGGCTGAGGAATAGGGTGGCGCTCGCATCGAGATTGATGCCCTTGTTCGAAAAACTCGTCCCCGGCGCGTCCGAACGCACCTCCAGGGAACCACCGCTGAGCACGACGGCGGTGTTGCTGGCGTTCGTTCCCAGCGCGAGGCCGCTCTCGACCCGAGTAAACCCACCGTCGAGCAGGAGCGAGTTGACGAACGTGTTTCCCGTGTTCGTCAAGGTCAGCGTCCCGACGCCGATTTTCTGGAAGGAATTGGCCGCGGTGCCCCCCGTTACCAACCCCGAGATGACGACATTCGACGGCGCGACCCCGCCGCCGGATTGCGAGCCGATGGCCTGAGTATTCCCGGTCCCAAACGTCATCGGGCCCGCCAGCGTCAGCGTTCCGAAGTCCGAAATGATCCGCGTGGTCGCCGCGCTCGATGTCGTGATCGCCCCGGTCACGAGATTGTTGCCCAGGCTCGCGAACGCGCCTCGGGACTGAATGAAAGGCTGCGGACTGGCCGGACTCCCCGCCACCGTCGCCACTCCGACGCCGCTCAGGGACAGTGCCCGGCTCAGCGTCCCACCGGCGATTCCCCCGAACCCGCCGTATCCATTCCCGTTCGCGAGCAGGAGGGTGCCGCCGCCGATGTTCGTATCGCCGCCAACGAGGATCGGACCGGTTCCAGTTCCCAGCGCTCCACCACCCGAAATCAAGAGCGTGCCACTCCGCACCGCCACCCCGCCACTGAACAGGTTCGCCGCGTTCCCGAGTGCCAGCGTTCCGCTCCCATCCTTCGTCAATGAGCCACCGCCGGAGATCACCCCACCGAACGCCGTGCTCGCATTGTCCGCTCCGACCGTCAGCGTCGCCGTGCCGAGCGTGACCGCGCCATTCCCCGCGAGCGAGCCGATCCGCTGGTTGAGACCATTGAGATCGAGGGTTGAACCGCTTGCGACGTTGACCGCCGAATTGATCCCCAGCGCCTGATCGCGCACCCCGGCGCGCAGCGTGCCTCCGAGAATCGTCGTGCTCCCCGCATACGTGCTCGCGCCACCCAGCACAAGCGTCCCCACGCCCGTCTTCAGCAGGCTGCCCGAGCCTCCGCCGAGCGGGCTGTTCAGGGTCAAGCTGCCGCCATCCGGCATGTGGACGATGACTTCCGATCCGGCCGCGCCCACCTGTCCGCCGCTGAGCGTCTGCGCACCCGCGCCCCGGAACAGAATCGCGCCACTCCCCAGCGTCAACACATTGCTCGCGGCGCCGAGGGTGATCGAGCCGCTGACATTGGTCGTGTCGAGGGTCAGCGAATTCACCGCGCGGCTGGCGACGCCGGTCCAACTGAGATTCTCCGCCCCGAGCGTGGTGTAGTCGCCCGTCCCGTCGTCCGTGGTGCTCTGCAAGGTCGCCGCCGTGGTCAACCGGACGACGTTCCCACTGCCATTGATCGAGGCCAGTCCCGTGGCCGTCGCATCCTTCACCAGCGCGTAGCCCAGGATCTTGTTCGTCCCGCTTCCCGGGGCCGTTGTCGCCACCGTCCGCGCGCCGGTATTCGTCGAGGTGTAATCAACGAGCAACGTCGCGGCCGCGCCCCGCGTGATCGTATTGCCGAGCGTCAACGTGGTGCCGGCGCCGTTGTTCGGATCGATCGTGATCGTGCTGTTCGTCCCGCCCACGAGCGTGAGATTGCCGAGCGTCTGCGCTCCAGCGCCACGCACGCCGAAATTTCCCCCGCCCAGCACGAGCGGCGAACTCGCACCCAGCGAACCGCTGCCCAGTTCGACCAGCAGCGTGCCGCCATTGACGGTCGTCGCGCCGGAATTCGTGCTCACCCCAGTGAGCGTCCACGTGCCCGCACCGGTCTTGGTCAGGCCGCCCGTGGTCGTGCCGAGAATGCTCGCGAGCGTCCCATTGCCCGCGCCCGCCAGCGTCAGCCCGAAGCCCGCGCCCGTGATCGTCCCGGGATTGCTCAGATTCAGCGTCCCGCTGTCCGACGAAATCGTCGCCGCCGAACCCAGCGTGATCAGTCCGCCGAAAGTATTGCTGCCGCTCACATTGACCAGCGCGCCGGTCTGCCCGGCAGCAGCGCCCGCTCCATTGAGCGTCAGCGGCGCGGAGTTGATCGCATTTTGAAACGCGAGCGTCGCGCCGCTCCCGACCGTGATCCCGGAAGTCGCGCCAAACGCCGCCGCATCGAGCGGCCGCACGATGCCGCCATTGATCGCCGTCGCCCCCGTGTAGCTGCTTGCCACCGCCAGCGTCAGCGTGCCCACGTCGTTCTTCGTCAATCCCCCCGTCGTCGTCGCGATCCCGCTCGTATTGATGATCGTATTTCCCGCGCCGCCGATGGTCAGGCCAAAGGTCGCGCCCGTCACCCCGCCGCTCACCGTGAGCGTGCCGGTGTCCGCGACGATTGAAGCCGCCGCGCCAAGGATGACCGGGCCGCCATAGGTATTGGCTCCGGCGACATTGCGCAGCGCACCCGTCGCACCGACACCCGTGCCGGCGAGCGTGAGCGTCTCACCCGTGATGTTCAACGCACCGCCGCTGCCATCCAATTCGAGCCCTCCGCCCGCCGTTACGGCCGTGCCGCTCGCCGTCGCACCGAGGGCGCTGTCATTTGTCACGCGCAGTCCCCCGGTCGTGATCGTCGTCAGCCCCGGGAACGTATTCGCCCCGCTGACGATCACCGTCCCCGCGCCATCTTTAGTCAATCCCGCCACTCCCGCGCCGATCGTTCCCGTGATCTGAATCAGCGCCGCCCCACCCACCGTGAGCGTGGCGCCGTTGTTGCCCGTGATCCCATTCGGAAGCGTCAGCACGCCCGCGTCGGAATTGATCCGCGCCGCGCTGTCCAGCGTGATCGCGCCGGCATAGGCGTTCGAGCCCGTGATATTCCGCAGCGCCCCGCCCGCCGTGATACCCGTTCCATTGAGCGTCAACGCTTCGCCAGTCACGGTCAGCGGGCCGGTCGCGTCCACGAGCTCCAGCGCCGCGCCGCCGAAAACCACCGTGCCCGCACCCGTCGTCCCAAGTCCCTGCGGATTCAGCACGCGCAGATTGCCGACCGCGATGTTCGTCACGCCCGTGTAAGTATTCACCGCCGCGAGATCGAGGCGGTTCGCACCCGTTTTAATCAAGCCACCGCCACTAATCACCGCCGGGATCGTGAAGACATTCGACGCGTCGATCGTCCCCGCGTTGGCGGTGCCGCCAAGCACGATGCCGCGATTCGCATTCAGCGTCACCGCACCGGTGTTTGCGCTGAACACCCCGCCATCGATCACGATATTCCCCACCACCGCTGCCACGGGCACCAAGCCGAGCGCCGCGTCTCCCACCGCGTTCGTGAGTTGCAGCGTGCCGTTGCGAATCACGATCGCACCGGGCGCCGTCAAATCCCACGACCCCGCACTGCCGCCCGCGAGCACCAGCGTCCCGATGCCCTGTTTGACGATCGTGCCCGATCCGACGACTCCGCCGCCGAGCGTCTGCGCATTGAAAGTCGTGCCCGACACCGCGTTCACCGAGAACGTCCGCGTCACACCCGTCCCCCACCCTTGCGTGCCGGAGAGATTCAGCGTGTTGCCGCCACTGCTGCCCAGCGTCAGGCTCGTCACTCCCGCTCCCCACTGAATCGGATTCGTCACCGTCACCGCCGCGCTCGAACTGATCGAAAGATTGTTCCCGCTGATCGTCAGGAAACCCGTCCCGAGCGCCGCCGCCGTGTTCAGAATCAGGCCGCCTTGCTGGAGATCCACCCCACCCGCAAAGGTGTTCGCGCTCCCGCCCAGTTGCAGATTTCCCGCGCCCAGTTTCACCAGCGAACCCGTGCCTGCCGCGCTTTGCAGATTTGCCGCAATGTTCAGTCCGGCCGTGAAGCGGGCGATCGTCTGCCCGTTGTATTGCACGGGATTCACCGTCACCGTCCGCGCGCCCGCGCCGATCTCGATCGTGCCTGCGGTGATCGCACTCGTCGCGAACGCATTGCTCGAACTCCCAGTAATGTCGCCCGTCAGCGTCAGCACGCCGCCGGTCGTCGTGAGGTTCGGCGCCGCGCCGCCGTTGTTATTGAAAGTGAGGCCCGTGAGCGAGTTCGCGCCCGCCAGGGTCAGGGTCGATCCACCGTTGAGCGTCACCGCTTGCGGCACGATCACGCTGCTCGCGACCTGCGTGAATATCCCGCCGCTCACCGTCAGCCCGCCTGCCGGCAGCGTGCCCGTCGCCGCCAGCGACAGCGTGCCGCCATTGACCACCGTTCCACCGCTGTAGCTGTTGCTCGTTCCCGCGAGACTCACCGTGCCCGCGCCGCTCGTCACCAGGCGCACCACCGCACCGGCCGGATTGTTCACCACCCGCGAATTCAGCGTGAGCGTGCTCGCGTTGTTATAAACGTAAAGGTCCACCGTCCCCGTGCTCGCCCCGCCGCCCGCGGTGAGTTGTCCATTATCCGTCGCCGAGCCAACCACTGCGGTGAATGCCCCGCTGTGCAGCAATCCACCCGCCGTCAGGTTCAAGACATCATTGCCCCCCGTGAAGCTCAGCCCGCCGGCATTCACGGTCGAAATCAGGTTCACCGTATTCACCGCCGTACTCGCCGGGAGCGCCAGCGGAGCAGTCGCCACCCCGGTGATCCGAAGGTTCGCATTCGCGTTCGCCGTGAAACCCGTGAGCGTATTCGCGAGATTGAAGTCATAGCCCGCAAAGCCCGCCGCATTCAACGCGCCGACGCCGTGGTTCGGATTGTAGCTCGCGAATTCCGTTCCATTCACCACCGCCCAGCCGCCGATCAGATTATTCGTCAGGCCGCCGCCGAGCGTCGCCGTCGACGCACCGTTCACCGTCGGAATCAGAATGCGCGGATTGCTCCCGATCAGGCCCAGCGTCCCGTTCGTATTCGTGAAATTCACCGTCCCCGTGCCGCTCCGCGTCAGGCTCGTCAGCGTCAACTCCGCGGAATTCACGCCCGTATTCGCGAGCGTGACATTGATCGTCGATCCACCCTCACCCGCCGTCACCGCGCCGAGCATTTCCGTCGACGCCGTGCTCGCGCGATTCAGGAAACTGAGCGTCCCGCCCCCCAGCGCGATCGGCGCCGCGTCCCGCACGCGATCCGGCGCATCGTTGAGCCCGGTATTGTCCAGCGCGAGCGTCGCGTAGTTTACGTCCAGCGCCGTGGTCGTGGTCAATGCGCCGCCATCCCGCAAGGTGGTCGTATTGCCGTTGATCAGCGTCGGGCCACCGTAGGAATTCGCGCCGAGCAGCGTGAGCGCTGCGCTGCCTGAGCGCACAAAGGTCAGCGCCGGTCCCGTGATCGTCCCGCCGAAGATCGCCGCCGCGGTCGTGTTCGTGGCAAACATCCCACCCGTCGCCGAAGTGATCGTTCCGCCCAGCACCCCCGCACCGCCCGCCGCCGCCGTGCTGCTCAGCGTTCCGACGAGTTGGCTGCCCCCGTTCAGATCGAGCACCCCACCCGGATTCACCACCAGCGCCGCGCCGCTCGCCCCGATCCCGATCGACAGCGTGTTGTTTCCCGCCGCGAGCCGCACCGTTCCCTGGTTGATCGTCGTCTGCCCCGTGAACAGCGAGGTCTGCGACAGCACCAGCGTGCCCGCGCCCGCTTTGTTCAGCCCACCCGTCCCGATCACCGTGCTCGCGATCGTCGTGGTGTTCGCCGGCGTCGCCGTCGGCGTGTGGATGTAAAGCGCAAGGGCGCCACCGCTGATCAGGCCGCCCGTGACCCCGGCATTGCCATCCTGCGAAAGCAACCCGCCGCTGGCCACGCTCGCCGTGCCGAGCGTCAGCGTCTGCATCGGCTGGAGCGTCACCCCACCGCCGTTCGCCAGATTCAGCGAGTTCACCGCGAACGAACCTTGCAGCGTATCCGCGCCGCTCAGCACCGAATTCGACGCCGCCTGTGTGTAGGCCAGCGTGGTCGTGAATTCACCCGCCGCCAGCGGCCGCAGGATCGCGCCCGCCGTCCCGGTCGCCACACCCGTGCTGTCCGTCGTCGCGAACGAAGTGCCCAGTCCCGTCGCCGTCGAATCGACAATCGCCCACGGCAGCACGGCTTTCGGCGCAGTGCCCGTCGCCCCGATCTGACCCACGAACGTCGCCCCCGCGGTCCCCGCGAGCGTCGCCACGCCACTCCCGGCGGCTGAGCCGAGATTCGTTCCACGGATCAGCGCGGTCGCACCCGCGCCCACCGCACCGAAGCTGGTCGTCAGCACATTCGCCTGACTCGGCGCCACCGCCGTGAGCGTCGCCACACTCTGCCCGGCATTGAAGGTGAGCACCCCAATCGACTCCGCCGCGATTGCGCCATTCTGGCCGATCAGATTCAAGCTGCCACCCGACAGCGTCACCGGACGCCCGCCGAGTCGGCTCAGATTCGTCGCGCTGTTGTCGAGCGTGAGCGTGCCGCCGGGATTCAGCGTCACGGCATTCGCGCCCACGCCGAACCCTGCGTTGCCCGCGAGGGTCAGACCGCCGGCATTCACCGTCACCGCACCCGTGAAAGTGTTCGCGCCCCGGAGCGTCCACGTTCCCGCGCCGATCTTCGTCAATCCGCCCGTCGTCGTATTGATCGCGCTGTCGATCGAGCCATTGCCCGCACCCGCCAGCGTCAGGCCAAACGTCGCGCCCGTCAGCGTCCCCGGATTCGCCAGCGCGAGCGATGTGCCCGCATCCGCGCCGATCGTCGCCGCGCCGCCGAGCGTGATCAGGCCCGTCACCACATTCGTGCCCGAGATCGCCTGCAACGCGCCTCCCGTATTGATGCCCGTTCCATTCAGCGTGAAGGACTCCGCGAGCGCGAGACCCGCGAGTTGCACCGCCGCACCCGTGGCCGAGACCACAGTGTTGGAAGCCGGCGCGCTCGAGCCAAGGGCGCCGGGATTCGTGATTCGCAGCGCTCCCGCCGCGACCGTCGCCACCCCCGCCCAGCCGGCATTGTCGGCGTTCAAAATCAGCGTGCCGTTTTCGCCCTTCGAGAAACCGCTCGCGATGCCAAACGGCGCATCGAGCCGCAGGGCATTTCCACCGGCCACTTCGAGAATGTTATTCGCCGGGATGCCCAGCAGGTTGATCGTCCGGTTGAGGATCAGCGGAGACGCCTCGCTCCCGCCGATCGCCCGCAGCGTCGCCGTGGCACCCGCACCCGCGCCGCCATTGAGCACGATTTGATTCGCCGCCGCGCCGAGCGCGCCGTCGGTGCCAAATGCGAGCACGCCGAAGCTCGCCGTCCCCGACGCGGTGCCTACGACCACATTGCCCGTGAAAGTGTTCCCCGAGTTGCCGAGCAGCAGCGTGCCCGACCCGATTTTTGTCCACGGCTGCGTCCCGCTGACCACGCCGCTCAACACCAGACTCGGCTGCACATTCGAAGTCGTCGCCCCGTTCGTCGTGACCGCCAGAGTCGAGTTCACGCCCAGGCTCGTCGCGCCGCTCACTTCCACGCCGTAACCCACCGACGGCGTCACGGTCAACGCCGTGCCAGGCGTCGCAAACGTCACGCTGCCGACGCGCAGGACCTTGTTCACCGCCGTCGGGAAGAGCGGCGCAAAGGCCGTCCCCAGTCGATTCGCGGTGATCGCCGAGTTCGCCGCGACGGTGATCGGGCTCACATAGTCGACCGCTTCCGGACTGCCCGAACCATTGCCATCCGCCGCAAGCGCGAGCGTGCCGCCGGTCAGCGTGACCGGTTGCGCATTGAGCGCGAGCCGCCCATTCACCTGGAGCGTTCCGGCATTCACAAACGCCCCGCCGGTGAACAGATTTCCGGCGTTGGTCAGCGTCACCGTTCCCGCCCCGGACTTGGTCAAGCCGCCCGTCGTCGCTGCGGTCAGCGGCGCCGTGATCGTGAGCGTATCCGTGCCGCCATCCACCCGCAGAATGAGGCTCTGCGCGCCTCCCGTCGTCAGGCCAGCGCTCCCGCTGATCGTGGTCGCCCCAGCCGAGACGAGCACCGCGGGCGTCGTCACGACATCGTTCGCGACCAGCGACGTCGTGCCCGTGAACTTGAGCGACCCGACGGTCACCGGCGTCCCCGCCGCGACCGTCACCGCACCGGCCGTACCGCTGGTCGTATTGGTCAGATTGTGCAGACCCGGCGTGAGGCTGGCCGCTGCCGCGACGGTCGTCGCCACGGCGTCGGTCGCATAGTTCAACCCGCGCACGAATGCCGCCGCGTCGTAGAACGCAAAATCGGCCCCGTTGAAAAAGACCGACGGCGCGATGAATGTGCCCGCACTAAACGCCGTGCTGGTGATCTTGTTCGTGGTCCCATTTGTTCCGCCGTTGATCACAAAATTCCCCGTCGCCCCCGCCGCCGGCAGCGTGACGCCGGCAAAATTCAGCTCCGCATTACCAGTGCTCGTACCGTAGCTGGATTGCACGGTGCCCGTCCCCGCTGCGAAACTCAGCGCCCCGAGTTGCGCCACCGTTCCGGCAGGCGCCGCCACGACGTTGAACGTGCCCGTGCCATTGAAAGCCACCGCATTCGCCACCGGCAGGCCACCGGCATTGATCTGCAACGTGCCGCTATTGATCGTCGTCGCGCCCGTGTAAGCAATGATGCCGCTGATGAACAGCGTGCCGGCGCCGCTCTTCGTCAGCCCGAAGCCGCCACTGATCACGCCGGGCACGGTCAGCGTGCTCGCATTCACCGCGACCTGCCGAGTGCCCGTCAGCGTCACCGCGCCGGGGCCGGAATCGAGCGTGTTCGTACCGAGGAAAGTGAAGTCGCCGCCCCAGGTCTGCGGATAGTCATTGGTAAACGCGGTCGCGCCGGTGACATCGAGCGCGCCGCCGTTGATCACCAGCGCGGTCGTCGTCGCCCCGATCGCCGCGGCGTTGCCGAGGATCAGCGTGCCCCCGTTCAGCGTGAGGGATTTCCCCGCGCCGCCGAATGTGTTCGCGCCCGTGAGCGACAGCGCGCCGAGCCCGTTCTGCGTGAGGCTCACTGCGCCGCTGATCACACCGCCGATCGTCAGCGTGTTCGCATTCAGCGCGAGCGTGCGATCTGCGGTGACCGTCACCGCGCCGGTGCCGAGGTTCAGGTTCGTAGTGCCGCCGAACGCGAAATCGCCGCCCCAGGTTTGCGGGAGATTGTTCGTCGTGACCGCCGCGGAACTCGTGTTGTCGATCGTGCCGCCATTGATGATCAGCGTATTCGTCGTCGCGGAACCCAGCGCGCCCGTCGCGTTAATGTTCAGCTTTCCCGCACTCAATATCACCGCGCCGCTGAAGCTGTTTCCACCGGTCAGCGTCAGCGCCCCGAGACCGGTTTTGGTCAGCGGCGTGTTCGTTCCCGAGACTGTGCCGGTCACGGTCAGCAGTTGATTCGCGTCCGCCACATTCCAGGTCTGCCCCGCCGCCATCGTCACCGGCGCATTGAGATTGATCGGACTCGCCGCGCCCGTCTGCACATCGATGCCCGTGGCATTCGTCGTGAGCGTGAGCGCGCCGCCGCTACCGGCATTGATCGTGATCCCGCCCGTCGCGGAGTTGGCAAACGTGAGCGACTGCACCGTGAAGTTTCCGTCGAGCGTCGTCGGGATCGGCACGTTGCCCGCATTCGCGCCGCTGAAAATCACCGAGTTCGCCGCACCCGGCGTCCCGCCCGCATCCGTCGTCCCCGCGGGGTTCGTCGCCCAGTTCGTGTTCGCGCCATTGTTCGCCACCCCGTTCCAACTGTCGTTGGCGATGTCGCCGGTGAAGTAGAGCGCGCTCGCCACGGTCGGCGCCACCGTCAGCGTCACGGTATTCGCCGTGCCGCCGAGCGTGTAGCCGAAGCCCGGCGCGAGCCCCACGGAGCTGGCCAGCGAGAAATTCGCGCCGCCGGTGATTCCGCCGGGAGCATTGATCAGCGTGTAAGTCCCCGTGCCGAATCCGGCGAGCGGCGTGACCACGATGGCCGCCCCACCCGCTCCCGCCGTGACCGTCCCACCCGCGCCGAAGTTCAATTGATCCGACGCGCTCACCGCGCCGAGTTGCAGCCCGATGCGCGCGCTGCTCACCGGACCGCCGAATGCGCCCGTCGCCCCCGCCGCGAAATTCAGCGACGCACCGATGTTGTCCGCCAGCGTGTCAAACGAAGACGCAAAGGTGGTGCCGACGTTCAGCGCCGTCGTGCCGCCGAGCGAGTTCGCCCCGACACTCAGCAAGCCGCCGGAATTCACCGTCGTCGGTCCGGTGAAAGTGTTTGCACCAGTGAGGATCAGCGTGCCCGTGCCGCCCGTCGTCAACGCTCCGTTCGTGATCGCGCCGCTGAACGTGACCGGATTGCTCACCGGATTCAGCAGCGTCAGCGTGCGGGTCGCGCCGCCGAGGTTAACCGCGCCGGTGAAGGTCAAGCTGCCCGTCGTCGTGCCGGTCGGCAACGCACCGAGCGTCACATCCCCGTTGATCGCCACCGCATTCGCCAGCGTGCGCGTGGTCGCAGCGTCAGCCGTCAGCGTCGTGCCGGCACTCATGGTCAGCGTGCCCGTGCCGAGCGCGAGATCATTGCCCACCCGCAGCGTCCCGGAGGTGAGCCCGGTGCCTCCTGCGTAAGTACTCGCACCCGTGAGCACCAGCGTCCCCGGGCCAGCCAGCGCGATCCCGCCATTGCCCACCGTGCCGGAAAAGGTCAGCGCGCTCGCCGCCGGGTTGTTCACCGTGAGCGTGCGGGTCACCCCGCCGAGGTCGACCGAGCCCGCAAAGGAAAGCGCACCCGTATTCGTCGCCGCCTGGCCGAACGTGGCGTCCGCGCCGAAGATCACGCCGTTCCCGACCGCGAACGCCGTCGCCGCATTCGCGATCACCGTGGTCCCCGTGCCGGAGATCGTCAGCGGGCCGGTGCCGAGCGCCGACGCGTTGCCGATCGCCAGCGTGCCGGCGCTGAGGGTCGTGCCGCCGGTGTAGGTATTGGCGCTGGAGAGGATCAGCGCGCCCGCTCCCCCTCCCACCTTCGTCAATACGAAGTTGAGTCCATTGTCTCCGATCACTCCGCTCAAGGTCAGCGCCGACGTTCCACTCACGCCGATGCTGCTGTTGCTCCCGAGCGTGACGCTGCCCGTGAGGCTCGCCGCGGTGGTCGTATTGACGATCGCGCCCGCCGAGGCGATGCCCGTTCCGTTGATCACTGCATTGTTCACGATGCCGGCGAATTCGAGGTCGAGCGCCGCGCCATTCGCGACCACGATACTCTGCCCCGCATTGCCCGCCGCGCTCACCGCCGTGGCCAGTCGGAGCGTGCCCGCATTGACGAAAATATTGCCGGTGAAACCCGTGTTCGCCTGGTTCAGAACCAGCACGCCGGCCGATGTCGTCGCCCCGCCGAGCGTGAGGTTGCCGCTGCCGCTGAGTTGATTCGCCGTGGTCAGCGTCGTCATCGTGCTCGCGCCCACGTCGAACGTCCCGCCCGCCTGTCCGATGACAAACGACTTCGTCGCCGCGACCAGCGTGTAGGCCGCGCCGCCGGTGATCTGGAACGTGCCGCCATTCAGCGTGATCACGCGGGCGCCCGCCGCGCCGAGCGGACCGTTCACGTCAGTGGCGCCGGGCGAGGCGAGCGACAGCGTGCCGCCGTTGATTCGGATCGCGCCCGTGTAAGTGCTGGCTCCGGAAAGCGTCAGCGTCCCGGCTCCCGATTTCGTCAGGGCATTCGCCCCGTTCGCGAGGATGGGCGTGCTGATCGTCAGCGCATCGTTCGCGCCGTCCGTGCGGATCACGAGTTCCGCGCCACTCGCCGGCGTGAGGCCCGTGCCACCGGTGATCGTCGCGCCGCCCGCCACGTTCCCCGTTTTCAGGATGCCATTCGTCGTCACCGTCGCCCCCGTGGCCAGCGTGAGATTGCTATTCCCGCTCACATTCAGCGTCGTGAAGGTGGCCGTCGCCTGCGCGCTGATCGCTCCCGTGATCTGCTGATGAGTCGCACTCGCCAGCGTGGTGGTCGCACCGCTGGTCGCCGCGCCGGCATCCGTCGCGTAGTTCAACCCGCGGACGAAATTCGTATCGTAGAACGCGTAATTCGCTCCGTTGAAGAAGAGTCCTTGATTGAGGAAGCTGTTCGCCGTCGTGCCGGTCAGCGCGATCCGGTTCGTGGTCCCATTCGCCCCACCCACGGTCAGGAAATTCCCCGTCGCGCCCGCCGCCCGCGCCGCCAGCGAGGCGAACGTGATGCTCGCATTGCCGCTCGTGCCATACGTGGACTGCACCGCTCCATCTCCCGCCGAAAAGGTCAGCGCGCCGAGGCCCTGATTCGTCCCCGCCATCGGGGCCAAGCGGGTGAAGCTGGCCGTGCCGCCGAAGGTCAAAGGCTGCGTCGCCGCCAATGCACCGCCCGCCGGCACGACGACCGCACCCGCATTGACCGTGAGCGCCCCGGTATTGGTATTCGCCGCCGTGCTGCTGAAGGTCAGCGTTCCAATCCCGTTTTTCGTGATGGCGCTGGCTCCGGTCGAGGTGACCGCGCCGGTGATGTTCGTATTCCCCGTGCCACCGATCGTCAGCGTCAGCGCCGCCGTGCTCGTCACGCTCGCGAGCCGCGTGGCCGCCGTCACTCCCGGCGCAAACAGGCTGTTGTTTGTATTGATCACGCCCGCGCCAGTCAGCGTCGTCGCGCCGAAGTTCGCCCCCGCCACCCCACTCGTCACCCGTCCCCCGGGCGTGACCGTGAGGGTAAATGCCCCGAGACTCAGCGTCCCGAGCGTGTGCGTCGTCCCCGCGCCCGCGGTCACGCGATCCGGCGTGATCAGCATGCTCGCCCCGACCGTCGCGTTGTTCACGAGCGTAAAATTTGTGTCACCGGCCAATTGCAGTTCCGTCCCGGCGGTGCTCAGCGTCAGCGCCCCGGTGCCGAGCGCCCCGGCACCCGTGGCGCGCAGCGCACCGCCGGTCAGAATCGTCCCGCCGGTGTAGGAGTTGTTCGTCGCGGTCAGCACGAGCGTGCCCGCGCCCGCTTTCGTCAGGCCGAAGGCGCCGCTAATCGCATTCGCGATCGTCAGATCCGCAAACGCACCAGCGCTGTCGCCCACTGTGATCGTCCGCGCCGCGGTCGATGCGATGCTGCCCGCGCCACCGATCGTCGCGCCGCTCGGATTGTTCGTCGCCGAGTAGGTGATGTTTCCACCGAGCGACAGCGTGCCGCCCAGATTGACCACCGCCGCACTGCCGAACGCCCCGCCGCCGAGCGTCAGCGCCGTCGCCGCGCTGAGCGTTTGGGCGTTCAGGAAATTCATCGTACCCGCGGAGACGGTAACCGCGCTCGCCGCCGCGATGCCGCCGACCGTGAGCGTGCCTCCACTCACCGTGGTCGCTCCAGTGTAGCTATTCCCCGTGG
The DNA here is from genome assembly GCA_031424375.1 of Chthoniobacter sp. Classification (GTDB taxonomy): domain Bacteria; phylum Verrucomicrobiota; class Verrucomicrobiia; order Chthoniobacterales; family Chthoniobacteraceae; genus Chthoniobacter. The sequence continues at coordinate 294 of JANPHH010000429.1, read as the reverse complement.
AACTCAGCACAAGGGTGCCCGCCCCTGCTTTCGTGAAGGTGAATGCCGCCGTGCTCGCCACACCCACCGCACCGCCCACCGTGAGCGTGCCCGCGTTCACCGTCACCGTCCGGTTCGCGCTCAGCGTCACCCCACCCGTGCCGAGATTCAGATCGTTCGGCCCGGCGAAGGCGAAGTCGCCATTCCAGGACTGCGCGTTGTTCGTCGAGAGCGTGACCGCCGCCCCGCTCGTGTTTCCCAACGTCCCGCCGCCGATCGTCAACGTCCCCGTCCCGATCGCCGACGCGTCGTTCA
>JANPHH010000428.1:0-10503 GCA_031424375.1 Chthoniobacter sp. | reverse complement strand
GGCGAACTCAAAAGCGTTGTCATCCCCAGCGGAATGGAGGGAGCCCGAGCGACCAGAATGCAGTCGAGGGACCTCGGAGTGCAGAATGATCCATGTTCCTGCGGATGCCGAGGTACCTCGGCTTCGTTACACTCCGCTCGGGATGACAGGGCATTTTTGCACTGCGGTCTCCGCCCGGAAGGGACGGCGAAATCAAAAGCGTTGTCATCCCGAGCGGAATGGAGGGAGCCTGAGCGACCGGAATGCAGTCGAGGGACCTCAGATTGCAGAGTGATCCATGGTCCACCGGATGCCGAGGTCCCTCGGCATCGTTACACTCCGCTCGGGATGACAGGCTGTCCTGGCGCTCGGGATGACAGGCTGTCCTGAGTTTCGGCGAACACTCTCAGAGTTACGGGCGAGATGCCCGCAGCGCCAGGCGGGACGCCTGGCCCACATTCGAATGGCAGATCCAGTCAGGGCCGCCCGACGGCGTAGTAGGTGAAGCCGTACTGCCGCATCGTCTCGGGATCGAAGAGATTGCGGCCGTCGAAGACGTACGGCGTGTGCATCTTCTTCTTCACCTCGCCGAGGTCGACGTTCTGGAATTCCTTCCACTCCGTCGCGAGGAGCAGCGCTTCCGCGCCTTCGGCGGCGGCGAGCGGTGAGTCGGCGATTTTCACTTTCGTCGGGTCGATCAGCTTCCTCTCGACGGCTTTCTCCGCGCCCTTCGGATCGTAGGCGGTGACGTGGGCCCCTTCGGCGACGAGCTTGTTCACGAGTTCGATCGCCACCGAGTTGCGTACGTCATCGGTGTCCGGCTTGAAGGTGAGTCCCCACACCGCGATCTTCTTGTCCTTCAGCACCCAGAGTGCGTCGCGGACCTTGCCGATGAAGCGGTCGAGCATGGCCGAATTGATGCGCTCGACTTCCTCGAGCAGCTTGAAGGGCGTCCCCAGTTGCTTGCTGATCGCGATGAATGCCTTCACGTCCTTCGGGAAACAGGAGCCGCCATAGCCGAGGCCTGCGTTGAGGAAGTTGCGCCCGATGCGGCGGTCCATGCCGATGCCATCGGCGACCATCTCCACGTCGGCGCCGCTCGCTTCGCAGATGGCGGCGACGGCGTTGATGTAGCTGATCTTCAGCGAGAGGAAGGAGTTCGCGGCATGCTTGATCAACTCGGCGCTGTTCACGTCGGTGACGAGGATCGGCGCGCGGAAAGGCTCGTAGACCTTCTTCATTAGGTCGGTCGCCTTTTGGCTGGCGCTGCCGATGACCACGCGGTCGGGATTCATCAAATCGGGAACCGCGCAGCCTTCGCGGAGGAACTCGGGATTCGAAACGACGTCGAACTCCGCGCCCTTGTTGTAGCGCCGGATGGTGTCGCCGACTTTTTCGCCGGTCTTCACGGGCACCGTGGATTTGTCGACGACCACGCGGTATTGCCCCGGCTTGAGGACGCCGGCGATCTCGCGGGCGACGCGCTCGATGAAGGAGAGGTCGACGCTGCCATCGGCCTGCGGAGGCGTCGGCACGGCGATAAAAACGATCTGCGAGTCATCCACGCCGTCCTCGATGGAGTTGGTGAAGCGGAGGCGCTTGGCCGCGACGTTGCGGTGAACGAGTTCCACGAGTCCGGGTTCGTAGATCGGGATTTTTCCCGCCTGGAGGGCGTCGACTTTACGCTGGTCGTTATCGACGCAAACGACGCGATGACCTACTTCGGCGAAACAAGCGCCAGAGACGAGACCGACATAACCGGAACCAATGATGCAGAGATCCATTTAGATGAGATAGATGAGTCGAGATTTTTCCGACGAGAACGGTCGTGGTTACGGTCCGGGCGCCGGGAGCCGGGGATTAAGCGCAAGGTGGAAAGCCCGCGCAAGCGCGGAGTTGTAAAAACCACAAATCGAACTGCCCGGCGTCGCCCACTACTACTGATTCTTGCCGCTGCCGCCCGAGAGGGCATTGGCATCCGCATTCAATGGGATGCGCACACTGGGGATATCCTTGAGGGTGAAAGTGAGCAGAAGCCCGAACTCCTCGGTGTTGCTGTTGCTCGATTTCTTCACGCCCCCATTGTCCCGCACGGTGACGCCGAGCGACGCCACCCAACTGGAAAGATCCCGATGCACTTCATAGCGCTGCGTCTCGAGCGTGCTGTCGTCAAACTCGTAGGCTTCGTTGAAGCTGAAGCCCCAGTTTTCGCCGAGCTGAAGGTAACCGCCGACGTAGAGCAGATTGCTGTCGGTGAATTGCTTGTTTCCGCTGATGTAGCGGTGACCGACGCTAAACCGGGCGTTCGGGCAGGCCATGAAGTTCGTGGAAGTATTCACCTCGGAGAAGCCGTCGTCAAAAACCGGCACTTGGGAATCAATCTGGAAGTTCACCCACGGCACGGGCGTGAAGCGGAGGCGGTTGAAGAGGTTCGAGAAGGTGCCGGTGTCGGAGAGCAGCGAGGTGTTTCCGAAGTCAGGGCGGTCGATGTTCACGTCGAAAAACGTGTCGAGTTCCAGCCAACTGAACGTGAGATTGTCGCGGCGGGTCTGGAGCCGATTCCGGGTGCCGAGGCGGACGATGGACCAGTTGTCGATCGAGTCGATGGTATTGAACTGCGGAAAGTCGATCGGCTGAAGTTGAGTCGAGCGATTGAGGCGGTCGAACTGCAGGATGCGGTCCGGATTCTCGCCGGTGTAGACGAACGATGCATTCACGTAGGGCTGCACGATGTGCCGCAAGCCGTCGAGACCCAGCACGCGGGATTGCACGTCTTCATAGGCGCGGGAGAATTTGAACGATGCTTCGAGTCCCGCATTGACCGCCGGCCGAAAGAGGCCGCCTTCGAGCCGCAGTTCCTCCCGCGCCGCCCGCGTGACCACGGTCTTCGTTTTCACCTTGCCGGTCTTCGCGTCGATCGCTGGTCGGCCGGTCAGCGGATCGATCACGTCTTCCTGGCCGAACTCCGCCGGCATCGACTCGGTAAAGCCGCTCTTCGAATAGTAGGTGCCGCGGATTCCGACCTTCGGGACGACCGATAGGAAGCCAAAGTAAGTGCCGGGATAGGAGAGCTGCTGGAAGGTGTCGGCGCGGAACGTCTCGTAGTCCGGAAAGATCGAGTCGCTGGTGAAGTTGCGCCGCAGGTAGCCGGCGCTCGTCTCACTGTCGTAAAAGAAGCCGCTGCTGCCGAAGGCCGGGATGCGCTTGATGTCGAGCGCGGCGTCGGGCAGGCGCTCGGTGGAGTCGAACTGCTCGTTGATCTGCTTGCGCGCGGTCACCGTGAGCGTGCCGTCTTCATCCCATTTGGTGATGCTGATCGCGTTGTCCGGATTCGGGTTCTGACGAAATTCGCCGGGCACGAAATCCTGGAGAAACCGGCGGTCGCTCAACTTGTTGATGTCCACCGAGGTGTAAATGTCATCCGTCCAGTAAGTGCGATCCTGCAGGGAGACGCGGAAGCGCGTCGAATCGACTGCTTCACGAGCGAGCGCGGTTTTGTTTTTTTCCGGATTCGAATCGTCGATGACGTAACTGCGGAAGCGGCCCCACCCGCGGCCGGGCCGGCGCTCGCGTTTCTCCGCATCCGAATTCGACTCCGTGACGGAGGTGAGCCCGCCCGATTCCAGATTGCCCCCACCCGCCTCCTCCCAACGCGACTCGAAGCCCAGCCCGATCCCGCGGTCGGTCATCAGGTCGAGTCGCACTTTGCCGGACATATTTTCGGCCAGCGGAAAAGTGTACTGCCCGAGCAGATAGGTGCCGAGCGTGCTGCTGAAGCCGGGCGTGATCAGGAAGCCCTGCTCCTTGTTCAGCGACTGGTAAAGATACGGGAACCAGAAGATCGGCACCTTCCCGACGAAGAAGCGGGCGTTCTGGAAGACGATGCGATCCTTGGGGTAAATGCGCACGGTGCGCGCCTTGATCACGTAGTCGGGCTTCGAGGAGTCGCTGGTCGTGAACACGCCGCCTTTGACGAGGTAGGCGTTGTTGCCCATGGAACTGAGCGTGTCGCCGGCGTAGTTGAAGGGCGTGAACAAGCCGCGAAAGTCCGCGGCGCTCAGCACTTTCGTCTCGAGATTGTAGACCCCGCGCTCACCCGTCATCTGCTGGCCGCCGCGGAAGATCCGCACGTTCCCCTGCACGAGCACGTCCCGGGTGTCGGGATTGTACTGCGCGAAGTCGCAGTAGATCGTGGTGTCACCATAGCGGATGACCACGTCACGGTCGGCGACGGCGATGCCGTTTTCGAAGCGGGTCTCCTCCGCATTGATCTCGATCGGCACGTCGCCGAAGCTCCCAAACTGCGCCCGGGCTCCGGAGAGACCGCAAACCAGCAGGGCGAGGGAAAGCAAAAGGCGTTTCATGCGAGAATGCGGACCGTATCGAAGCGGCGGAAACCTTGCCAAGTGAAAAGCCGCCCGCGGAGCGTGCCGTGACGAGTGGTCAATCCTGGTACCCGAGCGGATTCCGCACGTGCCACGCCCAGGCGCTTTCCACGATTTTGTCGATCGCCTGATACTTCGGCGTCCAGCCGAGTTCGCGTTTGATCTTGTCCGAACCCGCGATGAGCCGCGCCGGATCGCCGGGCCGGCGCGGTTTTGCGATAACCTTGATCTCCTTGCCGGTGATCTCCTCGCACATCCGGATGACCTCCCGCACGCTCGTGCCGCCGCCCGTCCCGAGGTTGAAGAAATCGCTCTTCTCCGTCTTCAGCGCCAGCATGTGCGCCTGCGCGAGGTCCACGATGTGGATGTAATCCCGCACGCAGGTGCCGTCCGGCGTCTCATAGTCCGTCCCGTACATCTCGACGTTGTCTTTCTGCCCGAGCGCCACTTTCAGCACATTCGGAATGAGATGCGATTCCACGCGGTGATCCTCGCCGTATTTCTCGGTAGCTCCCGCGGCATTGAAGTAACGCAGGGCGACGAACCGCAGCCCGTGAATCTCGTCATACCAGCGCAGGATCTTTTCAAACATCAGCTTCGACTCGCCGTACGGATTGATCGGCCGCTGCGGCAGCGTCTCGTCGATCGGCAGCCGGTCGGGCGGACCGAAAGTGGCGCAGGTCGAACTGAAAACGAACTTCTTGCACCCCGTGGCCACCATCGCGTCGAGCAGGTTCAAGCCGCCGTAGACGTTGTTGCGGAAGTATTTCGAGGGATTCGTCATCGACTCGCCGACGAGCGCATTCGCCGCGAAATGCATCACCGCCTCCGGCTTCACCGCCTCGAGCGCGTCCTCGATGTCGCAGCGCTGCTGGAGGTCGCCGACGACCAGTTTTGCCCGCGGATCGACCGCCTTGCGGTGGCCCTCCGTGAGATTGTCGAACACCGTCACCGAGTGGCCGGCGTTGAGGAGTTGTTCGACGCAGATGCTGCCGATATAGCCGGCGCCGCCGGTGACGAGGATGTTCATGAAGAGTGGCTTGAGGACAAAGCGCGGGAGCTAAGCGCAAATGCCGCCCTGCGCGCAAGCTGCCGCTCAGATTTCGTCGGCTCGGAGGGTGGACCGGAAATCAAAAAACGCCTGTCATCCCGAGCGGAATGGCGGGAGCCTAAGCGACGAGAATGAAGCCGAGGGACCTCGGAGTGCCGAATGATCCATGATCCTCCAGAGGCCGAGGTCCTTCGGCTTCGTTCCACTCCGCTCGGGATGACAGGCCGTCTTGAATTTCGGTCCACCGGCTCAGACCACTCCCGGCCTCAAGTCGACGCCGGAGCCATCGCGATCGCCGGAGGCGTCGCGGGGCTCGCTGGCTTCGGGCTCGATGCGCTGGCCTGTTCGCTCGCGGGCACCGCGCGCTGCAATTCCGCGACCATCCTCTGAATGTAACCGCGCGTCGCCCGTGGCTTGAGCAGTTTCAGGCTCATCGCCTTGGAGCCCCACTCGAGGATCTCGATCTCCACATTCCGCACGCCCCACGCCCGCACCGCGGCCATGCTCGGTTTGTAGAGGTCGATCGTCTTCCGCCCGACGAGCGCCGAACCGTAATCCTCGATCACGTAGATGCGCCCATTTTCCACCATGCGAAAGCGCGTCCCGAGTGGCAGCCACGACCAATCCGACGCCGCGCTGTAGACATCGCCGCCGAAACGCAGCCGGCTGCCGATCGCGTTGTTCACCCCGCCCGCTTCCGTGTGCGTGTAAGCCGTCGTCCGCACCGTCAGGTGCGTGCCCGTGCTGGCGGCCGGGGACTTTGCAGCGGTTTTCTTTTTGGCTGAACTGGCGCAACCGATCAGCAGAATGGCGAGCAGGAGGGGTAGGGCTTGCTTCATGCGGCGCACCCTGTAGCGGCGCACTCCGGATGCCGCAACCGTTAAATAACCGACCGCATTTCGCGAATCGCCGCCCCCATGTCCGCCGCGCCGAAGACCGAAGTGCCGGCCACGAACGTATCCGCGCCGTGCTCCGCGGCGATCGGCGCCGTCTTCAAAGTGATGCCGCCATCGACTTCGATCCGGTAGCCGAGACCGCGGCGCGCCCGCGCATCCGCCGCAGCCCGCACCTTCGGCATCATCTCCATCATGAAGGGCTGCCCGCCGAATCCGGGCACGACCGTCATCACCAGAAGCAGATCGATCTGATCGAGAAACGGCTCGACCGCCTCGAACGGCGTCGCCGGCCGCAGCGAAAGCCCCGCCGTCCGGCCCGACGCGCGGATCGCCGCGAGCGTCGCCGCCACATCGCACGCTGCCTCGACGTGGATGGTGATGTTGCTGGCCACCTTGGAGAAACGCGGCAGGTAGTGATCCGGCCGGTCGATCATCAGGTGGACATCGAGCGGCACCGTGGCCACCCGCGCGATCGCCTCCACGAAGGCGGGACCGAAGGAAATATTGTCCACGAAATGACCATCCATCACGTCGAGGTGCAGCCAGTCGCCACCCGCCGCCTCCGCCCGGCGGACTTCCTCATGAAGCCGGCCGAAGTCGCAGGCGAGGACCGATGGAGCAATGATGGCGGGGAAAATGGACATGCCCGAGAAGTAAGGTGGACGGCACTCAACTCTCAACCCTCAACTCTCAACCTCCCACGCCGCCCGCCTCACCGCGGCATCGCCACCTGCGGCGGCGGCGGCGGAGCACTCCGCACTGCCACGACCCACCACACCGCCACCGCCACCGTGAGCACGACGAGCGCGCACCCGATAAGGCGCAGGCGAGATGGCTCCGGCGATGGCTTCTGCGTCACACCGACGCGCTACTCGTCGACCAGCGTGTCGATCTTCTCCGCCAGCTCGAAGTCCATGTCGGTGAGTCCGCCTTCGCTGTGGGTGGAAAGCGAGAGCTTCACCTTGCTGTAGCGGATGTCGATTTCCGGGTGGTGATCCTCTTCCTCCGAGATCTCGGCCACGCCGTTCACAAACTCGATCGCCTCCGAAAAGTCGTCGAACTCGAACGTCCGTTCGATGTGTTTCTTCTCGAGCTCCCACTCCGGGAGTTTCTTGAGCCAGTCTTTGATATCCTGCGTAGTGAGCAAATCAGCCATGATGAGTTTCGGGTTTTAGGTGCGGCAGAGGTAACACTCGCGACCGGCAATTCAAACGGAATCTTCCCGGCGTTTTTGATTCGTCGAAAAACAACGCGCTTGCTGGCCGCATAGGGCGCTGCAATAAGAGCCACCCTCCGCAAAACTTTATGGGCAAGCTCTACAACAACATCGTCGAAACCGTGGGCGGCACGCCCCTCGTGAAGCTCAATCGCATCCCCGCCAGCCTCGGCGTCGATCCGTCGACGACGATCGCGCTCAAACTCGAATTTTTCAATCCGCTGGGCAGCGTCAAGGACCGCATCGGCATGGCCATGATCGAAGACGCCGAGCAGCGCGGCGTGCTCAAGCCCGACACCGTGATCATCGAGCCCACCAGCGGCAACACCGGCATCGCCCTCGCCTTCGTGGCTGCGGCCAAGGGCTACAAAATCATCCTCACGATGCCGGAGACCATGTCCGTCGAGCGCCGCACCCTCCTCGCCATGCTCGGCGCGAAGCTGGTGCTCACCCCCGGCGCCGAAGGCATGAAAGGCGCCATCGCCCGCGCCGAAGATCTGCACAAGAATACGCCCAACTCGTGGATTCCCCAGCAGTTCAACAACCCGGCCAATCCCGTCATTCACCAGAAGACCACGGCCGAGGAAATCTGGAACGATACCGACGGCAAGGTCGACATCTTCGTCTCCGCCGTTGGCACTGGCGGCACCATCTCGGGCGTCACCGAGGTGATCAAGCCGCGCAAGGCCAGCTTCCAGGCCGTCGCCGTCGAACCCGCGGACTCACCGGTGATCAGCCAGACTCTCGCCGGCGAGCCCGTGAAACCCGGCCCGCACAAGATTCAGGGCACCGGCGCCGGCTTCGTGCCGAACAATCTGCACCTCAAGGATTCCGCCGGAAACCCGCAGATCGTCGAGTGCATCAAGGTCTCCAACGACGACGCCTTCGCCATCGCCCGCCGCCTCGCCAAAGAAGAAGGCATCCTCGCCGGCATCAGCTCCGGAGCCAATGTCTGGGCCGCCTGCCAGGTCGCGAAGCGCCCGGAGAACAAAGGCAAACTCATCGTCACCATCGCCTGCTCCACTGGCGAGCGGTACCTCTCCACCGCCCTCGCCGCCGAGGCGAAAGCGGAAGTCGGCGGGTAGTATTCCTGCCGAAAGCGCCTTCCGGGCGAAAGGGACGCGCGGGGACTGCGGCGCCACCGGGGCCGCCATCCGGCGATGCTTCGATTTCCCGTCCAGCGTCCACTCCTTCGCTTTCGCAGCGCGACTGGGTGTCAGCCAGTAACAGGATGCACGCATGGCGCTGGCCATGGGCATTGGCTTTGCCTTTTTGCCGGATGGTTTCGAGTTGCTTGCGCTCCTCGCCACTGAGTCGGATGTGATGCTTTTTCTTCGGCATCACAACCATCTATAAACGGATGATATTAGTACCAGCTAATTCCCAACCCACTTACCATCACGTCACGACTGACAATGCCTAACGCTGCCAGATCTCGCTTCGCGCCGAACGCGATACCGGAGTCGAGCCTCGATCTGCGCGGGAGTGTCGACGCCGCGCACTGTGTTGCAGGTGCCTTTCCATCGCTGGCACTTTCTTACCGAAGCCATCCCCGGCGACACACCCTGTCTCAACCCCGCTGCAACCACCGGCACAAAACACTCCTATCGCCCCGTGCTCATTCGTCGCCGTCTTCGTTCAGCGTAAACTTTGGCCCCTCCCTCTGCCCCGCCAGCTTCGCATCCACGTTCTTCGCGATCTTGCCATCGCGGATCTCAATCCGGCGTGGAGTGACGGCCGCGATCTCCGGGTCGTGCGTCACGAGCGCGATGGTGCGGCCTTTGCGGCTCAGGTCGTGAAAAAGATTTAGGATCGTCTCACCGGTGTGCGAGTCGAGGTTGCCCGTGGGTTCATCGGCGAAGACGATCTTCGGATCATTGACCAGCGCGCGGGCGATCGCGGCGCGCTGCTGCTGGCCGCCGGAAAGCTGCATCGGCCGATGGCTGGCGCGGTTTTCCATCTCGACGAGCCGGAGCGATTGCATGGCGCGATCGCGGCGTTCGCGCGCGCCGCAGCCGGCATAGACCATCGGCAGTTCGACGTTCTGAAGCACGCTGAGTTTCGGGAGCAGATTGAAGAACTGAAACACGAACCCGATCTTGCGATTCCGGATCCGCGCGAGTTCGCGCATCGTGCATTCGGAGATCTCGGTGCCGTCGAGCTTGATGCTGCCTTTGCTCGGCGAATCAAGGCACCCGAGGATGTGCATGAGCGTCGATTTTCCGCTGCCGGACGGGCCGATGATCGAGATGAATTCGCCGCCCTCGATGTCGAGGTCCACGTTGTCGAGCGCGCGGATCTCCTCGCCGCCGAGATGATAGATTTTGCTGACGCCGCGGAGTTCGATGAGAGCCATGCGCTGCGGAGGGCTAGCTGCTCGGGCGGCGCTCGCCGCCGCCACTGGTGCCGGGCGGTCCCTTGGCTCCGCCGCCCGGCGGGCCGCCTTTCCCACTGCCACCGCCCGCCTTCTTTCCCTCACCGCCTTTCGCTCCCTTCGCCGATGCACCGAAGGCCTGCTGCACTTTGCCCGCGTCCTCTGCGGGCGTGATGAGCGAGACGGTCTCGCCCCCGCTCAGACCCTGCGTGACCTCGGCGAAATCGTAGTCGCTGACGCCGATGAGGATCGGCACGCGCGCAAATTTATCGCCCTGCTGCACGTAGGCGAAGCGGCTGCCTTGATCGGTGAAGACCGCGGCCAGCGGAACGGCGGGCACGTTGTTCGCGGAGTCGAGCGGAATGTTCAGGTTCGCCGTCATGCCCGGGCGCACGCCGGTGTTCTCGTCGTTCTTCACGATGATCCGCGTGGCAAAGCCCTTGATGCCATTCTTGATCGTCGCCTGCGGCGCGATGCGGTCGAGGCGGCCGATGAGCTTCAGGCCGGCGACCGCTTCGACCTCGATCTCGACTTTCTGATCGACCTTCATGCGCGTCACGTCGGCCTGATTGATGTGCGCATTGATGATGAGTTCGCCGAGG
>JANPHH010000427.1:0-8980 GCA_031424375.1 Chthoniobacter sp. | reverse complement strand
CATCAGCGGACCGATGAGCCTGCATGCGCCGGCGGCTGGAGACTGCAAAATGCCCGGTTGCACAGCGGCTGACGTTCGTTTTTTCCACTGACGGCATCTCCGCTCCGCACGTCCGTCATCAAGCCCGACACGTTCCTAGGCGGCACGAGTCGGCGGAGTCGCGGGGGTGGAAACGGGCTTGTCGCCCGGCATTCCGTCGCCCATAACGAGCGCCCTTTTTTCCGGGCCCCATCGTTCATGACCAATCAGCAGCATACCCTCGCGCACAGCGGCAGCCTCACCGGTGCTTCGTTGCACACCGGCGAGAAAGTGACGCTCACCGTGCATCCGGCCCCGCCGGGACACGGTTGCAAATTTCGCCGCACGGATTTGCCGGATCAGCCGGTGATCGACGCCCACATCGATCATGTGAAGACGGTGGAACGCGCCACCACCATCGCGCAGGGCGCGGTGAAGGTGCAGACGGTGGAGCACGTCCTCTCCGCGCTCGCCGGGCTCGGTGTGGACAATGCGCTGATCGAAATGGACGCGAACGAGCCGCCGATCGCCGATGGCAGCGCGCAACCCTACGTGGCGCTGATCAAAAAAGCGGGCATCGTCGCGCAGGGCGTCCCGCGCGCGGTGTTCGAGGTCACGGAGACGATCCATCTAGAGACAAAGGGTGGGTCGCTGATGACCCTCGTGCCGGATCCGGAGTTCCGCGTCTCCTGCACGCAGGTCGGGCCGGACGGGCGGTTCACGCAGTTTTTCTCCACAGTCATCACGCCCGAGATTTATGAGAAGGAGATCGCCCCGGCACGGACGTTCGTTTTCTACGAAGACGTGAAGCCGCTCATGGACAAGGGGCTGATCAAAGGAGGCAGCCTCGAAAACGCGGTGGTGGTGCGCGGCGAAAACGTCCTCAGCAAAGAGCCGCTGCGGTTTCGCGATGAATTCGCGCGGCACAAGATCCTCGACATCGTCGGCGACCTCTCGCTCTTCGGGCGGCCGATCCTCGGGCACGTCATCGCGGTGAAACCCGGTCACGGCCCGAACACCGAACTCGCCCGCGCGATCGGAAAACAGTTTGCCCGGCAGATGGCGCTCGTGCCGCCGGCCATGACGCCGAAGGGCGCCGAGATCCTCGACGTGAATGATGTGATGAAGCTGCTGCCGCATCGCTACCCTTTCCTGATGATCGACCGCGTGGTCGGATTCGAAGGCGAAAACAAATGCATCGGCGTGAAGCAGGTCACGATCAATGAACCGTATTTTCAGGGACACTTCCCCGGCCATCCGATCATGCCGGGCGTGCTGCAACTCGAGGCGATGGCGCAGGTCGGCAGCGTGCTGCTCTTCCGCCTCCCCGGGCAGGCCGGGAAAATCGGTTACTTCATGAGCGCCGATTCGGTGAAATTCCGCCGGCCGGTCGCGCCGGGCGACACGCTCTTCATCGAGGTGGAAATGACCCAGCGAAAGAAGTCCGTCGCGAAAGCCAAGGGCCGCTGCTTGGTCAATGGCGAGGTCGTCTCGGAAGCCGAGATGATGTTCGGAATCGTGGATCGATGAGCGGAAAAATTCACCCGACGGCAGTCGTCGATCCGCGGGCGCAACTCGGCGCGGACTGCGAGATCGGGCCGTATTGCGTGGTCGGTCCGGGCGTGGAACTCGGCCCGGAATGCTGGCTCCAGCATCACGTCAGCCTGAACGGGCCGTCGAAGATCGGCCGCGGCAATCGCTTCTTCGCCTTCACCTCGATCGGCCAGCAGACGCAGGATCTGAAATACGTCGGCGAACCCACGCACCTCGAAGTGGGTGACGGCAACTGCTTCCGGGAGTTCGTCACCGTGCATCGCGGCACCGCGCCCGGCTCCGCGACGCGTATCGGCAGCGGCGGCAATTTCCTCGCCTACACCCACATCGCGCACGACTGCACGGTGGGCGATGGGGTCATTTTCTCAAACAACGGCACGCTCGCCGGGCATGTCGAAGTCGGGGATTTCGCGATCATCGGCGGACTCACCGCGGTGCATCAGTTTTGCCGCATCGGGCGCTACGCGCTCACCGGCGGCTGCTCGAAGATCGTGCAGGATGTGCCCCCATTTATGATCGCCGACGGCAATCCGGCAAAGGTCCGCAGCTTCAACAAAGTGGGCCTGGAGCGGAATGGATTCAGCGAAGACGCCACGCGCTGCGTGAAGGAAGCCTACCGGCTGATCTACCGCTCGGAGCTGAACCTCCAGCAGGCGGTGGATCAGATCCGCGTGGACCTGCCGGACTCGCCGGAGATCCAGCAGATCGTCGCCTTCGTCACGAGCAGCCCGCGCGGAATCATTAAGTAACACATTCCTCACTTGCCCAGCGGACCGGAATATCTAAGCTCTGCGCCCATGCCGGAAGGAAGATTTACGGTGTTGCCCGATGTGCGGTTGAGCGCAGTTCGCGGAATCGTCTCGACTCGGATGGACGAAGTGGCCGTCGCACTCGCCGAGGGAGCGTGAGAGGATTTTTTCACCCCGACGATGCGGAGTTCGTTGCTCGATGGATTCGTTCAATCTGGGGCGCACGAAGGCACGGTTTGGCTCATCGATGCGGCCGAGCGGTTTCTGGTTCCGCGTTTCAATAATGGGCCGAAAGCCGCCAGCTTCGTCGGGCGCTTTCGACAGAGCCTGCAGTCCGGAATGGTGAGCATGGTCGTCGCGACCCAGCAGCCGATCTGCGAAAATCGCGCCCATCTCAATGCCGTCTACGATCCACGGCTCGATCAGGAACTCGGGCTCGTCACGTCGGCGATGATCGCCGTGCCGTTCTACTTTGCCCACCAGCTCCGCGGAGTGATCTCCGCCGTGCAGCTCCGGCGCGCGAGCAGCGACGAGCCTACGCCGCCCGGCTTTTCCCCGCACGATCTCCACCAGCTCCAGCGCACGGCGGATGTCCTGGAGCGGCTGATCGAACACGAACTGCTCACACAGTCCCTCGGGTTGGGGGCACCGGCTTGTTAAACTCGTGGATCACCCCTGACGAGGCGCGCCAGGCGATCAGTCGTGGTCGGGGAAAGGGAGTGCGGATCGCGCTGCTGGATTCCGGAGTGGAGATCGGGCATCCCGCACTCGCGGGACTAACCCCGGCGGACGACATCGTGGTGGTGCCGGAGGACGCGAAACTCAAGGTGATGCCGGGCGAAGGGCGCGACCTCTACGGGCACGGGACGGCCGTCGCAGGCATCCTCCACCGGGTCGCGCCCGAGGCCGAGATCGGCAGCATTCGCGTGCTCGGCGAATCGCTCTCGGCGCGGACGGCGATCATTCTCGAAGGCGCGCGACTGGCGATCGAGCGCGGATACCACATCCTGAACTGCAGCCTCGGCTGCGGCATTCTCGAGCACGTTCTCAAATACAAATACTGGGTCGATGAGGCCTACACGAAGGGCGTCCATGTGGTCGCCGCCTGTAACAACCACGACTCCGGCCGCCCGGAGTGGCCGGGGTTTTTCCCATCGGTGATCACGGTGAACATGGCGCGGGTCGAGGCCGATGCGGAGGTTTACTACCGGTCGGGCAGTCTGGTGGAATTCGCGGCACGCGGCGTGGATGTCGAGGTGCCGTGGTGCGGCGGTGGGATGAAAATTGTGTCCGGCAGCAGCTTTGCGGCGCCCCAAGTCTCGGCGATGCTGGCCTGCCTCCTCGGGGAGGTGCCCGGCATCACGCCGGTGCAGGCGAAGGCCCTTTTCCAGCGCCTCGCGCGGAACTGGACGGATTCGATCACGCCGCCGAATCAACGCTGATCCCCCGCGGTGTGGCCGGGGGATTTCACCCCCGGCCACAGCGCCCCCCACCTGCCGCCACTCCTCCCGCGCTTTCCTCGCCTTCACCGCCCATTCTGGGTTCCACCGGCCACCTTCCGCGCTTTGCCCTCCGCCTTGCCTCGCTGCCGCCGCCTGTTCCGCCTGTCCGTTCGCATTCCACCCACAGCCGCATCCGCGGCGCCGCCCGCCCAGCCTCAACTCCCCTCGCTGCCCTCCCCTGTTCCGACGACCCGAGATTCTTTCACCCGCTCGGCGAGATAGCGCAGCCATGCCGGGTTCAGTTGGAGCATCGCGCAGACTTCCCGGCGCTCCCCGGCAGTGATTCCTCCGCTCGCGAAGCGGTCGAGCTTTCGCGCCGCGTCACCTTCCGGTCGATCCAGCACCCGCCCCGACACTTCTGGGCCGAGGCTGCCGAGGAAATCCACCAGAATCTTAAAGTCGTTGTTCACGACTCTTAGACGCCCCGTTGAAACGGAGTTGCGAAAAATCTTCGACAGTCTTTGCCAGCCCATCGCCCGCCCAAAGCGGTCGTGTTTTCCGCGCGCGTTTTCACTTTTCCCGCAAGTTCTGCCCGGCGGTGCGTTTAATCATCGAGAGCGGTGGTCTGCTGGGAGGAGCGCTCTCAAATACAAACGAACAGATGGGCGCTGAGCCGCAGGAAAGTGGGCGGGGAGGCGAGCGTGAGGCGGCGAGGGAAAGGGCAGGAGGTGGTTGGGCGGTCAGGAGGTGTTTGGCGCTCATCTGTTCCGGTTTGTGCGGTGGACTTTAAGATTGAATCGGGCGCACCGCCGGGAGTAAGCCTCGGGCGTGCATGATGATGTCTGCCACCTCAGCGATTTCGACCTCTGCCACCAGTGCATGGAGGGCGACCGGGCCGCGATCGCGGAACTGCGGACCCTCGCTTCCGGCACGGCGATCGCCTACCTCGTCAATGCGGGCGCCGAACCCGCCGAAGCGAAGGACCTCGTAGAACGGCTGTGGGCGGACTTGCTGGCCGTGCCTGTGGAAGGCCGGTCGCGGATGGCGCATTACAATGGCCGCTGCGCCTTTCAGACGTGGTTCAATACCGTGGCGCTGAACAAGCTGATCACAAAAAAGCGCAAGCAGGCCCGCTGGCAGAAGCTGATTCCAGCGCGGATCGACGGTGGTCCGGACGGGGAAGTGACGCTGCCGCCGGGCACGATGGCGGACCCGCTTTCCGATGAAGCGGACAGCGCCGCGCTGATCGAGTTGATGCGCGATGCGCTCGATCACGCCTTCCGGACCTGCGATCCGGAGGATTTCGTGTTGCTGCAACTTTCCCACTGCGACGAGCTGCTCGGCCGGGAACTCGCGGTGATGTTCGGCTGCCACCCCAGCGGGATCACGCGGCGGCTGGAGAAAGCGCAGAAGCACATCTCGGCGGAAACGATTTGGAAGATCCGGCAGCGTGATCCGTGGCTGGAACTCCGCTGGGAGGACTTCCTCGATCTCTGCCGCACGGCCACGCCCGCTTCGTTCGGGCTCGACTAAGCGGTCTCGCGGTCGAGTTCCGCGACCTGGTGAAGCTGGCCGATCTTGCGGATTTGCGGCCACTTCCAAGCGACGCCGAGGACCACGCAGATCGTGCCGATTCCTCCCGCGACGACGGAGATGACCGGACCGAAGAGGGCGGCGGTGATGCCGGATTCGAAGGCGCCGAGTTCGTTGGAGGAGCCGATGAAGACGTTGTTCACGGCGGAGACGCGGCCGCGCATCGGGTCGGGGGTGAGGAGCTGGACGAGGGTGTGGCGGACGACGACGCTGATATTGTCGCACGCACCGGTGAGGACGAGTGCGGCAATGGAGAGCCAGAAGTTTTTCGACAGGCCGAAGACCACGATGGCGGCGCCGAAGACGGCCACAGCCCAGAGCATGGAGACGCCGGCGCGCCGCATCGGCGGGAGATGGGCGAGTGAAAAGGCCATGAGCACGGCGCCGAAGGAGGGCGCGGCGCGGAGCCAGCCGAGCCCGAGCGGACCGACGTGGAGGATCTGGTCGGCGTAGATGGGGAGCAGCGCGGTGGCGCCGCCGAGCAGGACGGCGAAAAGATCGAGGGTGATCGTGGCGAGGATGGGTTTGGCACGCCACACGAAGCGGATGCCGGAGAAGAGGTCGCGCAGGGGGTGTTCGTGCTGCGAGGTGCGGGTCTGCTCGTAGCGAATGGGAAGGATGAAGGCGATGAAGACGAGGCTGCAAATGGCGTCGAGCAGGTAGACGACGGGGAAGCCATGGAAGGCGATGATGAAGCCGCCGAGCGCGGGACCGACGATGGTGCCGATCTCGAAGGTGCTGCTGTTCCAGATCGCGGCGTTGGCGAGGGAATCACGCGGAACGAGGTTCGCGACGAACGGGCTGCGCGCGGCCCAACCGAAGGCGCGGGCGGTGCCATTGAGGAGCAGGAGCAGGTAGATGACGGGCAACTCGCGACCAAAGCTGACGCCTTCCGTTTCCCCAAAAAAAGCGGCGATGGCGTAGAGCGCGCGGTCGGCGTGTTCGAGCGGGGCGAAGGCGGGAAGGGCGAAATTTTCCCCCGAAAGCAGGGCGAGGCCGATGGAGGTGGCGAGGAGGACGGTCTGGGTGGCGAGGATGATCCACTTGCGGCTGAGGCGATCGGAGACCTGACCGGCAGGGAGGGAGAGAAGGATGACGGGCAGTGCGCCCATTAGGCCCACGAGGCCGATCGCGGTGGCGGAATGCGTGCGGCGAAAGACTTCGAAGCCGACGGCGAGGGCGACCATCTGCCGGCCGATGACGGAGATGAAGCCGCCGATCGTGTAGTTGCGGTAGCTCGGGACACGAAACGCCGCGTAAGGATCGTGCGGAGTCGGGAGCGGGTCGGCCATGCGGTGCGCGAACGTCGCCGCGCGAGGCACTGGCGACAAGCCGGATCAAGTCGCGCCAGTGTTCGGGGCGCGCTGCGGCTTACTGCTGGGGAGCGTCGGGCGCCTTGTCGGCGGGAGCGGGAGCAGGGGCTGGGGCCGGCGAGGGCTCGGACTTGGCGGCTTCGGGAGCTGGCGCTGGCTTGGCGGCCTCGGGCGTCTTTTCCGGAGCGGGCGCAGATTCGGGCTTCGCGGCTTCCGGCGCGGGAGCGGGTGCAGCAGGCGCGGGAGTTTCAGACTTGGGAGCATCGCCCGGAGCGGGTGCGGATGCGGCGTCGGGCTTCACTGGCGGTGAAACGGCTTCGGGCAGGGAAATGGGCACGTCCTTCGGAATGACCGGTGCGGGGGTCGCAGGAATGACGGTGGGCGCGCTCAGTCGCTGCTGGAGGGTGCTACGCGCAGAGTTCTCTTTGACCTGCAGCCAGGAGGTGAGCAGTGCGACGCCGAAAAAGATGCCGCCGAGCCAGCGGGTGATGGTTTGCAGGACGTTGGTGGTCTGCGCGCCGAAGAGATTGTCGGTCATGCCCCCGCCGAAGGCCGCTCCGAGACCCTCGTTCTTGGGCCGTTGCATCAGGACCAACAGCACGATCAGGAGCGCGACGATCACGTTGATCGCGAGGAGGAACTTGATGAAGATCGGAAGCATGGGGCGCGGAATATGGGGGAAAGGCCCCGGCCTGTAAAATGGAAGTTTCGCGGCTTTACCGACCCCAAAAAGCGGGCTGCGCCGCGCGCGGGAGCGCCGAGTGTGAGCTTGAGGATTTGCAGATCGCGGTCAGCATGGGCGTCCCTTCCATGAATAAGCTCGCGCCAGTTTTCCTTCTCCTCGCGGTCGCACTCGGAACCTTCGCTTTCTACGAGCAGCACGAAGCGGCCACGCTGCGCGCACGGGTGGCGGAACTCGAGGCAGCCGCGGCCACCGAGCGGACGGCGGCGAGCACGGCGACCGCGCAGCTTGAGAAAATGCAGGAACAGGCGGGCAGCCAAAAGGCGGTGATCGAGCAACTCGAATCGCGGAACAAGGAACTCGTGAGCAACCCAGCCACACCCAGCGCCGCTCCGGAGGGAGAAAGTGGCGCGAAGTCCGAGGGTGGGGGCGGCTTCATGAATGGGATCGCGAAGATGTTCAGCGATCCGAAGATGAAGGACGTAATGCGCTCGCAGCAGGCGGCGCAGGTGAATCTGATGTACGGCAGTCTCGCGCAGGATCTGGGACTCGCTCCCGATGTCGCGCGCCAGGTGCTGGCGCTGCTCGGCGATCGGCAGGCAGACATGGCGGCCAAAGGGATGGAGGCGATGGGCAAAGACGGCAAGGACATGGCCGCGGCGGGCAAGGAATCGGGAGCGGTGAAGAAGGCCTACGATGACCAGATCAAGGCGCTGATCGGTGAGGATGGCTTCAAAAAATTCGGGGAATACGAGCAGTCGATCGGCGACCGGATGGCGCTCGACCAGATGCAGCGGCAGCTTGCCGCGGCGGGAACCGCGCTGGAACCCGCACAACAAAAGTCAGTGCTGGAGATCATGAAAGAGGAACGCACGCGGACGAAGACGCCGTCGGCGACTACGACCGATCAATCGGAGGCGGCGAAGCTCATGCAGGATGACGCATCAATCGATCGGTGGCTCGTCTCGCAGCAGGACATGAATCGCCGCGTGCTCGACCGCGCTCGCGGGGTGCTGAATGCGGATCAGTTCGTGGCGTTCGAGGCGGCGCAGAAGAGCTTCCTCGATATGCAGAAGATGGGCGTGCAGATGAGCCGGGAGATGTTCAAAAAGAAATAATTGCGGCGCGGGACGGGGATTTTTGGAACCACGGATGTTTGGAGCCATGGAGTTTTGGAGCCACGGAGTTTTGGAGCCACGGAGTTTTGGAGCCACGGATTGCACGGATTGCACGGATGGAAGAATCGGCAGGGGGTGCGCTTTTTTTTGGAGGTGAAGGGGACGTTTTCCGGCGCGCAGCGCCCCATCCAAAAACCTGTCATCCTGAGCGGAGTTCCTCGCGGGCGGAGGCGGGGAGGAACGCAGTCGAAGGACCTCTAGCGTCCGCGGGGCGGAGGGGGCGGGTCCGATGCGAGGAGCGCGCCGCACCGCCGCTGCCCGCGGAAGTTAGAGGTCGTTGCCTGCGGCTGTCTCGCAGACTCGGCTCGACTGCAGGGCAATCGCGTCAAATTGCGAGCAGCTTGACGAGGTAGCGGTGATCCCATGCGGCGATTTTCTGTTTGGTTCGGATGCCGCGCTTTTTGGTGGTGTCCTTGCGCAGGAGATTGAGGGCGATGTGGCGCAGGGTGGC
>JANPHH010000426.1:0-2121 GCA_031424375.1 Chthoniobacter sp. | reverse complement strand
GCCTTTATCGCGAATCGCGGGGCGATGCCGGGTCAGGCGCTGGCGATTGCCTTTACGCCCTTCCCCTTCGTGGCCTGGGCGGCGCTGCGGTTCGGCCCGGTGGGCACGTCGCTGGGGTTGATCATCCTCTCCGTGGGCGCGGCCTATGGTACGGCCACGCAGAGCGGCCCGTTCTTTCGCTCGGATCCGGATACGGAAGTCGCGCTGCTCTGGGTCTTCATGGCGACGAGCGCGGTGCTTGGCTGGCTGATTTCGGCGTTGCAGACCAGGCGCGAGCAGAGCGCCGGCACCCAGCGGCTTTTCGAGCAGGCGCTCACCGATGTGTCGCTCGGAGTGCTCCTCGCCGGGCTCGACCGGCGGATCACGTATGCCAATGACGGGTTCACCCGGCTCACCGGTTACCCGGCGGCTGAGTTGCTGGGGAAAAGCTGCGCCCTTCTCCAAGGCCCGGAGACGGATCCGGCGATGCACGAAAAATTGAAGACCGCGCTTCACGGCGACGGCTTCTTCGATGGCGAAATCCTGAACTACCGCAAGGACGGCACCACCTTCTGGAACGCGCTGCTCGTCTCTCCCGTGCGCGACGAGCGTGGCGTGATGACCGGCTTCCTCGGCATCCAGCGCGATGTCACGCAACGCAAGCAGGCGGAGGTTGCACTCACGCAGAGCGAGGAACATCTGCGCACGATCATCGAGCTGGAACCGGAATGCGTGAAACTTCTCTCCCCGGAGGGCAGGCTGATCGAGATGAACCCGGCCGGGCTGGCGATGCTCGAAGCCTGCTCGCTCGATGAAGTTCGTGGTCTGCCGGTGAGTGAACTCATCGTGCCCGAGGATCGCGAGGCCTTTGCCGAGGCGCACCGGCAGGCATTGGAGGGCGCCACCGGGCGCTGTGAGTTTGGCGTGGTCGGCCTGAAGGGCACCCGGCGCTGGCTGGAGACGCACGCCGTGCCCTACCGGAACGGTTCGCGCGAGATCGTCGGGGTGCTCGGGATCACGCGCGACGTCACCCACCGAAAGGAAGCCGAGGCCGAAATGGAGCGCACCCTTTCGACCCTGCAACTCTTCGTCGATACGGTCCCGGCCTACATCTCCTTTGTCGATGCGGAAGAGCGCTACCGGCTGGTCAACCAGCGCTATCAGGAATACTTCGGCAAGCCCGCCGCGCAGCTCATCGGCCAGCGCCTGTGCGACGTGCAGCCGGCCGAAGCCTACGCGGAAATGCAGCCGCATGTCCGCGCGGTGCTCGACGGGAAGACCGTCCGCTACCAGTCGAACCCGACCGGACCGGATGGAAAGACCTACTGGTTCGACGTGCAGTACGTGCCGCGCCGCGGCGAAGGCGGTGCGGTCACCGGGTTCTTCGTGCTCGTCTTCGACATCACGGAAAACAAGCTGTCCGAGATCGCCCTGCGCGAGAGCCGCAGCCGGTTCGACAGCATCCTCAACTCGATGGAAGACGTGGTCTTTTCCACCACGCCGGAGGGCGACGCCATGCTCTTCGTGAGCGCCTCCGCGGAGACCATGTATGGCTGGCCGACGTCGGATCTTCACGCCGATCCGATGAAATGGCTGAGGAGCATTCACCCGGAGGATCGGGAGGCGGCGGAGCGTGCCTTCCACCGCGTGGCCGAGAGGGGCGAGTTCGACGCGGAGTATCGGATCATCCGCCCGGACGGCGCGGTGCGCTGGGTCCACGATCGCGCGCGGATCGTGAAGGACGCCGACGGCCACCCGCTCCGCCTCGACGGAATCCTCACCGACATCACCGAGCGCCGGGAGGCCGGGGAGGCGCTGCGGAAGAGTGAGGCGCGCTACCGGCAGATCTTCGAATCCAATCCGCACCCGATGTGGGTCTACGACCTGGAGTCGCTGCGCTTCCTCGCGGTGAATTCGGCCGCCATCGCCCACTACGGTTACAGCCGAGCCGAATTCCTCGCGATGACGCTCAAGGACATCCGCCCGCCCGAAGATATCCCTGCGCTTCTCGCGAATGTCGCGGCCGTGGACGATGGGCTGGATCACGCGGGGATCTGGCGGCACCGCCGGCGCGACGGCACGATCATCGACGTCGAGATCAGCTCGCACGTGCTGGATTTTGACGGACGGAAGGCGGAAATG
>JANPHH010000425.1:0-2403 GCA_031424375.1 Chthoniobacter sp. | reverse complement strand
CATTTCCGCCTTCCGTCCGTCAAAATCCAGCACGTGCGAGCTGATCTCGACGTCGATGATCGTGCCGTCGCGCCGGCGGTGCCGCCAGATCCCCGCGTGATCCAGCCCATCGTCCACGGCCGCGACATTCGCGAGAAGCGCGGGGATATCCTCGGGCGGGCGGATGTCCTTGAGCGTCATCGCGAGGAATTCGTCGCGGCTGTAACCGTAGTGGGCGATGGCGGCCGAATTCACCGCGAGGAAGCGCAGCGACTCCAGGTCATAGACCCACATCGGGTGCGGATTGGATTCGAAGAGCAGCCGGTAGCGCACCTCGCTCTCCCGCAGCGCTTCGTCGGCGCGCCTGCGCTCGGTGATGTCGGTCATGATCCCGTCGAGGCGGAGCGGTTGGCCGTCGGCGTCGTTCACGATCCGCGCGCGATCGTGGACCCAGCGCACGGTGCCGTCGGTGCGGATGATCCGATATTCCCCGTCGAACTCGCCCGTCTCGGACACGCGACTAAAGGCGCGTTCGGTCGCCTCCCGATCCTCCGGGTGGATGGCCTCGAGCCATTTCATCGAGTCGGCGAGGAACTCGGACGCCGGGCGGCCATACAAGCCTTCCGCGGAGGCGCTCACGAAGATCATGGACTGGCCATCCGGAGTGGTGGACCAGACCACGTCTTCCATCGAGTTGAGGATGCTGTCGAGCCGGCTGCGGCTGTCGCGGAGGGCGATCTCGGACCGCTTGTTTTCCGTGATCTCGAAGACGAGCACGAAGAAGCCGGTGACCGCATCGCCTTCGCCGCGGCGCGGCACATACTGTACGTCGAACCAGTAGGCCTTTCCGTCGGGACCGGTCGGGTTCGATTGATAGCGGACGGGCTTCCCGCCGAGCACCGCGCGGACGTGCGGCTGCATCTCGGCGTAGGCTTCGGCCGGCTGCACGTCGCACAGGCGCTGGCCGATGAGCTGCGCGGCGGGCTTGCCGAAGTACTCCTGGTAGCGCTGGTTCACCAAGCGGTAGCGCTCCTCCGCATCGACGAAGGAGATGTAGGCCGGGACCGTATCGACGAAGAGCTGCAGGGTGGAAAGGCTGCGCTCGATTTCGGCCTCAGCTTCCTTCCGGTGGGTGATGTCGCGCGTGATCCCGAGGACCCCGATGATCTCGCGCGCCCCGTTCCGGTAGGGCACCGCGTGGGTCTCCAGCCAGCGCCGGGTGCCCTTCAGGCCGACCACGCCAAACTCGCAGCGTCCCGTAGCGCCCTCCAGTGCCTGCCGGTGCGCTTCGGCAAAAGCAGCACGATCCTCCGGCACGACGAGTTCACTGACCGGCAGACCGCGCACTTCATCGAGCGAACAGGCTTCGATCATCGCGAGCCCGGCCGGGTTCATCTCGAGCAGCTTGCCCTCCGGCGAGAGCAGTTTCACGCATTCTGGCTCCAGGTCGATGATCGTCCGCAGATGCTCCTCGCTCTGGGAGAGCGCGACCTCCGCCTGTTTGCGCTGGGTGACATCGCGCTGGATGCCGAGGAAACCAGTCATGACTCCGCGATCGTCGCGCACGGGCGAGATGAGCAGCGCATTCCAGAAGGTCGTGCCGTCTTTGCGGCAGTTGAGGATGTCGCCCTCGAAGAAACCATCCCCGTGCAAGGCCGCCTTCAGCCGCTCCGCCGTCTGTGGATCCGTCTCCGGCCCCTGGAGAATGGCACAGCTTTTCCCCAGCAACTCAGCCGCCGGGTAACCGGTGAGCCGGGTGAACCCGTAATTGGCATACGTGATCCGCCGGTCGAGCCCGGCGAGGAGCACCCCGAGCGAGACATCGGTGAGCGCCTGCTCGAAAAGCCGCTGGGTGCCGGCGCTCTGCTCGCGCTTGGTCTGCAACGCCGAGATCAGCCAGCCGAGCACCGCGCTGGTCGCCATGAAGACCCAGAGCAGCGCGACTTCCGTATGCGGCTCTGAGCGAAAGAACGGACCACTCTGCGTGGCTGTGCCATAGGCCGCGCCCACGGAGAGAATGATCAACCCCAGCGACGTGCCGACGGGACCGAACCGCAGCGCCGCCCAGGCCACGAAGGGGAAGGGCGTAAAGGCAATCGCCAGCGCCTGACCCGGCATCGCCCCGCGATTCGCAATAAAGGCCGCCCAGGTGGACAGGCACGTCGCGATCAACCAAATCACGAACTCCACCCGGCGGCGCGAGATCGCCCGCACTTCCACCAGACTGAAGGTGAGGACCAGCGGCGCAGCGGCGATCACCCCGAGCGTATCTCCCCCCCACCAGGTGAGCCACGCTTCCACTCGCGCCGCCGGCAGCAGCCGTCCGAGCAGCGAGAGCGTCGCCACGCCGAGACCGGACGAGACCAGCATTCCCAGCCCCGCCGCCGCCGCGAGCAGGAGGATGTCGCGGGAGCGATCGAAGGC
>JANPHH010000424.1:0-8771 GCA_031424375.1 Chthoniobacter sp. | reverse complement strand
GCCATGTGATATTTATAGAGGTAAGAGCTTTGGAAAATACAAAGACGGTTTACCAAGAGAAGATCCAAACATCACTGCACAGCTAGCCAGCGCCGGGCTGGCCACGCTTTATTTTGTGATCCTGCCGATCGTCTGGCTCGGCGCACTCGGGCCGGAAGCGATGGGCAAGGAACTCGCGCTCGAACTCGGGCCGACCTTCGCGCCGCTGCTCGGCGGCGCGGCCAAGGCGACGGCGATCTGGTTCATGATTTTCAACATGCTCCACGGCACCATCGCCGCGCTCGCCGGAGCCTCGCGCACGCTCGCGCAGTTGTCGGAAGATGGCCTGCTGCCGGAGTTTCTCGCCAAACGATCCAGCACCGATGCGCCGTGGACGGCGACGCTCGTCACCGCGGGGATGTCCATCGCCTTCCTGCTCATCGGCGATCCGTTGTGGCTGATCGCGGCGGCGAATCTCACCTACCTCATCGGCATCGCGATGCCGAGCGTCGCGGTCTGGCTGCTGCGCAAAAACGAGCCGCAGATGGCACGGCCGTACCGCGCGCCGCGCGGCACGATCATGCTCGGGCTGCTCGCGGCCGGCGCGTGGGCGCTCACCGCGATCCTCGGGTTTCAGCAGTTCGGCCTGCCCACGGTGCTGATCGGCATCGCCTTCGCCTACTCGGGATCGGTGCTCTACGCGTGGCGGAAATTCAGCGATCGCCGCAAGGCTGGCCTGCCCGGCATCGCGCGCACCCTGCATCTCAAGCTCACCGGCGCGATGCTCCTCGTGCTCGTGCTTGATGCCGTCGGTTACCTGATCGCCGTGGGGCAGGTGCCGGCACACCATCAGGCGCTCGTCGTCATTCTCGAAGACACTTTCGTCGTCGTCGCGCTGCTCACCATCGGCGTCGGACTGGTGCTGCCTGGCATGATCGCACATTCCGCCGTCGAGGTCTCCAAGGCGGCGGACACGCTGGTGCGAGGGACCCTCGCCGATTTCACCCGCGCGATGCGCGCGCTGGCCGCGGGCGATCTCGACGCCGCCAAGGCGCACTTCGATCTCGCGCCCATCGTGGTCCACTCGCGCGACGAGGTGGGCGACATGGCGCTGAGTTTCAACCGGCTCCAGGAGGAGATTGGGAAAGCGGCGCTCGGGCTGGAAGGCGCGCGGGTCGGCCTTTCCCAGGCGCACGGCGAGATCACCGAAACCAACGAGCGCCTCCGGCTCGAACTGGTCCAGCGCAGCCGCGCGGAAGCGCAGCTCAGCGAAGCCTCGCGCCAGGCCGGCATGGCGGAAGTGGCCACGAGCGTGCTGCACAATGTGGGCAACGTGCTCAACAGCGTGAACGTCGCCTCGACCTGCGTGGCTGATGGCTTGCGTCAATCCAAGGCCGCGAGTCTCTCGCGCGTCGCGGGCTTGCTCAAGGACCACGAGGCGGACCTCGGCGCATTTTTCACCAACGATCCCCGCGCCCGGCAACTGCCTGACTTCCTCGGCAAACTGGCCGATCACCTCGTGGCCGAGCAAGGCACCGCGCTCAAGGAACTCGCCCAACTGCAAAAGAACATCGAGCACATCAAGGAAATCGTGGCGATGCAGCAGAACTACGCGAAAATTTCCGGGCTCACCGAATCGCTGCAGATCACCGACCTGATCGAGGACACCCTGCGGATGAACGCGGAATCCTTTGCCCATCATGAGGTGCGCGTGGTGCGCGACTTTGCCGAAGTACCGCCCGTGTCGGTGGAGAAGCACAAGGTGCTGCAAATCCTCGTCAATCTGGTGCGCAACGCGAAGCACGCCTGCGACGCCCTGGAGCACGCGGATAAGACGGTGACGCTGCGGGTCTGCAACGGCGACGGGCGGGTGAAGGTCTCGGTCTCCGACAACGGCGTGGGCATTCCACCGGAGAATCTCGCGCGCATCTTCAACCACGGCTTTACCACCAAGAAGGACGGTCACGGCTTCGGTCTGCACAGCAGCGCGCTGGCCGCGCAGGAGATGGGCGGCGCGCTCCGGGTGGAAAGCAAAGGCCCAGGCGAAGGCGCCACTTTCACTCTCGAACTGCCGGTGTTGCCAATCTCCAAAACGCATGTCTGATCCGCAGCTTCCCGCCCATCGCCGCATCCTGCTGATCGACGATCATCCGGCGCTCCATGACGACTATCGCATGGTGTTTCGGATGGCGGAACCGAAGCACGTGGCATTGAACAACGCGGAGGCCGCGATCTTCGGCCCGAGCACGGGTGCGCCTCGCGGGCTCTCGTTCGAAATCGACTCCGCGTTCCAGGGCGAAGAAGGGCTCGGCAAAGTGCACGCCGCGATCACGGAGGGACGGCCGTATGCGCTGGCCTTCATCGACATGCGGATGCCGCCGGGCTGGGACGGTGTCGAGACCACGCTGCGGCTGTGGGAAGTGTGCCCGGACTTGCAGGTGGTGATCTGCACCGCGCACTCGGACTACACGTGGGAGGACATGATCGCGCGGTTCGGGCAGACCGACCGGCTCGTGCTGCTCAAGAAACCTTTCGATCCGCTCGAGGTGCTGCAACTCGCGCACGCGCTGACCGAAAAGTGGCGCCTGCTTCAGGAAGCCCGCGCGCACACCGCGGGGCTGGAAGCGCGCGTGGCCGAGCGGACGCGCGAGCTGCACGCGGCCAACGAAAAATTAACGATCGAAATGGCCGAGCGGGCCGAAGTCGAAAGCGCCCTGCGGCAGGCGCAGAAGATGGAGGCCGTGGGCCAGCTCGCGGGCGGCATTGCGCATGACTTTAACAATTTGCTCTCGGTGATCCGCGGCCATACCGGAATGCTCCTCGGGGGACTGCCGCTTACCGCCGCCGAGGTGAGCGAATCCCTGCGCGAAGTGGACGGCGCGGCCGAACGCGCGGCGAGCCTCACCCGGCAACTGCTCACCTTCAGCCGCAAGCAGGTGACCCAACTCGAATCCCTGAACCTGAACGAGATCATCGCCCAGGTGCATAAGCTGTTGCTCCGCCTCCTCGGCGAGAACATCGCGCTGGAAATCGAGTCGGGCACGGAGCTCCCGACCATCCACGCCGATCGCGCGATGATCGAGCAGGTGATCATGAATCTCGCCGTCAACGCCCGCGATGCGATGTCCCGCGGAGGCCGCGTCCTGATTCGGAGCGCCGTGGCGGAGTTCGATGCGGCCGCCGTGCGTCGGCATCCCCGCGCCCGCGCCGGACGGTTCGCCTCCTTCCGCGTGACCGATAGCGGGTGCGGTATTCCCCCGGAGGTGATGCCGCGACTGTTCGAGCCGTTTTTCACCACCAAGGGCGTGGGGAAAGGAACCGGTCTCGGTCTCGCAACGGCCTACGGAATCGTGAAGCAGCACGGCGGTTGGATCGAGGTCGAGAGCGCGCTCGGAATCGGGTCCACCTTCACCATCTTCCTGCCGGCGAGCGCCCTGGCAGCCGCAGCGCAGCCGCCGGCAATTATCGCGCTCGATGAACAGATCGGCAAAGAAACCATCCTGCTCGTGGAAGACGAGGCTTCCTTACTGCGAGTGACCCGCATGGTGCTCGAGCAACATGGCTACCGGGTGCTCACGGCGACCTCCGGTCTCCAAGCGCTGAACCTCTGGCCCGCCCACCGCGCGGAGATTGATCTGCTCCTCACCGACGTGATGATGCCGGAAGGCGTTTCGGGTCCGGAACTGGCAGCGCAGCTCACTGCCGAGAAGCCCGGGCTCAAGGTGATTTTTTGCAGCGGATACAGCCCCGATTTGCTCGGACACGATGGGGTAATGGGAGCTGATTTACACTTTCTCCCCAAACCCTACACCCCGAACAAGCTGGCCCACGCGGTGCGCGCCTGCCTCGACGGAAAACTCTGCGGAACCCCAGTGGCAGCCTGATTCACCAACCCATGATCGCCCCAACGCCAATCACGACCCAACGACTCCTCGTCATCGACGACAATCCGGCCATCCACGAGGATTTTCGAAAGATCTTTGGCACGGGCGGGGGCAGCGCGCAGTTGGACGCCGCGGAAGCGGCGTTCTTCGGCGATGCGCCTCCGGTCGCAGAACCAGCGCGGTATGCGATCGACTCCGCCTTTCAAGGTCAGGAAGGCCTCGCCTGTGTGCAGGCGGCGCTTGTGGAGCAGCGGGGCTATCCGCTGGCCTTCGTGGATGTGCGCATGCCGCCGGGCTGGGATGGCATCGAGACGATTGCGCGCCTCTGGGAAGCCGATGCCGATCTGCAGGTGGTGATCTGCACCGCCTACTCGGACTACTCGTGGGATGAGATGATCGCGAAGCTCGGCGCGTCCGATCGTCTCGTGATCCTGAAGAAGCCTTTCGACAACATCGAGGTGCTGCAACTCGCGCAGTCGCTGACCGCGAAATGGCATCTCGCCCGGCAGGTCCGCGCCCAGATCCGGGACCTCGAAAAGGAGGTCGCAACACGCACCGCGGAACTGCGGCAGAGCGAGGCCTACTTCCGCGTCATCGCGGAAAATGTGCGCGACCTTGTCACCGTCGTCGATGCGCGCGGCGCTCATGTTTTTCACAACGCTGCTTACGAACGCGTGCTCGGAATTCCGACCGAGGAACTCGGCCGAACCGCTCCGGTGGACCTGATTCATCCCGATGACCAAATCAGAGTTGTTCTCGCCACCCACGGCGTGCTCGAGAGCGGCGCGGCTGAGGAATTCATCTATCGCATGCGGCATCAAGACGGTTCGTGGCGGATGCTCAAGGCGCAGGCCAGTCCGGTGCGCAACCCGCGGGGAGAAGTCGAGCGACTGGTCATCGTAGCGCGCGACATCTCCGCGCCGCCGCAGCAGGAGTTCTAGCGCGAGCGCGCCGATTTGCATTGCGCACCTGCCGCAGGGGCGCACGCGGGGCCGGTCAGCGCGCGGGGATTCGGGAACTGGTCCGCGCTTGCGTGATCCAAAGTGAGTCCATGGAACGCGGGCCAACGGCCCTGCGACAAGCCAGCCCAGGGCAAGCGAGGGACGAGCGCCGCCCTGGGGACAGGAAGAAGATGAACCGAGCCCCAACGGGGCGGAACAATGCGCGCTGCATCGGGGAGGTTGTCGCGCCCCGTTGGGGCTTTGCGCGTCGTGGCTGGAGATCCCAGGGCGGCGCTCCTGCGTTGCTTGCCCTGGGCTGGCTTGTTTCAGGCCGTTGGCCTGAGTTGCACTGGCCCCACTTTTGAATCACGCCCGGCCCGTGGTTCCGGAATCTTCCGTTTGACGGCTGCATCCCCGGTGGCAATACTCCCGCCCCCTTTTCCGGGGACCGCTTCTCAACCCTCAGCCCTCAACACTCGACTTTTCCCCATGGCCAACGCCAACGATCTCCGCAAAGGAATGTGCATCCGCTACAACGGCAACCCCGCCATCGTGCTGGAGGTCATGCATCGCACCCCGGGCAATCTGCGCGCGTTCGTGCAGGCGATCATCCGCTACATCGGCACGGGCAAAAGTGCGGACGTGCGCTTTGGCTCGACGGACAAGGTGGACACGGTCGAGGTAGAGCGGAAGGAGTTGGAGTTTTCCTACAAGGATCAGAGCGGATACAATTTTATGGATCCGGAGAGCTATGAGTCGGTGGCGTTCGACGCGGCGTTCGTCGGCGATGCGAAGGATTACCTGACGGAGAATCTGAAGTGCGAAGTGCTCTACGTGGAAGGCAAGGCGGCGAACATCTCACTGCCGGCGTCGGTGGTGCTGACGGTGACGGAGAGCGCCGAGGGCGTGCGCGGCGATAGCGCGAACAACGTGCAAAAGCCGGCGACGCTGGAGACGGGCAAGGTGATCACGGTGCCGCTCTTTGTGAAGGAAGGTGAGAAGATCAAGGTCTCGACCGAGAACGGTGCCTACATGGGCCGCGCGTAGAAGTTTCCTCTTCGGGCAACCCCGAAAACTGCGCAGTCGCCGCTTTTCGAAGCGGCGTCC
Organism: Chthoniobacter sp.; assembly: GCA_031424375.1. GTDB lineage: Bacteria > Verrucomicrobiota > Verrucomicrobiia > Chthoniobacterales > Chthoniobacteraceae > Chthoniobacter. The sequence goes on along the minus strand of JANPHH010000424.1, from coordinate 2,860 downwards.
GGATTGATTTTCCTGAGAGGTTGGACCGGCAGTCGGAATTGAAACCGCGGATTGCGCAGATTGACGCGGATTTCAGAATCCTAATCCGCGTCGATCCGTGCTGCAACGAGCGCAGCGAGGCCAGGCTTTCAAATCCGCGGTCTATTTTATCTCCTAACGGAGTTCCGGGACACCCGCTGAGAAAACGCGGGGTGATCAGCCGCGGTCGACGCTGTATTTTCCGGGACCGATGAAGACGAGGGCGAGGAAGACCATGGCCAGCTCGCAGGCGTGTGAGGCTTCGCCCCAGCCGTGGGTGCGATACTCCGTCACCGTGGCGACGGCGAGCGTGATGAAGACGAGCAGGCTCGCGGGACGAAAGAGGAGCCCGAGGATGATCAGGCCCATGCCGATGGATTCCGCGAAGGCGGCCATGAATCCCCAGAAGCCGGGCCAGAAAGTGACGCCGAGATGCTTCATCGCGCCGCCGACTTGCTTCCACTTCACGAGACCGCCAGCGAGCTTGGGCCAGCCGTGGATCCAGATGAAGAAGCTGCCCAGCGCGACGCGTAGAAACAGGAGCGCCACATCGTTGAAATTCGAGAGATTCTTCCACATGCGCGCGGACGGTAGCGGGCGGCACGGCGGGGCCGCGAGTGGAAATCGCGGCTGCGTTTGCGGGCGGCGCGCCGGCTATTTTGCCGCGGGCTGAAGCTGCGAGCGCATCATCTCGAGCATCATCTGAATCTGCGCGGGATTGATCCCGGTGTCTGCGGAGCTGGCGCTGAAGGCGGTGTCCCAGGTGGTGCCGGCCGGCGCGTAATGCAGGTCGTCGCGGAGATGCTGGGCGAGTTCGTCCATGTGCGCGGCCCCGTAGAAGATGGCGATACTGTCGGTGGGCCGGGCCTTGTTCAATTGCGTGCGGAGATCGCGCATCACCACTTCGTTGCGCTGGGTGAGGATGACATCGAGCAGGTCTTTGAGTTGGGGCGAGGCGGACTTGGTGAGCGCGAGCAACTCGCCGGCCTGGCCGAGCACTTCGATGAGCATCGACTTCGTCATCTCGCGCATCTGAGGCGAGGAGCCGAGGAGACCGATGACCTGCGTCATGGCGCCGCCCATTGCGCCGGTGCCCTGGAGCGCGCCGAGGAGCTGATCGAAGGTCTGGTCTTGGGTGGCGGCATCCGCCGGGGCGCGTTCCTTCACTTCTTTCTCCAGCTCGGGCACATGGAGGTCGCTGTTGACGAAGGACGGGTGGCGGTAGTCGATCGCGTCGAGTTGGAACTTGAGCCCGAGCGCATTCGCCAGCGTGGTCTGGATGCCCGCGTCGCCGACGGCGCCGGGGCCCTTCTTTACATCATGGACGCCGATCCCTTCGTAGAGCACGACCGTGCACTGATCGAGCCGCTGCTGGAGCGCGGCGAAGTATTCCGCCGTGCCGAGATGGGCGACGCCGACGAGCCACACGCTGGGGCCCTGGGCTCGCGCCGGGCGGTACTCCACTGTCGCGGTCTGCAAGCCGCGCGCCTTGCCGGGCAGGTCTGCCGTCCGGAGGAAAGTGGCCTTGTCGCCGGGGGGCGGCTCGGCTTGCGTGCTGAACCCAACGAAACAGGCGGCAACGGTGAGGAGATAGTGACGGAGTGTCATGGGTAAGGAGCGCATCGCCGCTTTCGTGCAGCGCGTCAAATGCGTGGCGCCGTTACGCCTCATCCTGGCCGGGTTCCCGGCGCCCGGTCACCTTGGCGAAGAATTTTTTCACTGCGGCGAACAAGACGACGACGCCGACGATGACGAATTTTTTCGCCGCGAGTGCTACGCCGATGAGCAGCTTGAAGAAACCGCCCTTGGCCAGCACGCCGCCGGCGACGAGCGCGGCGAGGCCGTAGGTGGCGACCTTGTCGGTCGAGGGATTGAAGTCCGCATACCGGTGCCCGTCCTGGAAGTTGACCATCGCGAGCAGCGCCGGCGTCGCCTGTTCGATCGCCGCGAGCTGGCTGGTGGGAGCGATGGCATTGAGCACCAGCACGCCGCGTCGGCCGAGCATGCGGATGTCGTAGTTTAAGGTCGTCTCAGGATCGCCGCCGAAACGCAGTTCCTTGGCCCAATACATTTTGTGATCTGCGGCATCGTAGCGGGGCGGCGCCGCCCAGCCGATGAGTTCGACGGTCGCGTAGCCTTTTTTCTCCCGCAGTTTGTTCGACTCCGAGGTGCCTTCTTTCATCTTCTTGAGCAGGTCGTCGTAGTCGAGCTTTGCCGCCTCGTCGTCCTTCACGTAGCCGTCCTCCGTGTAGCTGATCACCACTGCCCATGTGTCGGGATCGAGCGGTCCGGATTCGGCGGGAAAAATCATGCCCAGCGAGCGCTCGCCGCTGGGTGGATTGTGCCAGATTTTTGTGAGCACGGTCTCGGCGTCCGCAGGATCGAGGTAGCGGAAGCGTTCGGGCACCTTGATCGTAGCGAGGCCGCCGCGGAGGTGGATCTCGCCTTGCTGGAAGCGGAGGCCGTCGATGAGTTTCTTCGCTTCGGCGAAGCGGGTTTCGGGAGCTTCGGACGCGGCATGGAGGGAGGCGGTTCCGAGGAGCAGGGCGAGGGCGAGGGAGCGAATCTTCATGTGGATCGAGGGAGGTTGGCGATTGCCCAGCGACCGTTCAACTTGCTCCCGCGTAGAGAGCTTGCACAGCCAGCAGCCGGACAGGTTCGAAGATATAGCTAAAGCCCTTCCAGGCGAGCAGCAATCCGATGCAGGGCAATCGCGTCAAATTGCGAGCAGCTTGACGAGGTAGCGGTGATCCCATGCGGCGATTTTCTGTTTGGTTCGGATGCCGCGCTTTTTGGTGGTGTCCTTGCGCAGGAGATTGAGGGCGATGTGGCGCAGGGTGGC
>JANPHH010000423.1:0-2283 GCA_031424375.1 Chthoniobacter sp. | reverse complement strand
AATTTCCGCGAACCGCTTTTCCTGCGCGAGCTGCGCGACGTTGGCGGTCGCGAGGCGGATGACATTCCACGCTTCCGCAGAAGTCTTCGGGTCGAGCACATTCCCCGGCACCGCGGGATCGCCGAGCGAGGTCAGCGCGAGGAGGAAGATCTGGAGAAGAAAGAACGCGCGGGTGCGCAGGGTGGGGGACTTCATGGACGCTACCTCTAGCACAGCCGCCAGCCGACGGGAGCGAACATTTCAAAAGCGAATGGGGGGCGGCGATCATCACCCTCGATCCCTCCCCGGAGGGGGAGACCGACTCGTTGGCGGAGCGGCAGTTTATGCCGCGTCTCACTGGATTGCCGCCGCGGTGTTCTGGGAGCAGGCGGGGTAACCGCCGCACGGATTTTCGGGCGATTCATCGAAATGGGCGAGTGAAGCAGACTGATGGCACGCGAGCGGCTATGCGCTCCGGGGTCCTCGCTCAGCATTTTTTTCCCACCATGCACCGCACCACCCTTCCCGTGTCTGTGACCGGGCGCCTTCCGGGAGCGCCCACGTTTTTCCGATGACCGCGACGGAAACAAAACCACTGGACCGCTTCGGTGATGCGGTGGCGCGGCTCGACCAACTGCGGGAGTTCACGGGGCCGGAGCGGGTGTTCTGGTTTCATCTACTCACGACCATGGCCGGCGTCTCCGGCGCGCGGCTCGGCGTGGTGCTGCGGGCGGGGCCCGAAGAGGAACCCGGCTGGAAGACTGTAGCTCACTGGCCCGCGCAGGGCGTGGATGAGGCGGAGATGCAGGCTTTTACCGGCGCGGCGGGCGACCAGGCGGAGACGTGTGTGCAGCAGGGCGAAGCGATCCGTGGGGCGCGCACGGCGAATGGCATCGACTGGTGCGTGGCGGTGCGCGTGACGCTCGAAGGCGAGCCTGGGGCGCTGGTCCTCGCGTTTTTTCTCCAGGATGTGAAGGAAGGCGCGGCCGTCGAAGCATTGCGCCGCCTGCGGCTGCTCGCGCCGCTGCCGACGCTCTACCATTTGCGCCGACAGGTGACCGATTCGGAGACGGCCGTGGGGCATTTTGCCGCGGTGCTCGATCTCGTCTCCGCGCTCAATGTGCATCAGCGTTTCCTGCCCGTCGCGATGACGCTCTGTAACGAACTCGCGACGCGCCATCAGTGCGATCGCGTGAGCCTCGGCTGGCTGGAGGAGGGTTACGCGAAGACCATCGCGATCAGCCGCAGCGAGCGCTTCGAGCGGAAGATGGAGGCGATCAAGAACCTCGAAGCGACCATGGAGGAGGCGCTCGATCAGGATGAAGTGATCGTCTGGCCGGAACCCGCCGGGCCCCGGATGGTGACGCGGGTGCATGAAAAATTTTCCGCCTTTGCCAACGTGCCGTCGCTCTGCTCGGTGCCGCTGCGGCTCGAAGGCGAACCCGTGGCGGTGCTCGTCTGCGAGCGCAGCACGCAGGAGTTTGCCGAGGTCGAGCTGCGGCTCTTCGCGCTCTACGGCGAGATGTCCGTCCGGCGTCTCGCGGACCTCAAGCGCACGGACCGCTGGTTCGGCGCGCGGTGGCTGGCGGCGGCGCGGGCAAAATTTACCGAGCTGCTCGGACCGCAGCACACGCTGGCGAAGCTGCTCGGGGCCCTGGCAATCGTGACCTTTATCCTCCTCGCCGTGGTCCGCACGGACTACCGCGTGGACGCGCCGTTTTTCCTTCGCACCGAGGATCTGTCCTTCATCGCCGCGCCCTTCAATGGCTACCTCGACGAGGTGAAAGTGACCGTGGGCGATGAGGTGAAAAAAGACGCCGTGCTGGCCTCGCTCGACACCCGCGATCTCTTGTTGGAAGAAGCCGGCGCCGCCGCGGAGCGCACGCGTTTCCTCGGCGAAGTGGAGCGCGCCAGCGGCGCCGACAAGCCTGCCGAAATGCGCATCGCGCAGGCGCAGGCGGAGCAGGCGCGGGTGCGGCTGGAGATCATCCAATATCGCCGCAGTCAGTCGAACATCGTCGCGCCGTTCGACGGCGTGGTGGTCGAGGGTGACCTCAAGAAGCGCATCGGCTCACCGGTCAAGCAGGGTGAAGTGCTCCTCCGCGTCGCACGCACCGATCGCATTTACGTCGAGGCCAACGTCAACGAACGCGACATCCGCGAGCTGCGCGCCGGAGTCGCCGGCGAAATCGCCTTCACCAGCGCGCCGAAACACAAATTCAACGTCCGCCTTAACCGCATCGAACCCGCCGCGCTCGTGAAAGAATCCGGCAACACCTTCGCCGTGCGCTGCGCGGTCGAGAG
>JANPHH010000422.1:0-4836 GCA_031424375.1 Chthoniobacter sp. | reverse complement strand
AAGCGACCAGAATGCAGCCGAGGGACCTCGGATTGTAGAATGATCCATGATCCTCCGAAGGCTGAGGTCCCTCGGCTGCGTGACACTCCGCTCGGGATGACAGGTTTTTTGAATTTCGGTCTCTCCTCGGAAGGGACGAAATCAAGAGCGCTGTCATCCCGAGCGGAATGGAGGGAGGGTAAGCGACCAGAATGCAGCCGAGGGACCTCGGATGGCAGAATGATCCATGATCGTCCGGAGGCTGAGGTCCCTCGGCTTCGTTACACTCCGCTCGGGATGACACCCGCGGTGAAGTTCCGCTCGGGATGAACAGATATTTTTTCGTTGCGGGCCTGGCTTTTGCGTCAGTGTTTCGCCTTGAACCCGGCCCCCTTGCCCCCAAACATCGCCGCCCCCATGGCTTCGACCGCCCACACTGCCAGCCGCTCCGGCGCCGATGTCCGTCCGCATGCCGCGGCTTCCGTGCATTCGCGCGCGCTTTCGATCCGGCTTTTTGAAGAGAAACTGCTCGCGCTTTTCTCGGCGGGAAAACTCTCCGGGACGGTGCACACCTGCATCGGCCAGGAACTCGCCGCGGTGGCGATCGCGGATGCGCTGCGCGAGGGCGACTGGATCTTCAGCAATCACCGCTGCCACGGCCACTACCTCGCGTGGACGGACGACGTGCGCGGCCTGCTCGCGGAGATCATGGGCCTGCCGTCGGGAATCTGCGCGGGACGCGGCGGGAGCCAGCACATTTGCCGCGGCCGTTTTCTCAGCAATGGCGTGCAGGGCGGCGGTGTGCCGATCGCGGCGGGGTGCGCGGCGGCGTTGCGGATCGAAAACGCGGGTGGCATCGCTGTGGCGTTTATCGGCGACGGGACACTCGGGCAGGGCATCGTTTACGAGACGCTGAACCTGGCGTCGAAGTGGTCGCTGCCGCTGCTCATCGTGCTGGAAAAAAACGGCTACGCGCAAAGCACGTCGACCGCGACGACGATCGCGGGCAGCATCCGCGGACGGTTCGAGGCGTTCGGCGTGAAGTTTTTCGAGGGCGACATCTGGAATGAGGACGCACTTTTTTCCACGGCGAAAGCGGCGGCGGATTATGTGCGCACCGCGCAGGCGCCGGCGGCGATTTGCATCGAATGCTTCCGGCTCAAGGCACACTCGAAGGGCGACGACAATCGCGCGCCGGAGCTGATCGCGGAATACACCGCGCGCGATCCGCTGCATCGGTTTGAGGCGGAATCGCCTGCCGAGTTTGAGCGGTTGCGCGCGGAAGGTGAGGCGCGGCTGGACGCGACGCTCGCCGCGATCGAGAGGGCGCCAGAGCCGGTGAAAGTGGCTGCGGAGATTCCCGCGCCGCGCGCGGCGAACTGGCAGGCGGTGACGCTCGCGCCGGAGGTTCCGGCGGAGCGCGAGAAGCCGCGGGTGCTCGAGCGCATTCGCGATGGGCTGCGACATTTGCTGACGCACGATTCGCGCGTGGTGCTCTTCGGCGAAGATGTCGAGGATCCGTACGGCGGCGCGTTCAAGGTGACGAAAGGGCTGAGCGATCAGTTCGGCGCGCGGGTGCGGAATACGCCGATCAGCGAAGCGGCGATCACCGGCCTCGGCAATGGGATCGCGCTCGCGGGGCTGCGGCCGTTCGTGGAAATCATGTTCGGCGATTTCATCACGCTGGCGGCGGATCAGATCATCAATCAGGCGAGCAAGTTTGCCTACATGTACGCCGGGCAGGTGTCGGTGCCCGTTGTCTTCCGCGCAGCGATGGGCGGCAAACGCGGCTATGGCGCGACCCACAGCCAGTCGCTGGAGAAACACTTTTTCGGTACACCCGGGCTGCACATTCTCGCGCTGAACGCGGTGTGCGATCCGGCGCTGCTGCTCACGCGGATTCACGCACTGCTGAACGAGCCGTGTCTGCTGATCGAAAACAAGCTGCTTTACGGATTCAGCGTGCGGCAGCAGGCGGCGGACGGGCGGACATGGCTGGAAGACGGCGCGGATTTTCCGACGCTGAAACTCGATGCGCACGGTCGCGGCGATGTGACGGTCGTGACTTATGGCGGGATGCTCGACGAGGTGGAGGAGGCGGTGCGCGTGGCGTTCGAGGACGACGAAATCATTTCCGAAGTGCTCGTGCCGACGCGGCTCTTTCCGCTCGATCTCGGGCCGATCGTGGAGTCCGTGGCGCGGACCGGACGGCTGCTCGTGGTGGAGGAAGGACAAGGTTTTGCGGGCTTTGGCGCGGAGGTGATCGCGCAATGCACGCAGTGGCTCGGCGGCAAGCTGCACGCGGCGCGGGTGGCGGCGGCGCCGCATCCGATCCCGTGCTCGCGGGAGCTGGAAAAATCGGCGCTGCCCGATACGGCGGAAGTTCACGCGGCGCTGCAACAACTTGTGCAATCGTGAGACCGCCCGTCGAAATCAAAGTGCCGGTGGAGAATGTGAACGACGTGACCGCGCGGTTGCTGCACTGGCGCGCGGAGAATGGCGCGACGGTGACGGAAGGCGATCTGATCGCGGAGATGGAGACGACGAAAGCGGTCTTCGAAGTCCACGCGACGGCGAGTGGCGTGTTGCAATATTCGTGGGCGAAAAACGTCGAGGTGCCGGTGGGCGAAACGCTCTGCCGAATTTTCCCGGATGGCGTGCCGGCGACTCCGGAACCGGTCGCGGCAGTCTCGCCCGTGGCGTCGTCGTCGCCGGTGGCGCAGACGCTGTTCAGCAAAAAAGCGCGGGCGTTGCTGGCGACATCGGGGTTGAAGGAGAGCGATTTCGCGGGGAGCGCGTTTGTGGTCGAGCGCGATATTCGCGAACGACTCGGCGAGCCGGTGGCGAAGCGGGCGCCCGCGGTGGCGGTCGCTGCGCCCGTGGCGGAACGCGTGGCGGCGCCGACGGAAGATGGCGAACTCGTGCCGCTTGAACGCGCAAAGATTTACGAAAACCGCGAGCTGCTTTCCGCCGCGCGCGCGGTGCTGAAGAGCACGCTGTTCCAGCTCTGTCCGGCTCCCGGATTGCAGGAAGCCTGCGGACGGCAGATGCCGCCGGTGGATCGGCTCGCGCTGATTCTTTCCGCGACGGCGAAGCTGCTGGGAAAATTCCCGACGCTGAACGCGGCGTTTCGCGACGACGCGATGCATCGCTACCGGCAGGTGAATATCGGCTTCGCCGTGGATATGGGTTCCGGGCTGAAGGTGCTCGTGCTGCGCGATGCGGCGGCGCTGAGTTTCGCGGAATTTTCGTCGCGGGTGGATGAGCTGCTGTTGCGCTATTCCACGAACTCGCTCGCGGTCGCGGATGTGACCGGCTCGACGTTTACGGTCACGGATCTTTCGGGCGATGGCGTGTTCACGTTCGACCCGCTGATCAACAGCAACCAGGCGGCGATCCTCGGGATCGGCGCGGAGCGTGCGGATGGGTTCATGCTGAGCTGCGCGTTCGATCACCGGATCAATGGCGGCCGTGTGGTGGCGGAATTTTTGCGCGAACTTTCCACGCAGATCGCGGCGCACGCGCGGTCGCTCGGCGGTGGGCGGGAGAAGAGTTGCGATCGCTGCATGCAGCCGGCGTCGCTGCTGCGCCAGCGCGGTCACATGCTGCTGCAGAGCGCGGAGCCCGCGGGCTACGTGTGCTCGATTTGTCTCTCCGGTTACTGATGAAAGAAACTGTCGCTGCGGTCGTCGCCCGCTTTTTTAATGTGCCGGAATCCGCGCTGGTGGATTCCTTCGAGCTGCCGCGCGAACGGCTGCATGGCTCGATCGCGCGGCGCATTCTCTACACGGCGCTGAAGCGGCACGCGGAGACGGATCTGCCGGGGGTGTGGACGGCGACGACTTACGGCGAGCTGTTGAATGGAACCGGCGCGGTTACCAATGCAGCTCCGGCGGCGAAAGCGGTGGCTGGGCTGCGCGGGGAGACGGGCCTCGCAGTGGGGATCGATATCGAAGCGGCGGCGCACCTGCCGTGGTCGGGTGATCCGTGGAAGGAATCGTTTTATGCGGAGAATTTCACGGAGGCCGAGGTGGCGTATGCGACGCGGCAGACCGATCCGCGGCTGACGCTGTGCGGGCTGTGGGCGGCGAAGGAAGCGGTGATCAAGTGCGGTGCGGAATACGCGGCGCTGCGGCCGGTGCAGATCGAGGTGGCGCATGATGACGCGGGCCGGCCGCGAGCGTTGATCGATGGTGCGCCGAGCGGGCTGGAGATCAGCATCAGTCACGCGGAAGGGACGGCGGTGGCGGTGGCCGTGCGGGGTCCGGAGCGAGCGGTTGTTGCGCCCGTGGCGGCGCCGGTGACGTCTGCTTTACCGCAGGCGGAAATGCCGCGCGGCGGCGGGAACTGGGTGGCGGTGATGCTGGCGCTGCTCGCGCTGGCGGTGGCGATTGCGGCGCTGGTGGGGAAATAGTTCGCGCGGGTCGTGCAATCCCAACCTGGCGGTCATCCCGAGGGACCGAACACGCAGGCGTGATTTTTGGGATGGGATGAAGCGGCGGGTGGACAAGGAGCGGCGAACTCCAGTTCGCCGAAGCCGCCTGCGGTGCGGGAAGCGTCCACTTTTTTTAAAGTGGCGCGTGGCGCGAGGGGTGGCTCGGCAAAGTGGACTTCGCCGCTCCCTGGGTGCGTGCGACTCCGCATGGCTTTAGAACTCCGGCAGGTTCGTTGGTAGCGGAATGGAGGGAGCTTGAGCGACCAGAATGCACGCGAGGCTTTGCGAGAGGTCCGTGGTGCCGTGGGGAAAGTCGAGGGATCGCGGGGTGCAGGAAGATCCATGATCCTCGGGAGGCCGAGGTCCCTCGACTCCGTTACACTCCGCTCGGGATGACAGGGCTTTTTTGGATTGGGCGTGGC
>JANPHH010000421.1:0-2498 GCA_031424375.1 Chthoniobacter sp. | reverse complement strand
TCCTCGCCTTCGTCAGCTCGACCGCACTCGCGGCGGACTGGCTGCACCTTCCCGCCAAATCCGGCACGGCCAATGGCAAGAAGGTCGTTCTCGTTTCCGGCGACGAGGAATATCGCACGGAGGAGACGATGCCGATGCTGGCGAAGGTGCTCAGTCAGAAGCATGGATTCGATTGCACGGTGCTCTTTGCGATCAATCCGGACGGTGGCACCATCGACCCGAACTACGTGAAAAACATCCCGGGCACGGAGGCGCTGGATTCGGCGGATTTGCTCATCATCGGCACGCGGTTTCGGCAGTTGCCGGACGATCAGATCGCGCACTTCGCGAAGTTCCTCAACGCGGGCAAGCCGGTGATCGGCTTCCGCACGGCGACGCATGCGTTCACGGGCGATGCTAAGACGGGTGAATTCAAGTGGGCGGAGTTTGGGCTGAAAATTCTCGGTGAGAAGTGGGTGAGCCATCATGGGGCGCACAAGAAAGAGGGGACGCGGGGCGTGGTGGTGACCTCGAATGGTTCGCACGAAGTGCTGCGCGGGGTGGGTGAGATTTTCGCGACATCGGATGTCTATGGCATCGCGAATCTGGACCAGACAACCGCGACGATCCTCCTCCGCGGCGCGGTGACGGAGTCGCTCGATCCGGCGTCGAAGAACGTGGAGGGGAAGAAGAACGATCCGATGATGCCGCTCGCGTGGCTGCGCGAATACACGGCGCCGAATGGCGCGACGAAGGGCCAGGCGTTTTGCACGACGCTTGGGGCGTCAGTGGATTTTGCGGATGAAGATCTGCGCCGGATGATCGTGAATGCGGCGCTGCATCTCACGGGGCTGAAGGTGCCGGCGAAGGCGGATGTGGAGTTCGTGGATAAGTTCGAGCCGACTTTTTACGGCAATCTGAAGAACGAGGAGTGGAAGGCGCTGAACCGGAAGCCGGACGACTACGCGCTGGGCAAGAGCCCGGCGACTGGTGTCCTGTCCGTGCCTGCTACCGCAAAGCCACAGGCCAAGGCCGCTCCGGCAGCCGCGGCTGCAACGACGACCAGCGACGCCCTCGCCAAGGCGGCGGGAAAGACGGTGAAGTTCGTGCGCATCGAACTGCCGGGCGATCAGCGCGTCCTCACGCTCGCGGAGGTGGAGGTGTTCAGCGGCGGCAAGAACATCGCCCGCGCCGGCAAAGCCACGCAATCCAGCACCGGCCACGGCGGCGCGGCGGAGCGCGGGATCGACGGCAATAAAGACGCCGACTTCGCCCGCGGCGGCCAGACGCACACCACGGACGGCGGGACGAGCAATCCGTGGTGGGAGGTCGATCTGGGCAAGGCGGCGACCATCGAAAAAGTCGCCGTCCTGAATCGGCCCGGCTACGAAAGCCGGCTCGAAAATTTCTCCCTCGTGCTGCTGGACGCGGACCGGAAGGAAGTCGCCCGCGTCGACAAGCTGGCGGCGCCGCAAGCGGTTGAGTTCGATTTGAAGAGCGGTGGCAAGATCGCCTTCCTTTCTTCCGAAGGAAAACCCGGCAAGGCTCCCGCGTCCAAGGCCGCGGTGACAGGAGCACCTCACGCCCCGAGCGCAGAACCGCCCGCCGCCACATGCGTGCGTCCGCAAGTGGTCGCGCCGCCGACGAAGGGCGAGCGGATCGTGCTGATCGGCAACGGGCTCGCGGAGCGCGATGTCTATTACAGCCGCATCGAGACGGAGCTGCAGCTTCGCTATCCAGAGAACGCGCTCTTCTTCCGCAACATGGGCCACGTCGGCGACACGCCGGGCTTCCGCCCGCACCCGTCGCGCGTCTCGCAGTGGGCGTTTCCGGGCGCGGAGAAATTTAATCCCGACAAGTTGGTGCACAACGGCAAGGGCTTCTTCCCGACGCCCGACCAGTGGCTCACGCACTTGCAGGCGGATACGATCGTGGCGTTCTTCGGCTACAATGAATCCTTCGACGGACCGACGAAGGTCGCGAACTTCGAGGCCGAGCTGGATGCCTGGGTCGCGCACACTTTGACCAAAGCCTACAACGGCAAAGCCGCGCCGCGCGTGGTGCTCGTCTCGCCGATCGCTTACGAAAATCTATCCGCCAAACGCGACCTGCCGAATGGCGAAAAGGAGAACGCGAATCTCAAGCTCTACGCCGCGGCGGTGGAGTCGGTGGCGAAGAAGCGTGGTCTTACTTTTATCGATCTCTTCACCCCGACGAAGGCGATCTATGATCGGGCAAAAGAGCCGTTCACGACCGGCGGTTTCATTCCCACGAATGAAGGCTACAAGACCATCGCCGAGCTGCTCGCGACCGGCATGTATGGTCATCAGTCGCGGATGTCGAAGGCCGATCCGGAACTGGTGAACTCCGCGGTGAAAGCGAAGGATTACTTTTGGAACAGCGACTACAACCTGGTCAACGGCGTCCATGCCTACGGCCAACGATACAATCCGTTCGGGCCACAGAATTACCCCGATGAGGTGCAGAAGACGCGCGAAATGGCGGTGATCCGCGACGCG
>JANPHH010000420.1:0-4154 GCA_031424375.1 Chthoniobacter sp. | reverse complement strand
GGGACGCGCTCCCGCGCGTCCCTGATCAACCCGGAGCCGCCGCCGCCAACCCTGGCGACGGACGCGCGGGAGCGCGTCCCTCCGAGGTGGCAAAACGCCACGGCCTCCAAGGCCCGATCGACGACGCGTTCATGGACTCGTTCATCTTCGTCCGCCCGACCGGCAAGGCGCTCAACGACAAGATCGGCGCGTGGGCCACGAGCGAACTCGACCGCGCGATCGTGGAGTGGCGCAAAGTCTTCCGCGGCGACGCCCGCGTGAAGGACGACACCGCGCTTACGCCCGATGACATCGCCAACGCCAACCTCATCCTCTGGGGCGACCCCGGGAGCAACGCCGCGCTCGCAAAGATCGTCGGCAGGCTCCCGCTCAAGTGGACGAAAGACCAGCTCGCGCTCGGCTCCCAGAAAGTCAGCGCCGCCGACCACGCGCCGATCCTGATCTTTCCAAATCCGCTCAACCCACAGCGCTACGTGGTGCTGAACAGCAGCTTCACCTTCCGCATGGGCGCGAAGACTTCCAACTCCCTGCAAACCCCGAAGCTCCCCGACTGGGCCGTGATCGATCTGAAGACGCCGCCAAACGACAACTGGCCCGGCCAGGTCGTGGACGCCGGATTCTTCGACGAACGCTGGAGCACCCCCGCGCGCTGAGCGCCGCACCTCTGGGTGGAGCACTCGACCCGAGTGCCGGCTTCGGCGACCCGCCGAAGCCACCGCGGTGCGCGCCGCCCTGGTTCCATGCGCGGCCTACAATCAGCGCGCTTCCGTTCTTTCCGGCGGGTCGCCGGAAAGCGCACTCGGGTCGAGTACTCCACCCGGCTTCAGCCGCGCAAACTCCTCCGCGAGCGCGCTCGTGTAGGCGGCGGCGCCCGCCGCGTTGAGATGCTCGTGGTCGCTGTGATTCTCCGCGCGGAAGATCGCCGGATACCGCCGCGGATCATTGAACGCAATCAACCGCGCATCGATCCCAGCCGCCACGAAGTCCGTGAAATTCTCCCCGCGCGCCACGGTGGGGCTAAGCACGAAGATCGGCTCTGCACCTGCCGCGCGGACTTCCGCCACCACCTCGCGAATCGCGGCGGCGCAGAGCGCGGGCAAGGGCATCGGCTCGAGGGCGCGGGACTGGAGCGCATTCACCGTGTTCTCGAAGACCGCCCGCCGCTCGCCCGCAAACTCCCGCGCCGGTTGCGCCACGTAGCCGGCATTTTCCTCCCACGGATTCGACGCCAGCTTCGCCTTGCCGGGTCCACTCAAAAGCAAACCGACCCGTTCCGGCCCCCGGCCGAGATTCGACATCCGCACGGCGAAGCAGACGATATGCACCGCCACCTGTTCGCACTTTTCACTCAGCGGCGCGCGGCTGGCGCGCACTTGCTGGAGCACGAGCCGCGTGTGCCGCCAGTCGTGCCAGTGGTGATAGCGCGCAGAGCCGAGATTCTCGGTACTCACCTTGGGGAAAAGATCGACGAGTTCGATGAAGACGCGGCGCAACGCGGGCGGCCGCCGCTTCAACATCTCCCGCAGCACGTAATAACTCTCCGGCGGGCGCATCCCATCGACCGCCAGGTTGAACGAGCGCGTCGGGAATCCCCGCGCCGCCATCTCGCGATCGAACTGCTGCGGGATGAACGCGTGAAAGACGCGGCTGGAACCGACGAACACGGTGTCCACTTCGGGATGCGCCGCGAGATACTCGAGCTTCTGCGTGAGGCCGAAGACGGGTGCGGAAGAGAGCCCCCCATTGATGGCCGCACAGACGGCAAATGCCGCGGCGAGAAACGCCCCGGCATTGCGAAGCAGCGAAAACATCGCGGTGACCATCGGGTGCGCGGAGCGTGCCGCGCACCCGGCGCGGTGACAATCCTTTCCCCCCGCCCGGCACCGGATGCCGCGCGTCCAAGCCGCATTTCAGTTTGCCCCGCGCCGTTCCGCCCGCCACGCTTGCGGCATGTTTCCGCCTCGCTTCACCGCCCTCCTCCTCGCGCTGCTGCTCGCCGCCGCGCCGCTCCACGCTCACGAAGCCGCCGTCGAAATGGCCGCCGCCGCGAACAATCTGCTCGCCACCTTCACGCCCGAGCAGAAGCAGAAAGCGTCATTCGATTACGCCGAGGAGGAGCGAAAAAATTGGCACTTCATCCCTCGCGTGCGCAAAGGCCTGCCGCTCAAGGAACTGACCTACGAGCAGCGTCTCCTCGCTCACGGTCTGCTCGCCACCGGCCTGAGCGGACGCGGCTACACAAAGGCCGTGTCGATCATGAGCCTCGAGGCGGTGCTCGCGATCCTGGAGAAAGACAAGGTCGGCGGCGCGGTGCGCGATCCGGAAAATTATTTCGTCTCCATCTTCGGCAAACCCGGCGTCGCCCCGTGGGGCTGGCGGATCGAGGGGCATCACCTCTCGCTGAACTACGCGATCCCCACCGACGCGGCGCCCATCATGACGCCGTCCTTCTTCGGCACCAATCCCGGCGAAGTGAAGAGCGGCCCGCGCACCGGCACACGCATCCTCGGTGTGGAGGAAGATCTCGGCCGTACGCTGGTGAAGTCTCTCACCGAAGAGCAGCGCAAGCTCGCCATCGTGCTCGCGGAGGCGCCGAAAGAAATCTTCAACGACCCGAAGCGCACCGACCCCACCAAGCCCGAGGGCCTTCCGCAAAGCCAGCTCACGCCCGAGCAGAGCGCGACGCTGGTGAAGATCGTGAAAGAGTATCTCTTCCGCTGCCGGCCGGATGTCGCCGCAGAGGATTTCGCCGCGATCGAAAAGGCCGGTCTGGACAAGCTGCACTTCACCTGGGCCGGCGGTCTCGAACTCGGCCAGCCGCACTACTACCGCGTGCAGGGCGGCAACTTCATCCTCGAGTACGACAACACGCAGAACGACGCGAATCACGTCCACTCCATTTGGCGCGACTTCGACCGCGACTTCGGCGGTGACCTGCTGAAAGCGCACGTCGACAGCGCGCATGCGAAGTAAGCGCATCACCCGCCCCTCCATGATTTTTCCCCGCCTCTGCTCACTCGTTGCGCTGCTCGCGCTCGCCGCCGTTTCCACCGCCGCCGAACTGCCCATTCCCGAGGGCGTCACGTTCACCCGCGACGTCGAGTTCTCCAATGTCGCTGACCAGCACCTGCAACTGAACGTCGCGCAACCGAAGGGCGCCGGACCTTTCCCGGCGGTGGTGTGCATCCACGGCGGCGGCTTCCGCGCGGGCAAGCGCGAGAGCTACGACAAGCTTTGCCTCACCCTCGCCTCGCGCGGCTACGTCGCCATCACCGTCACCTACCGCCTCGCGCCCGCGTTTCCCTTCCCCGCCGCCGTGCAGGACTGCAAAACCGCCGTGCGCTGGCTGCGCGCGAATGCGGCGAAGTATCACGTGGACCCCACGCGCATCGGCACCACCGGCGGTTCGGCGGGCGGACACCTCGCGCAGTTCCTCGGCGTCACCGCGGGCGTGCGCGAGTTTGAGGGCGAAGGCTTCGCCGACCAGTCGAGCGCCGTGTCGTGCGTCGTGAATTTCTACGGCCCGAGCGACTTCACGAAATCCTACGAAAAAAGCACCGACGCCAAGGACGTGCTCCCGCTCTTTTTCGGCGGCGATCTTTCCACCAAGCGCCGCGAGCACATCGTGGGCAGCCCGCTTTACTGGGCGAATCCAAACGCCGCGCCCACGCTCGTCGTGCAGGGCACGCTCGACGATCACGTCGCCTACGAGCAAGGCGTCTGGATGGTCGATCGCCTGAAAGCCTGCGCCGTCGAAGCCGAGTTGCTCACCATGGAAGGAGCCGGCCACGGCTTCAAAGGCGCGGACCTCGAGAAGGCTGAATCCGCGCTGCTCGCTTTCTTCGGCCAGCGCCTCCGCCCTGCGCATCGCTAGCGACGACGACATCGCGAACCGGCGGCGAGAAACCGAAAAATTCTGTCATCCCGAGCGGAGTGTAACGAAGTCGAGGGACCTCGGTCATTGGGTGATCTCGCGACCTCCGGCATTTTCCGCGGCGGCGTGCGCCGGAGTTCCCAGGGCAATCGCGTCAAATTGCGAGCAGCTTGACGAGGTAGCGGTGATCCCATGCGGCGATTTTCTGTTTGGTTCGGATGCCGCGCTTTTTGGTGGTGTCCTTGCGCAGGAGATTGAGGGCGATGTGGCGCAGGGTGGC
>JANPHH010000419.1:0-29119 GCA_031424375.1 Chthoniobacter sp. | reverse complement strand
GCCACCCTGCGCCACATCGCCCTCAATCTCCTGCGCAAGGACACCACCAAAAAGCGCGGCATCCGAACCAAACAGAAAATCGCCGCATGGGATCACCGCTACCTCGTCAAGCTGCTCGCAATTTGACGCGATTGCCCTGGGGAGGCAGTGGCTTGCCATTCCGAGTCTCGCTCCTATCTTTTCCGTCATGAGCGCCGCTGAAATCATCGAGCAGATCAAAGCCCTCCCTCCACGTGACCAGCATAAGGTCGCTTCGTTCGTCCGCGCCCTTACCAACGGAGCGCGCGTTCCAGCAGGCGACGCTGCAACGATGGATAGCGAGACGTTCGCCAAGGCAAAGACCGCGGTCTTCCAGAAACACGACGAGGTGCTTCGTCGCCTGGCTCAGTAACGTTGTGGAACCGAGGTTCCTCGCGGTTGGGCAGATCCTTGAACTGCACCGTGAGTCGCTGCGCGTGCATGGTGGGATGGATGGCATCCGAGACGAGACGGGCCTGCAATCGGCGATTCATCAACCGCAACAAGATTACTTTTACGGTCGCGCCGATCTCTACGGCATCGCCGCCTCATACGCATTTCACATCGCTCAAGCACAAGCATTCTTCGATGGGAACAAGCGGACTGCGCTCAGTTCTGGCCTTTCCTTCCTCGAAGGCAATGGCATCGACACCACGACGGACGCAGATGCCCTCTACGACGCCATGATCGCCATCGCGGAAAAGCGGCTGGACAAGGCCGGGCTGGCCGCGCGGTTTCGCGAGCTTTTCGGGTAAAAAGCGACGCGCCCAGCGGGCCGGAATTTCTTCTCCCACTCGTGCGCTTTCCCGCTATCTTCCGCGCCCCGCCATGTACCGCTCCCATCACTGCAACCAACTCCGCAAGACCGACGAAGGCCAGACTGTCACCCTCGCCGGCTGGGTGAATTCGCGGCGCGATCACGGCGGCGTCATTTTCATCGACCTGCGCGATCGCGAGGGTCTCACCCAGGTCGTCTTCCGACCCGAGGAGCAGCCGCAGGTGGCGGAGGCTTCCCACGGACTGCGCAGTGAGGATGTGATCCAGATCACGGGCAAAGTGTGCGCGCGGCTCGAAGGCACGGTGAACTCGAAGCTCGGCACGGGCGAGATCGAGATCATCGCCAGTGAATTGACGGTGCTGAACAAGTCCGAAGTGCCGCCCTTCCCGCTCGACGACCCGAAGGTGAATGAGGATCTGCGCCTCGAGTACCGCTACCTCGACCTGCGCACCGGCCACATGCAGCGCAATCTCCGGTTGCGCCATCGCATCGTGAAGGCGACGCGCGATTACCTCGACGACGCGGGTTTCCTCGAAATCGAGACGCCCGTTCTGTCGAATCCGACGCCCGAAGGAGCACGCGACTTCCTCGTGCCGTCGCGCCTGAACCCCGGCAGCTTCTACGCGCTGCCGCAGGCTCCCCAGCAGTACAAGCAGCTCTTGCAAGTCGCCGGCCTCGAAAAGTATTTCCAGATCGCACGCTG
This sequence comes from Chthoniobacter sp., assembly GCA_031424375.1. Taxonomy (GTDB): domain Bacteria; phylum Verrucomicrobiota; class Verrucomicrobiia; order Chthoniobacterales; family Chthoniobacteraceae; genus Chthoniobacter. The sequence continues at coordinate 27,620 of JANPHH010000419.1, read as the reverse complement.
CTTCCGCGACGAAGATCTGCGCGCCGAACGCCAGCCCGAGTTCACCCAGATCGATGTCGAGGCATCATTCGTCACCGAAGTGGAAATCCAGACGCTGATCGAGGGCCTGCTCGTGCGCATTTTCCGCGAAGCGAAAGGCGTCGAAATCCCCACGCCGTTTCCGCGCATGACCTACCGCGACGCGATGGACCGCTTCGGTTCGGACAAGCCGGACACGCGCTTCGCGATGGATTTCGTGGAACTCGCGGACATCTTCCGCGAGTCGCAGTTCAAGGTCTTCCGTGCGGTGGCCGATTCCGGTGGCGTGATCAAGGCGATCAATGCCAAGGGCGCCGCCGCGCTGCTCAGCAAGGAACAGCTCAAGAAGTGGGAGGAGTGGGTGAAGACCGAGTTTGGCGCGAAGGGGCTGGCCTATATCAAGTGGAGCGTCGGGGGCGAATGGGAGTCGCCGATCGTGAAATTCTTCAGCGATGCGGAGAAGGCCGCAATCACCGAGCGCATGGGCTTTGCCGAGGGCGATGTGCTCTTCTTTGGCGCCGACAAATGGCAGGCCGTGTGTGATGTGCTCGGTCGCGTGCGGCTGCGCTGCGGCGAGCTGCTCGGGCTCACCGCCAACCCGGATGCGCTCAACTTCCTCTGGGTCGTCGACTTCCCGCTGCTCGCCTTTTCCGCCGAGGACAACAAGTGGGTCGCCGTGCATCACCCATTCACCCGCCCGAAAGCCGAGGACATCGGCAGGATGGACGCCGGAGAATTTGGCGACGTGCGCGCCGTGGCCTACGACGTGGTCCTGAACGGCGTCGAACTCGGCGGCGGCTCGATCCGAATCCACGAGCGCGAACTGCAGGCGAAGCTTTTCGAGACGCTCGGCGTCAATGCGGAAGAGCAGCAGGTAAAATTCGGCCACCTGCTGAAGGCTTTCAGCTTTGGCGCCCCGCCACACGGCGGCATCGCGCTCGGGCTCGACCGCCTGGTCATGCTGATCGTCGGCGCCGAGTCGATTCGCGACGTGATCGCCTTCCCGAAAAACAACCGCGGCGTGGACCTCATGACGCACTCGCCCGTCGAGGTGGACTTCAAGCAGCTCCGCGAAGTCTACATCCAGAGCACGGCAAAAAAAGGCTGACCGGCGCGGAAGATGCGGAACAGATTGAACAGCGGGAGCGGCGCACGCGTCGAAGCGAGCTCGCATCACCGCCACCATCGCATGTTTTTTCCCCGCCTCGCCGCCCTGCTTGCCGCACTCAGTTGTGCGTGCTCACTGGTGCGGGCAGAGGAGATCAAGCCGCCCTTCGGCCTCCACTGGGGTGAGACGATGACCCGCCTGGAACGCCTGCTCGAGGGCGCGAAAGCCAAGGTCCACGAGCGGCGCAAAGTGGAAGGACGCGACGTCTGGGAAGTCGACGGCATCCTCGCGAACGACCTGAAACGCACCCTCTTCTACTTCACGAACAATGAACTCGTGGAAGTGGAACTGCAGTACAAGACGGACAATTGGGATGAGGAAAAGTACACGAAGTTCATGGACGACGTGCGGCGGAAGCTGGAGTCGAAGTTTGGTGAGCCGCAACTCGTGGCCAAACGTGAAGAGCCGATGGGCGAGGTGATGCAGAAAGTGATCGGCTGGAAGTGGAACAAGAACAACACCGCCATCGAACTGTTCTACTTCTCCGCGCAGAATGCCACGCAGGTTTTCCGGACGTTGAGCGTGCACTACAAAACGTTCTAGCGCCGCAAACTGCGGGGCCTGCAGATACCGGCGGTCGGGGTCGAACCGACACTCCCTTGCGGGAACAAGATTTTGAGTCTAGCGCGTCTGCCAATTTCGCCACGCCGGCTTTCTGAGAGGGGCGAAACCTAGGAGCCGCCCCCTAGGTTTGCAAGCTCCGAGGCGGACCAAGTATTTCGCGGAGGAGAAATGCCGAGCGAAGCTGCTCCGGCGAGCGCAGGTTCTGGCGCACGAGTTCCGCCGCCGTGGGGCCGGCAGCGGCTGCCACCGCAGCCGGACGCTCCATCGGAATCGCCCCGATGCTCGATGAGACCGTGGCGAACTCTGCAAACGTCGGCACAACGAGATCCGCGATGTGGATTTGCTCCACCGGAAGCGTCGGCTTGGGATCTTCATCCAAAGAACGCTCCCGCATCACCGGAGGCGGGGCCTCCGCGGCCGGGCGCGCTCTCGCGGGTCGTGCGACGCGCTTCGGCGGAGCCGGCGGCAACGGCGGCGGTTGCCTCGGGATGGGCCGGGTGGGCGCGGGAGCCGTCTCGGCGGGAACCCCCAGCGCTTCGAGGAACTTCCGCATCCGTTCCTCCTCGGAGTTCGTGCCCGCCCGCGGTGGCGCGGTTGGCGCAGGCCGGGTGGTTGCCGGTGGCGTTGCTTCGCCCTTCAGCTTGCCCGCCACCCAGTTGATAAAGCCGAAAACGACGACGACCAGCGGGACTACCCAGTCGCCATCGATCGCCGCGAGGATCATTTGACGCTCTCCTGCGCTTTGTCCGTACCCGCGATGGAGCCGCGCATCGCGGTATCAGCCTCGACGTTTTTCATCCGGACGTAGTCCATGATCCCGAGATTGCCCGAGCGGAACGCATCGGCCATCGCCTGCGGGACGAGCGCCTCGGCCTCGACGACTTTGGCGCGCATTTCCTGGGTGCGGGCGCGCATTTCCTGTTCGACGGCCACGGCCGCCGCGCGCCGCACTTCCGCCTTCGCCTGGGCAACCCGCTTGTCCGCATCGGCCTGCTCGGCTTGCAGCTTCGCGCCGATGTTTTCGCCGATGTCCACGTCGGCGATGTCGATGGAGAGAATGTCGAACGCGGTGCCGCTATCGAGCCCCTTGGCGAGCACGGTTTTCGAAATGCGGTCCGGGTTTTCGAGCACCACCTTGTAGGAATCCGCCGAGCCGATCGAACTCACGATACCTTCACCCACGCGGGCGATGATCGTCTCCTCGGTCGCGCCGCCGACGAACCGCTCCAGATTCGACCGCACGGTCACGCGCGCTTTCGCCTTCACGCCGATCCCGTCTTTCGCCACGCCGTCGATCGTCGTTTTGCCCGAGCTGGGATTCGGGCAGTCGATCACTTTGGGATTGATGCTCGTGCGCACCGCTTCGAGCACCGTCTTGCCGGTGCCCTTCGTCGCGAGGTCGATCGCGCACGCGCGGTCGAAGTCGAGTGCGATGCCGGCCTTGTCCGCCGCGATGAGCGCGAGGATCACTTTGTTGACGTCGCCGCCCGCGAGGTAGTGAGCTTCGAGCGGATCGGTGTCGATGTTCAGCCCGGCTTTCACCGCGGTGATGCGGCTGTCCACGATCAAGCCCACGGGCACGCCGCGCAGGCGCATCGCGATCATGGTCGACAGGCCCACGTAGGCCCCGGCGGTCCAGGCGCGGACCCAGATTCCGATGAAATTGAAAAGGATGATCGCGATGACGACCACCACGAACCCGAGGAACCCGAGGATGTAGGGAGACATAAGTCGGGACTGCTTAGCCGCCGTGCCTTGGGCTGGCAACCATCGAAACGGCGAATCCGCGGCTACCGGTCGCCGTCGCGGCCGGTGAAGAAATTGCTCAACTGCCGGCCGCGCTTCTGGAAATGCCGCCCGACACGGTTGAAGAACGCACCGATCTCCTCCCCTGCTCCGCGCTCTTCAGCCCGGTAATCCCGCCGCTCGCCACGATCGTCAGGGCGGCGGCGATCCGGTTCCACATAGGCGCGATCTTCTACGAAGGTCCGGTCAGTGCCCCAATTTCGCTCCACGACCGCGCCGGTGTCTGCCGACACGCGCACCGTGCCGACGCGGCCCTTCCGCCCGTCAAACAGTTCCACCGTCCAGACCGGTGCACCGCCGGCGTTGCCTCCGGCCAGCGTATAATCGAGACGATCAAATGGCACCCCGCGCTTTTCCGCCTCCTGATTCACGACGGTGAAGACGCCGTCCGAGTCGAGGTTCAGGCGCGTGAAATTCATCGGCGTCCCGAGGTCCCGCCCGACCGGGGTCTTTTCCCCGACAATGCGACCGGAGCGGACTTCGATCTCCCGGACCCCGCCCCGCGCCCGCGGTTCTTCGATGGTCAGCCGCCAGGTCGACGGTTGCGGCTCCCCCGCTTTTCCTTTGAGTTCGAGCACGCGATAGAGCGCCTGTTCGCCCTCGCGCTTGCCGTAGACGCGCAGCGCCGAGTAGGCGGTATCGACCGCGCGGGCGCCGGAGCTGAGGGTGAAAAGGGTGAGTCCGAGGAGGAAGAAGGGCTTCATCGAAAGGTGACGATGGAATGGTGCGACGATTTATTCCAGCGCGGATTCAATCCGGCAGCGATCCGGTGGAATTCCGCTTTCTTCGTCTGGCGCGGTGGTCCATTAGTGGCCACCAGATGTCCGCCGAAATCGCCGCGCTCGAGCGTCAGCTCAAGGTATATAAAGGCCTCGTGGAAGTGAGTGCGCTGATCAATGCGATCACCGACTCGAAAGAACTGCTGCCCGCGATCATGGAAGTGGCGCGCCGGGTCCTCGAGGTCGAGGCGTCTTCGCTCTTCCTCGTCAATCCCCGGGGCGAACTGGAACTGGCCAGTTCCAGCGGCGGGCAGGCACCGGGCGCCCAGCCTTCGCAGCGCATCGTGGTGCCCCGCGGACGCGGCATCTCCGGCTGGGTGCTGGAGAATCGGCAGCCGCTCCTCGTTCCCGATGCGTATGCCGACGAGCGCTTTTTCAAGGATGTGGACAAACAGACCGGTTTCACCACCCGCTCGATCCTCTCCGTTCCCCTGCTCCGGGCCGACAAGGAAATCGGGGTCCTGCAGGTGCTCAATCCGATCGGGCGCAAGTCGTTCGACGAATCCGATCTGGAAGTGCTCGCCGCCTACGGCACCCTCGCCGCCACGGCGATCGACAAGTTGCGCACCATCGAGCGCCAGCACGCGCAGGAGCGCATCCGGCAGGAGTTCGCCTTTGCCCAGGAGATTCAGAAAAGCTTCCTCCCGCAGACGCTGCCGCAGCATTCGCAGGCGAGCTTCGCCGCCTTTTACCGGCCGGCGTTGAACGTCGGCGGGGACTTCTATGACGTGATCGAACCGGCGCCGGGTGAGATCTATTTCGTGGTCGGCGATGTCTCTGGAAAAGGCATGCCCGCCGCGCTCCTCATGGCCCAGGCGCTGAGCATTCTGCGCCTCATCGTGAGGCCCGGCATCTCGCCGATCGCCGCCATGGCGCGGTGGAATTCCATGCTCGTCGGCCACACCATCCGCGGCATGTTTATCACCGCGCTGCTCGGCCGCATCGATGTCGCCAGCCGCCACGTCGAGCTGTGCAGCGCCGGTCATTGCAACCCGATTCGCCTGCCTGTGGCCGGTCCGCCATTGGAGGTAAAAGTGGCCGGCTCCCCGCCGCTCGGGCTGCTCGCCGAGATCCCCGCGCGATCCCAGACGATCACGCTCGATCCACGCGAAACCCTCGTCGCCTACACCGACGGCCTCACCGAGTCGGTCGATCCCGATGACCAGTTCCTCGATCGCGAGGGTGTCGAGAAGCTCCTCACCCAGTCCTTCCTAAACCCCACCGAAGTCATCGACGCGCTGAACCTCGGAGAACTCAGGCACCGTCAGAATGGCGAGCCGGGAGACGATCTCACGCTGCTCGCCTTTAGCCTGCAATGAAGCGCGAAATCGAGTTTGCCAGCCACCCGGCGAATCTTTGCCTCGTGCGCGAATTCGTCCGGCAGTTTCTGCGCCCGCTCGAACTCACTGAGACGGAGAAAGACCTCATCGTCCTCGGCCTCGACGAAGCCTGCACCAATGTCATCCGCTACGCCTACCAGCAGCAGACAAACCAGCTCATCGCCCTCGTCTGCCAGCAGCAATCCGATCGCCTCATCTTCCAACTCCGCGATTTCGGCCTGCAGTGCGAACCCGAGCAACTGCAGGGCCGCCCGCTCGATCTCGTGCAGCCCGGCGGGCTCGGCATCCACCTCATCCGCCGAGCCTTCGATGAGGTGGACTACAATCTGAAGCGTCAGGGCACCGAACTGGTGCTGGTGAAAATGCTCCCGCCAGACGCGGGCATCGCGGGCTAATCGCGGACGGGCGGCCGGGTGCTGGAGATGATCCCTTCGCGCGCGGCGTACATGACCAGTTCGGCGAGCGAATCGGTGTTCGTCTTGCGCATGATCTTCGCCCGGTGGGTTTCGACCGTCCGAACGCTCAAACCGAGCCGCTCCGCCGCCTCGCGGTTGTTCTTTCCCTCGGCCAGCAGTTGCGTCACCTCCCGCTCGCGCCGGGTCAGCCCCGTGGCCCGCGGACGCCCCCTCCGCGGTTTCTCCGTCGCTTCCTGATAGACCCGGGCGGCGATCTCGGAGGTGAAATACGGCTCGTGCCGCGCGAGCGATCGCACCGCTTCGAGAAGCTGCCGGCCCGCGTCGCCCTTCATCACGTAGCCGCGCGCTCCGGCCTCGATGACATCGCGCACGAGCTGTTCGCTGTGGTGCATGGTGAGGATGAGCACCTCGGTCGCCGGCAGCAGTTTCAGGATCCGGCGGGTCGCTTCGAAGCCGTTTAGCTCATCCATGCCCACGTCCATCACGATGACATCGGGGCGCTTCTCCACCGCGAGGGCCACCGCCGTCCAGCCATCACCCGCTTCGGCCACGATCTCCATCCCGGCGTAACCTTCGAGGATCGCCGCCATGCCGCGACGCACCACCTCGTGGTCGTCCACCAGCATGATTCGCACAACCACGGACTCCTTCATCACGCGAGCGGCAGCAGCGCGGTGACGCGCGTCCCCGGATTCGCCGGTTCGACTTCCAATGCTCCGCCGAATTGCAGCAGGCGCTCGCGCATTCCCGCGATCCCCACGCCCTCGGGCAGCGGCGATTCCACCCCGCGTCCACGGTCGCGGATTTCCAGCCGCACCACGCCACGCTCCAGCGCGAGGCTCAGGCTCGCGACATCGCTTCCCGAGTGCCGATGCACATTGTGGAGAGCCTCCTGCGCGACGCTGAAAAGCGTCGTCTCAATGTCGGTGGGCAGCCGGGGGAAATCAGCGGCGACGTCCAGCTTCACCGCGATGCTGCTCCGCTTGGTAAAGCCATCGATGAACCATCCAAGGGCGGATCGCAACCCGCGCTCGTCCAGCAGTGGAGGGTGCAACAGATAAGAAGTCGTCCGCAATTCACTAGTCGCCTGATCGGCCAGCACCGCGGAATCCTGGAGCAACTGGCGCCGCCGCTCGGCTGGCAGGGGCGAGTCCTCCCGCGCCAGCGCCGCCAGATTCATCGAAAGCGCCGCGAGCGCCTGCGCGGTGGAATCGTGGAGATTGCGCGCGATCCGCCGCCGCTCCTCATCCTGCGCCTTCATCAGCCGCCACGAGAGGCGATGGAGCCGCCGCTCGGCGGTCTTCAGTCCGGAAATGTCCCGCGCGATCGCCCACGTGCCGCAGATCACGCCGCTTTCGTCGCGCAGCGGAAACGCCGAAAGCGCGAGCTCGATCGTCTGCCCGCTTTTCGCCACCGCCATGGTCTCCCAGCGATGCACCTCCTGGCCCGTGCGCAACGATTCCTCGATCCTCCGCGCTTCGGACTGGACCGCGACGGGCGCAAGGAAAAGGACGGACTGCCCGATCATCTCGCTCTCGGTGTAGCCGAAGATCGTCTCCGCTGCCCGATTCCACGTGAGCACCCGGCCCGCCAGATCGGAACTCACCACGGCGTCATCGATCGTTTCCACGATCCGCGCCATGCGCTGCAAGTCCGCCGCGCGCGCCCGCATTCGCACCTCGAGCGCCTGGTGCGAACGCTGCAACTCTTCGCGAATCTGGTGCAATTCGGTCACCTCCGTCGTCATCCCCGTGTAGCCGAGGGTCTGCCCGCGCCCGTCCACCTCGCGGACCGCGCGGGTCAGCACCCAGACGATGCGGCCATTGGGATGCACGTAGCGATGCTCCACTTCATACGGCACCCGTTCGGCGACGCAGCGGTGCCACTCCGTCTTCAGCGCCTCCAGGTCATCGGGATGCACTCCGATGCCCCATGACTGGCCCACCGCCTGATTGGCCGAACGCCCGGTCACTTCGCACCAGCGTTCGTTGACGTAGATCAGGCGACCGCCCGGATCCACCCGGAAAATCCCGACCGGCGCCACATGCGCGAGAGTGCGCAGCCACTCCAGCTCCTTCACCATCAGCATCCGTTCATACTCCGCCTCGCGTTGCGCGACGGCGCGGGGGCGCTTCGGGGTTTCCGCTCTCGTCGCCATGGCCGCTACCTGACCCGTTCCCGCAGATACCACTCGTAAGTCTGCCGGATGCCCTCGCGGAGCGCGATCCGCGGCCGCCACCCGAGGCCGTGCAGCTTCGTGCTATCCATCAGCTTGCGCGGCGTGCCGTCCGGCTTCGTGGGGTCAAAGCTCAGTGTTCCCGAGTAGCCGACGACTTCACAGATCAACTCCGCCAGCGCGCGGATCGACACATCTTCACCGAAGCCGATGTTCACGATTTCCGGGTCGTTGTAGTTCTCGATCAGAAAGCGGCACGCATTCGCCAGATCCGCCACATGCAGGAACTCCCGCAGCGGCGTCCCCGTGCCCCATACCACCACCTCCGGCGCGCCCGCTTCCTTTGCCTCATGCACCTTGCGCAGCAGCGCCGGCAGCACGTGCGAACTCGCGAGGTCGAAATTGTCGCCCGGCCCATAAAGATTCGTCGGCATCGCACAGATGAAATTGCGGCCATACTCCCGCGCGTAGGCCTGGCAGAGCTTGATCCCGGCGATCTTCGCGATGGCGTATGCCTCATTCGTCGGCTCCAGCGCACCGGTGAGCAGCGCACTCTCCGGGATCGGCTGCGGGGCAAATTTCGGGTAAATGCACGAACTGCCGAGGAAGAGCAGCTTCCGCGTCCCCGAGGTGTAAGCCGCCTCGATCACGTTGTTCTGGATCTTCAGATTCTCGAGCAGGAACTCCGCGGGGAAATCGTTGTTCGCCTTGATCCCGCCCACCTTTGCCGCCGCCATCACCACCACCTGCGGCTGCACCTCGGCGAAAAACTTCCGCACCGCATCACCATTCGTCAGATCGAGTTCCGCCCGCGTCCGCGTCACCACATTGGGATAACCGGCGCCTTGCAGTTCGCGCCAGATCGCGCCGCCCGCGAGCCCGCGGTGTCCTGCCACGAAAATATTGTCGGAATTGGTCATTGGGGAAACGAGGCTAGCACAGCAGGCGATCAACCCGCCAGCAGAGGATTGCACCCGGACCAAAAACACGACGCCGCGGCCGGGCACCCGCGGCGAAACTCCGGCCGGGATTGCATCGAGCGACCGCACGGACTTAGCGTCCCCATCCAACGATGCGCGCACTCCTTCTCGTTCTCGACTCCGTCGGCTGCGGCACAGCGCCGGACGCGGCCGACTACGGCGACGAGGGCGCGAATACGCTCGGCCACATCTACGCAGCGACGCCGGACTTTCATCTCCCGACCCTCGAGGCGCTGGGACTCGCGCAAATCCTCGGCCGCCCCGGCAGCGACCCGCGGGCAAACTGGGGCCGCATGCGCGAAAAATCCGCGGGCAAGGACACGACCAGCGGACATTGGGAACTCGCGGGCGCGGTCCTGGAAAAACCCTTCGGCGTCTACCCGGAGTTTCCGCGCGAACTCGTCGCCGCCGTCGAGGCCGAAGCCGGGGTGAAGTTCATCGGCAACTATCCGCAGAGCGGCACCACCATCCTCGATGAACTCGGCGCCGAGCATGTGCGCACCGGGCATCCCATTCTCTACACCTCCGCCGACTCGGTGCTGCAAATCGCCGCGCACGAAGACGTCATCCCGCTCGATCGGCTCTATGCCCTCTGCAAGATCGCCCGGCGGCACTGCGACGCCTGGCACATCGGGCGAGTCATCGCGCGACCGTTCATCGGGCAAGCCGGAGCGTGGCAGCGCACGAGCGGGCGGCACGACTACTCGATGGTCCCGCCGCGCACGGTTTTGAATGCGATTGCCGAGAGCGGACGGGCGGTCGAAGGCGTGGGCAAGATCTCCGACATATTCGCCGGCAGCGGCATCACCCACTCGACTTCCACCGCATCCAACGCCGAGGGGATGCGCACGATCGAGGAGCGCTGGTCGGTGCTGGAAGACGGCCTGCTTTTCGTGAACCTCGTCGACTTCGACATGCTCTTCGGCCACCGGCGGAATGTCGCAGGTTACGCGCAGGCGCTGCGTGATTTCGACGCATGGCTGGCGGGATTTTTGCCGCAGGTGAAAACCGAAGACGCCGTGATCATCACTGCCGATCACGGCAACGACCCGACCTGGCGCGGCACCGATCACACCCGCGAAGAAGTGCCGCTGCTTTTCCTCCACGGCGGTGAAACGCAGGCGCTCGGCACGCGAAAGACTTTCGCTGACGTAGCCGCGACGCTCGCGGAGCTGTTCAAACTCGGGCCGTGGCCGCAAGGCAGATCGTTCCTCGCGGATGCGGCGGGGGCTGGAGTTGTGGCTGTGGGACAGGCGTCCCGCCTGTCGCACCGGGCGTCTCGCCCATGACTCCGCGATCACTCAGAGAGAGTTACGGGCAAGATGCCCGTCGCGACAGGCGGGACGCCTGTCCCACATGCCCATCCCCGGCGTAACAAAATCCCCCGCACAACACCCTGCGACCAGACTTCGCGTTCTTTTCATCATGCACGTCCCCTCTTTCATCGAACGCAAACGCGAAGGCGCGGAAAGCTCCGCCGAGGAAATCGCGGAATTCATCGCCGGCTACACCAGCGGCGCGATCCCCGATTACCAGGCGAGCGCGTGGGCGATGGCGGTTTTCTTTCGCGGCATGACGGCAGTGGAAACCAGTCACCTCACCCGCGCGATGATGCACAGCGGCCGCGTGCTGCAGTATCCCTCCGGCTCGCCGCCGAAGGTGGACAAACACTCGACCGGCGGCATCGGCGACAAGGTTTCACTCATCCTCGCTCCCCTGCTCGCCTGTGACGAACTGTGGGTGCCGATGATCTCCGGACGCGGCCTCGGCATCACCGGCGGCACCCTCGATAAGCTGGAGAGCATCCCAGGCTTCAACGTGAACCTCAGCGAGGACGCAACGCTGCGGCAGCTCGAAATGATCGGCGTGGCCATGATCGGGCAGACCGCCGACATCTGCCCGGCGGACAAAAAACTCTACGCGCTCCGCGACGTGACCGGCACCGTCCCGTCGCAGCCGCTGATCACCGCGAGCATCATGAGCAAGAAGCTCGCGGAGTCGCTCGACCGACTGGTGTTGGATGTGAAGTTCGGCAGCGGCGCCTTCATGAAAACCTACGCCGAAGCGGAGCAACTCGCCGCGGGTCTCATCGCCGTGGGCCGAGAGATGGGCGTGCAAATGCGCCACCTGCTCAGCCCCATGGATGAACCGCTCGGCGCCGGCGTGGGCAACGCACTCGAAGTCATCGAAGCCGTCGAGATCCTGCAAGGACGGGGTCCGGCGGACACCATCGCGCTCACCCTCGATCTCGCCGAACAGGTCGCCACCACCGATCGCGCCACGCTCGGGCGCTGGCTGCAGGATGGCACGGCATGGCGGAAGTTTGTCGCGATGGTCGAGGCGCAAGGCGGCGACAGTACCGCGCTCGAACGCCTCGCCGGCATGCACCGTGCACCGGTCATTCACGAACTCACCGCGCCGCACGCGGGCACCGTCACCAGAATCGACGCCGGCACCATTGGTCGGGCGTGTGTCGCGCTCGGCGGCGGGCGGGCGAAGGCGAGCGACGCCGTGGATTTCGCCGTTGGTTTCGATCGCATCCGCAAAGTGGGCGACGCCGTCGCCGCGGGTGAAGCGCTGCTGCGCATCCACGCGCGAAACTCCGCTTCGCTGGAGGAAATCCTCCCGCAAGTCGCAGGCGGCATCACGATCGAGTAAGCGGAGCGTCGTTCGTGGAATCGCGACACCAAACGCGCCGCATTCATCGCACATCGGCACGTCCCCCACGGTCTGTCATCCCGAGCGCAATGCGGGAGCCTCAGCGACCAGAATGAAGCCGAGGGACCTCGGCCTCCGGAAGCTCCACGATCCTCCGAAGGTCGAGGTCGTTGCCTGCGGCGGTCTCGCAGACTCGGCTCGACTCCGTTACACTGCGCTCAGGATGACAGGCGTTTTTTCTTTTTCACCGCACGCCAAGCACTCTGTCATCCCGAGCGCAATGCGGGAGCCTCAGCGACCAGAATGAAGTCGAGGGACCTCGGCCTCCGGAAGTTCCACGATCCTCCGAAGGCCGAGATCCTTCGACTCCGTTACGCTGCGCTCAGGATGACAGGCGTTTTTGCATTTTCGTCCACCACTAAGGAAACCCACCCTCGCGGCATCCTTGCGTTGCACACATCCTTGTTCACCGGAACCTTCCCATCGCCGATGAAGCACCTCCTCCCAGCTTTCCTGATTCTCTTCGCTGTTCCCTCGTTCGCTGCGGATGCCAAGGTGGATTTCAACTACGACATTCGCCCGATCATTTCGTCGAAGTGCTTTCACTGCCACGGTCCGGACGAAAAATCGCGCAAGGCCAAGCTGCGTCTCGACCTGCGCGACGAGGCCCTGAAGGAACGCGACGGCGTGCGCGCAATCGTCCCCGGCGATGTCACGGCGAGCGAAGCAGTGGTCCGCGTGCTTTCGCAGGACAAAGACGAAGTGATGCCACCGCCGAAGGAAGGCCACGCGCTCAACGCGAAGGAAGTGACGCTGCTCAGGAAGTGGATCGAGCAAGGCGCGGAATACAAAGAGCACTGGGCGTGGAGCAAACCGGTGCGCGCGGAAGTGCCGCGCATCGCAGATCTCAGATTGCCGATCTCAGATTGGAAGAATGGAGCGAATGGGTTCGGCGATTGGACCGCGAATCCGATCGACGCCTTCATCCTGCAAAAGCTCGCCGGGGCGAAAATGATGCCTTCGCCCGAAGCTCCTCCGGAGATCCTGCTCCGCCGCATCACGCTCGATCTCATCGGCCTGCCACCGACGATTGCGCAGGTCGATGAGTTCGTGCAGGCATGGCAAGCCGATGCGACACCCGCGCATCGCCAGGCGTTGATCAGCACGACAGCCGATCGCCTGCTCGCGTCGCCTGCATTCGGCGAACGCTGGGCGCGGATGTGGCTCGACCTCGCCCGCTACGCCGACTCGACGGGATACGGCTCCGATTTTTTCCGGATGACGATCTGGCCGTATCGCGACTGGGTGATCAACGCCTTCAATCGCAACGTGCCGTTCGACCGCTTCACCATCGAACAGCTCGGCGGCGATCTGCTTCCCGACGCGACGCCGGAGCAGATCACGGCCACCGCGTTCCACCGCAACACAATGACCAATGTCGAAGGCGGCACGATCGACGAGGAGTATCGCGTGGCCGCGGTGAAGGATCGCATCGCCACCACCGGACAGGTCTGGATGGGGCTGACCGTCGGCTGCGCGCAGTGCCACTCGCACAAATTCGACCCGATCCCGCAAAAGGATTACTACCGATTCTACGGCGTCTTCAATCAGACCGAAGACAGCGACCGCAACGACGAGGAGCCGAAGCTGCCGCTGCCGACAGCGGAGGAGCGCACGAAGATGGAAACGCTCAAAACCGAGATCGCGGAACTCGAAACCAAAATGCGGACCACGCCGCCGGAACTCACCGCCGAACTTCGCGAGTGGGAGGCGAAAGTGCGCACGCCGGTGCCGTGGACCGTGCTCGAACCCGTGGCGACCAAAGCGGCGAGCCTCGCGGAGGTGAATGTGCTGCCGGATCACTCGGTGCTCGCGACCGGGATGCAGCCGCGCACGGATCTCTACACGGTGAAGGTAGCCGGCGGATTGCGCGGGATCTCGGGATTCCGCATCGAGCTACTGACCGACCCGGCGGATCCGAAGAAAGGACCGGGACGTTTCCCCGATGGCACGGCGACGCTCAGCGATCTGCGCGTGAACGTGGTGCCGGCTGATCGCGACGCAGCGACGGCGCGCTACGTGCGGGTGGAGCGCGCGGACGGCGGGTTCATTCATCTGGCGGAAGTGCAGGCGTTTTCGCGGGGTGAAAATGTCGCACTCAAAGGCAAGGCGTCGCAGTCCTCGACCTACCAAGGCGCTGCCGCAGCGCGGGCGACCGATGGGAAGACGGAGGGTGCCTACGGCAAGAAGTCGGTGCAGCACACCGATGACAACGACCCGGCGCCGTGGTGGGAGGTCGATCTCGCGGAGGCCAAGCCGATCGAGAAAATTGTCCTGTGGAATCGCACCGACAGCGGCACGGCTGCGCGGATCGCCGGGGCGCGTCTCGTCTTGCTCGATGCAAATCGGAAACCGGTCTTCGAGCAAAAGCTCGATCAGTTCGCGGCCCAGTCGAGCATCTCGGTGGACGGCTCGAAATCCGTGGCGCTGCGCAACGCGAGTGCGGATGACGAAGGCTCGGGGAACGAGGCAGCGCGGGCGATCGATGCGACGAGCGAGACCGGTTGGACAGCGCGCGGAGTGGGGCAATCGCGGGTCTTCGTAGTCGAGACGACGCAGACGCTCGATGTGCCGGAGGACGCGCAGCTCGTTTTCACGCTCAACCAAAAACAACAGGAGATGACGATCACGCGCTTCCGGCTCTCGATGACGCAGCAGCCCGCGCCGGTGCGGGAGTTGACGCCGGCGATTCAGGCGATCCTCGCGGTCGAACCCGCGCAGCGCACCGAGGCGCAGACGAAACAACTCATCGACTACTTCCGCCCGCTCTCGCGACATCTGGCCGACACTCAAAAGACGCTCGACACCCAACGCGCTGCGCTCGCCGCGATCAAGCCGCTCGCCGTCCCGGTGCTCCGCGAACTCACCGGCGACAAGCGCCGCGAGACGCACCTCTTGACGAAAGGAAACTACCTCGCACCGGGAGAGAAGCTGGAGCCGGGGCTGCTCTCCGAGTTTGCGTCATACGTCCCTGCGGAAACAAGGATGGATCGGCTGGCGGCGGCACGCTGGCTCATCGATCGCGAAAACCCACTCACGGCGCGCGTGACCGTGAACCGCTTTTGGTCGCAGCTTTTCGGCGTGGGAATCGTGGAGACGGAGGAAGACTTCGGCACGCAAGGCGCGCTGCCAACCCACCCGGAGCTACTCGACTGGCTGGCCATCGCATTCCAGACGCCGAAAACGGATTCATCCTCTCAACCCTCAACCCTCAACTCTCAACCTTCCCTCGGCTGGGATGTAAAAGCATTGCTCAAGCTCATCGTCACGAGCGCGACGTATCAGCAGACATCGAAAGTCTCACCCGAGTCGCTGGACAAAGACGCGCGCAACCGCCTGCTCTCGCATGCCCCGCGACGGCGGCTCGATGCGGAAGCAGTGCGGGATCAGGCGCTCGCGTTGAGCGGGTTGCTCAGCGGGAAAATCGGCGGGCCGAGCGTGTATCCACCACAGCCGGACGGGCTGTGGAAGGTAGCGTTCAATGGCGGGCAAAACACGTATCCCACCTCGAAAGGCGAGGATCGTTATCGGCGCGGGATCTACACTTTCTGGCGGCGTACGATGCCGCCACCGAGCATGGCAACGTTCGACGCGCCGAGCCGCGAAAGTTGCACGGTGCGGCGCACCGCGACGAACACGCCGTTGCAAGCGTTCGTGACGTTGAACGATCCGGTATTCGTCGAATGCGCGCAGGCGCTCGGCCGCCGGATCGTGCGCGAAGGCGGTGCGGACACCGACGCGCGACTGCGCTTTGCGCTGAAGCTCTGCCTCGCCCGCCCGCCCGCTGACGCACAGGTTCAAGCGCTGGCGTCGCTTTACGAAAACGAACTCGCGACCTATCTCGCCGACGAACCTGGCGCACTGAAACTCGCCACCGAGCCAATCGGTCCCCTGCCCGAAAATGCGAGCGCGCCGGAACTCGCGGCGTGGACCGTGGTGGCGAATGTGCTGCTCAACCTCGACGGAGTCCTCACCAAAAACTGATCCCATGAACCTTCGCCTCCAACACGCCCGCGCGCTGACTCGGCGCGAGTTCCTCCGCGACAGCGGCAAGTTCAGCCTCGGCGCGATCGCCCTGCAGGCGCTGACTTCGCGCGGAGTGGCCGCCGTTTCCGCAGCGCAGTCGCAGAATCCGCTCGCGCCGCGCCCGGCGCCGCTGCCGAGCAAGGTGAAATCCGTCATCTACCTCTCGATGAGCGGCGCGCCGCCGCAGCACGATCTCTTCGACTGGAAGCCGCAACTCGTGAAGCATCACCTCGAAGATTGTCCGGAAGAGATGATCAAGGGGCAGACGTTCGCGTTCATCAAGGGGCGGCCGAAGCTGCTCGGGACGAGTCAGAAATTCGCGCAGCACGGAAAGAGCGGCGCGTGGGTGAGCGATGCGCTGCCGCACTTCACGAAGATCGTGGACGATGTGGCGATCGTGCGTTCGATGAACACGGATCAGTTCAATCACGCGCCGGCGGAGCTGTTTCTCTACACGGGAAATATGCGCGCGGGTTCGGCATCGCTCGGGTCGTGGCTGACCTACGGGCTGGGTTCGGAGAATCAGGATCTGCCCGGCTATGTGGTGCTGCTCAGCGGCGGATCGGACCCGACGGGCGGCAAGGCGTGCTGGGGCGCCGGCTTCCTGCCGAGCGTGTATCAGGGCGTGCAATGCCGTGCCGCGGGTGAGCCGATTCTTTATGCCAACAATCCGGCGGGCATGACGCGCGAGACGCGGCGGCGTTCGCTGGATGCGCTGAAGACGCTGAACGAAGCGGAGGCCGCGCAGTTTGGCGACCCGGAGACGCTCACTCGCATCCAGCAGTACGAACTCGCCTATCGCATGCAGATGGCGGTGCCGGAGGTGATGGACATCTCGCGGGAGAAGCCCGAGACGATCGAAGCTTACGGCGCAAAGCCGGGCGAGGCTTCCTTT
Organism: Chthoniobacter sp.; assembly: GCA_031424375.1. Lineage (GTDB taxonomy): Bacteria > Verrucomicrobiota > Verrucomicrobiia > Chthoniobacterales > Chthoniobacteraceae > Chthoniobacter. The sequence goes on along the minus strand of JANPHH010000419.1, from coordinate 10,734 downwards.
GCCAACAATTGCCTGCTCGCGCGGCGGCTCGTGGAGCAGGGCGTGCGGTTCGTGCAACTCTTTGACTGGGGCTGGGACATTCACGGCACGGGCGCGAGCGATGATCTGACGAACAAATTCCCGAAGAAGTGCCTGGAGATCGACCAGTCGTGCGCGGCGCTCGTCGCGGACTTGAAGCAGCGCGGGATGCTCGACTCCACGCTGGTCGTGTGGGGCGGTGAATTCGGCCGCACGCCGATGAATGAAGCGCGCGGCGGCTCGACCTTCCTCGGTCGCGATCATCATCCACACGCCTTCTCGATGTGGATGGCGGGCGGCGGGGTGAAGCCCGGACTCGTCTACGGCGCGACCGACGACTTCGGCTACAACGTCGTGGAGAACAAGGTCACCGTGCGCGACTTGCAGGCGACGCTGATGCACCTCTGCGGCTTCGATCCCTACAAGACGAGCTACCGCTATCAGGGGCTGGACAACCGCTTCATCGGACCGAGCAACGAAGGGCAGATCGTGAAGGGGCTGCTCGCCTAGCGGGACGAGAATTCGTGGATCGTCAGCGAGCGGAAAGTGTCGCCCGGACGGAGCACGGTGCTGGGAAAATTCGCGTGGTTCGGCGAATCCGGAAAATGCTGGGTCTCGAGACAGAGCCCGCCGTGCAGGCCATAGGTCTGGCCACCGCGACCGGCGACGTCCTTGAGATGATTGCCGCTGTAGAGTTGCACGCCCGGCTGCGAAGTATGCACGCGCATCGACCGACCGCTGGCGGGATCGCGCAGTTCGGCCGCGAGCGTTAGTTCACCGGGTTTGCCGTCGATGACAAAGTTGTGATCAAAACCGCCGGGCAGGCCCGTGCCCTTCAAGCCGGCGATGTCGCGCCCCACCGGCTTTACCTTGGTGAAGTCAAGCGGTGTGCCCGCGACGGCACGAAACGCTCCGGTGGGAATCAACGCCGCGTCCGCCTCGGTGATGTGCGCCGCGTTCAGCCGCAACTCATGATCGAGGACATCGCCGGACCCGGCGAGGTTCCAGTAGGTGTGATTGGTGAGGTTCACGATCGTGGGCTGATCGGTGGTGGCCTCGTAGGCGATCCAGAGTTCGTCAGCCGCGGTGAGCTTGTAAGTGACGGCGACGCGCAACGTCCCGGGATAACCCTCTTCGCCATCCGGCGACGTGTAGGTCAGCCGCACCGCGTCGTCTCCGCGCGGTTCGGCTTTCCAGTTCCGTTTGTCGAAGCCGCGCGATCCGCCGTGAATGTGATGACCGCCGGTGTTCTTCGTGACCGTGAAGGTACGCCCGTCGAGTTCAAACCGGGCCTGGCCGATCCGATTCGCGAAACGTCCGGCGATGCTGCCGAAGAAAGGGTGCGGTTTCGCGTAGCGTTCCAGATCGTCGAAGCCGAGCGTCACGTCCGCGAATTTCCCGGTGCGGTCGGGCACCGTCATTTCCACGAGCGTCGCCCCCCAGGTGAGGACGCGCGCCCGGAGGCCGTGCGCATTGGTCAGGGTGATGACCTCGACCGCGCCATCATCCGCGGACTGAAAAGCGACCACGCGCCCGACCGCGCCGCTCGCGGCTGAGGCTACGACGGAAAGGAAGGTGGCGACGAGAAAGATGCGGGGGATTGGGGACATGGCAGAGCATGAAGTAGGACGGATTTTTCCCCGGTCTGCACAGGCAATTTTGAAACGGAAGGCGGACGCTCGGCCGGCTGCCGGATTGAAAACCCATCCTGCGAGATTCCCTGCGGCGGCGACGGTGAGTAGCCTGCGCGGCATGCGTTTGCTCATTCTGCTCGCCCTCACCGTCTCCGCGTTCGCCGAGGTGCCACCAAACCTCGTCGCCGACGGCGTTCCTCCGATCCCCGAGGAATTGCGCACGGACGTCGGCCGCTACCTCGAATTCCGCACGGCGCGCTTCAGCGGCTGGCATCCGCAGCGCCGCGAAATGCTGATCGGCACAAGGTTCGCGGACACGCCGCAACTCCACCTCGTGGCCATGCCGGGTGGCGCGCGGAAGCAAATCACGTTTCGGGCGGAACCGGTGAGTGGCGGTTCCTTTCGCCCGAAGACGGGCGACTGCATCGTCTTCAGCCAGGACGCGGGCGGCGGCGAATTTTACCAACTCTATCGCTTCGACCCCGCGGATGGGCGGACGACGCTGCTCACCGATGGCAAGTCGCGCAACAGCAGACCGCACTGGAGCCACAGCGGGCGAAAATTCGCCTATACCTCGACGCGGCGCACGGGGAAGGACACGGACATCTACACGATGGATCCGGGCGATCCGAAGTCCGACCGGCTGGTTCTCCAACGCGAGGGCGGCGGATGGAGCGTGAGCGATTGGTCGCAGGATGAATCGAAGTTGCTCCTCCGGGAATACGTGTCGGCGAATCAGAGTTCGGTGCATCTGCTGGAAGTCGCCACCGGCGAGGTGAAACCCGTCACGCCGCAGGGCGCGGAAAAGGCGGTGCATGAAGGCGCGAAGTTCAGCCACGATGGACGCAGCCTCTTCGTGGCGAGCGACCGCGGCTCGGAGTTCGCCCAGCTCGTGCAAATTGATTTGGCGACCGGTGAACGTCGCGTGCTGACGAAGGATGTGCCTTGGGATGTGGAGGAGTTCGATCTTTCACCCGACGGAAAAACGATCGCGTTGCTCACCAATGAAGACGGCGCCGGCGTGCTGCGCTTGATCGACGTCGATTCGAGCCGGGAACTGCCGCGCCCGAAGCTCCCGCTCGGCGTGCCCGGCGGGCTGGAGTGGCACGAGAACGGGCGCGATCTCGGATTCACGCTCGATGCCGCACGCTCCTCGCGCGACGCTTTCTCCCTCGACGTGACGACGGGCGCGGTCACGCGCTGGACCGAAAGCGAGACGGGCGGGCTCGATGCTGGCAGGTTTGCGGAACCCGAACTGATCAGGTTCCCGAGCTTCGATGGCCGGCAGATCTCGGCCTTCGTCTTTCGCCCCGATGCGGTGAAGTTTCCCGGACCGCGCCCGGTGATCATCAATATCCACGGCGGTCCGGAAGGTCAGTCGCGACCGGAGTTCCTCGGGCGCAGCAACTACTACGTCGACGAACTCGGCTGCGTGCTCGTGTTCCCCAACGTGCGCGGCTCGTCCGGCTACGGGAAGACCTTCCTCACCCTCGACAACGGGATGAAGCGCGAGGACTCGGTGCGCGACATCGGCGCGCTGCTCGACTGGATCGGGCAGCAACCCGCGCTTGATGCCTCGCGCGTGGCAGTGCTGGGCGGGAGCTACGGCGGCTACATGGTGCTGGCCAGCCTCACCCACTTCAGCGACCGCCTGCGCTGCGGGATCGACGTCGTCGGGATTTCGAATTTCGTCACCTTCCTCAAGAACACGCAGGACTACCGGCGCGACCTGCGCCGCGTGGAATACGGCGACGAGCGCGATCCCGCGATGGCCGACTTTCTCGCGCAGATTTCTCCGCTGAACAACGTGGCGAAGATCGGGCGCCCGCTCTTTGTGGTGCAGGGAAAGAATGATCCGCGCGTGCCCGTCACGGAGGCCGAGCAAATGGTTCAGGCGCTGCGCGGGCGCGGCGGCGCCTGCTGGTACCTCATGGCCACGGACGAAGGCCACGGTTTCGCGAAGAAGAAGAACGCGGACTTTCAGTTCCTCGCTCAGATCCTCTTTCTCCGGGAGCATCTGCTGAAGCCGGCGCCCGCTCCCTGAGGGTGTGATTGAATGTGGTGCCGCGGAATGTGGTGCCGCGGAATGTGGCGCCGCGGAATCCGTAGTCCCGGAGGGACCGCAGAAATTAGCCGGTGGCGTCAGCCACCGGATCGCGGAATGAAATGAAACCGCCCCGGCAGGGGCGTTGGAATCCAACCGTCGCGATTCCACCGCCCCTCCGGGGCGGGTTCGCTCGGCGTGCGGTTCCGGTGGCTGACGCCACCGGCTAATTTCCATCGTCCCTCCGGGACACCGTGCGCATCCGCCTTGCATCCCACCCGATCCAACCCGCCGCCCGATCACCTCACGCCACGCGATCACCCCCGCACCCTGACCCTCACGGACTTTGCCATTTACTCGCGCGGCCACTCCGGGTATCCGCCTTTCTGCCGATGTCACCATTGCTCGATCTCATCGCCACGCAGCATTCGCGGCCAATCGCCGCGGCTGGCATCGTCATCGAGCAGGGCGTAGTGCTCGGAGAACTCCTCGTGCTCGTTTCCGGCGAAGTGGAAATCCTGCGCGACGGCGTGCGCGTGGCGAAGGCCGCGGAGCCGGGTGTGGTCTTCGGCGAAATGTCGGCGCTGCTCGGCGGACCGGCGACGGCCACGGTGCGGGCGCTGAGGGACTCCGTTTTTTCCGTGATCGAAAATCCGCGCGAATTCCTCCGCGCCCACCCCGAGGCCAGTCTCTATGTGGCCGAGCTTCTGGCCCGCCGGCTGAATGCGCTGAACAAATACCTCATCGATGTGAAGCGACAGTATGAGGGGCACGACCACCTCGGCATGGTGGACGAAGTGCTGGAAGCGCTCATGCACCGGCCCCGCCTGGGACCGGCCCAGTGACGGCGGCGGGAACCGCGAGTTCCTTCGTCACCTGCTCGTCGAACGAAAACCAGCGGGCGCACATTTTCTCGAAATCCAGGATGACGTAGCACGGCGTGGGTCCGATCTGCCGGCCGGGGTTAAGCACCCACGTTTTTCCGAGCCGGTCGATCCACGCGCCTTCGGCATAAAAGGGCGCATTGTGAATATGGCCGGAGAGGACGACATCCGGCCCGAACCGTTCGATCCATGCCGTGAGGACCTCGTCGCCACCGGACTTCCGCCCGGTCCAACTCACGGGTGACCCCTCGGGTGGCGCATGGTAGATCCAGATCCATTGCTCCCTGGCGCGCCCGGCGTCTTGCGCCAGCAGGCGCTCGACCTCTGCGCGGGACTCGTCGCCGTCCCACCATGGGCAGATGGTCACGAGCGTTCCGTCGAGTTCGACGCTGTCGCCATCCACGTAGAGTTGGGTGTCTTTCGCCTCGCGCAGCCAGCGGCAGATGGACTCGTGATCGGCAGTGCGCCCGTCGCCGTCGTGATTGCCGGAGCTGACGAGGAGCCGGGTGGATTGCGCGATCCGGCGGAGATATTTTTCCACCACGACGATCTGCACGTCGAGGTCGAGCGCCGAACCGAGATCGAGCAGGTCTCCCGCGATCACCACGGTGTCGAAGTCCGGTGCGTTCGCGACGAGCCAGTCGAACTGTTTCAGTCCGTAGTGGAGGTCGGCGACAAAGAGCAAGGTCATGGCGCGCGGAGAGCCTCGCCAACCGCTCCACCGGGGTAAATAGGAAATGCTGCCCCCAGCATGGCGTCTCGGAGGGAGGCGGGATTCGCTAGAATCCCTTCGGATGCCGGACGACGAATCCGCGCGGCTCGCGCCGCCAATTGCGCCAGCCAGGGCCTTCGTTGTCGTGGCGGCCGGTCGTGTCGAGGCGCAGGCCGCAGATGATGGCGAAGACATGGCCGTTGCGCGCATAGATCGTGATCCACTTGCCGGGGCCCTCGTCGCCCCAGCTTTGCAGCGCCTTCGACGTCGTGGGCTGGTCGAGCAGCCCGGCGGCATGGAGGAAGTAGGAGATCGTGCCCGAACAGTCGTAACCCACATCGTTGAAGGTCCCGTGTCCCCCACCCCAGCGATACGGTTTGCCGACGATTCGGTTCACGGCCCAGATCGCGTTCTTCACCGCCTCGGGCGCTTTCTTCGGCGCCGCGGCGAGGCGTCCCTGCACGATGGCGATGCCGCCGGCCACCGTCGGTCCACCGGCCCGCGCTGTGGCCGCGAACACGACGAGCAGAAGTGAAAGAAGGAGGCGCGGCTTCAATAGTCTCGGGGGGGGGCCGAAAAATGGGATCGCAGGTCTAGCTGCACCCCGCATTTTGGCAATGCAAAAGCCGGGCACACCGGGAATGATCCGCCCCCTCCATGAGCGATCTCTTTATCCCGCCCAGCCCCACCATCCTCGATCTCCGCCTCGGCGACTGCCTCGAGGGCATGGCCACCCTCGAACCGGACTCCGTGGATGTGGTCGTGACCTCGCCGCCCTACAATCTCGGGATCGACTACGCCACCTACCGCGACACCGCGCCACGCGACGCCTTCCTCGACTGGTGCCACGCGTGGGCCACCGAAGTGCGCCGCGTGCTGAAACCTGCCGGCTCATTTTTCCTGAATGTCGGCGCCGCCCCGGCGAATCCGCTCTTTCCCCACGAGGTGCTGCTGAAGCTGCAACCGCTCTTCCGCCTTCAGAATACCTTTCACTGGATCAAGTCCATCACCGTCCAGCCACGGCAGGCGCCGGAACTGAGCGTGGGCCACTTCAAGCCGATCAACTCCCCGCGCTTCGTGACCGATTGCCACGAATACATCTTCCACCTCACCCGGACTGGCAGCGTGCCGCTGGACCGCCTCGCCATCGGCGTGGAGTACGCGGACAAGACGAACATCGCCCGCTGGGGACATACCGAGGGACGTGATCGGCGCTGTCGCGGGAACAATTGGTTCATCCCCTTCAAGACGATCAAGAGCCGCGACGCCGACCGACCGCATCCCGCCACCTTTCCCGCGCAGCTCGCCGAGTGGTGCATCCGCCTGCATGGCGATGTAGCCGCGCAAACCGTACTCGATCCCTTCCTCGGCCTCGGCCACGCCGCCGAAGGGGCGATGACCTGCGGAGTGCAGAAGTTCATCGGCTTTGAAATCGACCCCGGCTATCTCGCGGAAGCCCGCGCGCGGCTCGGGTCGTCCGAATGAGTGTCTCGGCCCGCGGTTAAGACGGATTGAAAAACGTTCATTCACCTGGGACGGGCAGCGACGCCTAGACCTTATGGCTGCCCTCCCGATGAGCACAGCGATTTTCGAAACGGACAGCGGTTTGCTAAAAGGAGTGGCCCACCCGCGGGTTGCGAGCAATAAACCGTGCCGAGCGATCGGTGCGAGCGGACGCAGTCTGCATCATCCAAGCTTGTTGAACAAGGGTTGCTTGCCAGCTCCGCGGCAAAGCAACCTTCGAGGTTCGCCGCATTCTTGCGTTGCAGTAGGTTTTGCACGCGGCTGTTGTCATTTAGACGTGTAGCCGGGGTTGTGTGCCCACGGCGTGCCGGAGACATCGCTACCTCCGGGAGATTTTGTGGGAGACGGCCGAACTGAGGAAATCCATGACGCGATGACTGGAGCCAACCGCCAAAGAGCGAGGAAGGCGACGAGCCGAGATAACGTGAGATGAATGAGTGCCGAAAAAGGAATAACATCCGTGGGGGAATCGGGAAGACGACTGGAGCCAAAAAGTATGGCGATAACCCAACCTGCGAGAATGGAGCAGACCACGATGAATGGTTGCCAAAGCGCGAAGAGTGCGAGGCAGCGGGCGAAGATCAATGCGATGTCGTGTCTTGTGGCCGGTTGCATGGTGGGTTGTAACTGATTGGCTTTCGTTTCTCGTCGAACGCGTAGCTACGCCCAGGAGGGTATCCGAGGAGCGATCACGGGGGCAAGCTAGTCGCTGGCGCTCCCGCTTTTTCCAGCCCCTTTTGGCCGTCGGACGAATGGTTTTCGGGAGCGATCCGGCGCAGACCCGGGTGGCGTGAGAGAATGGACCGCAACTCAAGAATGCCGGTCATCATGAGAAACCAAACACGCGAGTGTGATTGCCCACCGGCGGAAGTTCGCGGTGGCTCGGGCGTGCAGCGCGGGAACGCATCTTCCCGCAACCCGTTTCACCCCGGAAGCATGCCCGCCTGCCACCATCGGCGCGGTCCATTGTTTCATCCCGCCCCGGTTTCGGATTGCGCGCGGCGCTCACACCTGCTGGTTTCTTCCCCCTCCCGACTCCAGCTCACGCATGAACATCCACGAATACCAAGCCCGCGAACTCTTCGAAAAATTTGGCGTCGCCACGTCGAAAGGGCAGATGGCGGAGACGCCGGACGAAGTCTTCGCCGCAGCGAAGGCGCTCGGGGTCGCGAAGATCATGGTGAAATCGCAGATCCACGCGGGCGGGCGCGGCAAGGGCACGTTTGCCAATGGGTTCCAGGGCGGCGTGCATCTCGTCGAGTCGCCGCAGGCCGCCCGCGAGTGTGCGGAAAAAATGCTCGGCCAGACGCTGGTCACCCATCAGACCGGGCCCGAGGGCAAGCTGGTAAGCAAGGTGCTGGTGGCCGAAGCGCTGGAGATTTCGCGCGAGTTGTATTTTGCCATCCTGCTCGATCGCGCGAGCAGCGCGCCGGTGGTCATCGCCAGCACCGAAGGCGGCATGGACATCGAGTACGTCGCCGAACACACGCCGGAAAAAATCTTCCGCGAGCCCATTCACCCCACCCTCGGCCTGCAAGGCTACCAGACGCGCAAGCTGGCCAAGAAACTCGGCCTCACTGGCCCGCTCATCGCCCAGGCGTGCAAGCTCTTCAGCGCGTTGTTCTAGCTCTTCCTCGCCCGCGACTGTTCGCAGTTCGAGGTTAACCCGCTCGTGGTCACGCCGGATGGGCGGCTTGTCGCGCTCGATGCGAAGTTCAACTTCGACGACAACGCACTCTACCGGCAGCCGGAGATCGTGGCGATGCGCGACAAGACGGAGGAAGATCCGCGCGAAGTCGCCGCGTCCGTTTTCAACCTGAACTACATCGGCCTCGACGGGAACATCGCCTGCCTCGTCAACGGCGCGGGCCTCGCCATGGCCACGATGGACATCATCCAATATGCTGGCGGTCGGCCCGCAAACTTCCTCGACGTGGGCGGCGGCGCGACCAAGGAGCAGGTCACGGCGGCCTTCAAGATCATCCTCGGCGACCCGAAGGTGAAGGGCATCCTCGTCAATATCTTCGGCGGCATCATGGACTGCAATGTGATCGCCACCGGCATCCTCGCCGCCGCGAAGGAAACGAAGCTGAGCATCCCGCTCGTCGTCCGCCTCGAAGGCAACAACGTCGAAGCCGGAAAGAAGACGCTCGCCGAAAGCGGCCTCGCGCTGACCACCGGCAACGACATCGCCGACGCGGCGGAGAAGATCGTGGCCGAAGTAAAGAAGGCCGCCTGATTTTATGATCAAGGTCACAGAAGTCGCATTCTCCGCCTATCCAGTCTCCGACCTGGCTCGCGCCCGCGCCTTTTACGAAGGCATTCTCGGACTCACCCCCTCGCCGACCACGAGTCCGCAGTGGGTCGAATACGAAATCGGCCCACACACGCTCGGCATTGGCTGCGCGCCCGGCTGGAGCGCCAGCCCGGACGGCGGGTCCGTGGGCCTCGAGGTCGAGGACTTCGACTCCGCCGTCGAGCAACTCCGCGCCGCCGGCGTGAAGTTTCGCCTGGAACCCTTCCCCACGCCCGTCTGCCGCATGGCGATCATCTCCGATCCCGATGGCAACAGCGTCATCATTCACAAGCGCCACGCGCACTAGTCTTCCCTCTTCCGCTTTCATCCTTCCTCCTTCCCGATGGCCATCCTCGTCCAATCCGACACCAAAATTCTCGTCCAAGGCATCACCGGTGACTTTGGCTCCCGCCACGCCCGGCTCTCGCTCGACTACGGCACGCAACTCGTCGCCGGCGTCACGCCGGGCAAAGGCGGACAGACCTTCGAACACGGCGACCACCGGGTGCCGATCTTCGATACCGTGGAAGAAGCCGCCCACGAAACCGGCGCGACCGTCTCGTGCATTTTCGTTCCCCCACCCTTCGCCGCCGATGCGATCCTCGAGTGCATCGACGCGCAGCTCGCACTCGCCGTCGCGATCACCGAGGGCATCCCGGTCAATGACATGGTGAAAGTGAAGACCGTGCTCGCGACTGCGAAAACGCGGCTGATCGGCCCGAACTGCCCCGGCCTCGTCACGCCCGGCACCGGCGACAAAAGCCACGGCGGCTGCCGCATCGGCATCGCGCCGGGATACATTCACAAGAAGGGCAACGTCGGCGTCGTCTCGCGCAGCGGCACGCTGACCTACGAAGCCGTCTGGCAGCTCACCACGCGCGGCTACGGCCAGAGCACATGCGTCGGCATCGGCGGTGATCCGGTCAATGGCACGAGCCACCTCGACGTGCTGAAGATGTTCAACGACGACCCCGAGACCGAAGCGATCATCATGATCGGTGAAATCGGCGGCGACAAAGAAGAGGAAGCCGCCGCGTGGGCGAAGGACCACGTGAAGAAGCCGATCGCCGCCTTCATCGCCGGCGCCACCGCGCCTCCCGGCCGCCGCATGGGCCACGCCGGCGCCATCGTCTCGGGAGGGAAAGGGACCGCCGGAGGCAAGATTGCCGCGCTGAAAGCCGCTGGCATCGCCGTCGCACCCACGCCCGCGGTGATGGCCGAGACGCTGCTGAAGCACTGGGGCAAATAAGCTGGAACGCGAAGTTCCGCGCTCGCTCCGTCGCGGGAATCCGCGTCAATCCGTGTAATCCGCGTCCTCCCATTCCCGCGCTCTCCTGAGAGGATGTGCCGAAAGTCAGAACTGAACCGCGGATTTCACGGTAGGCAGAGTCACGAATTGGATGAGCGGAGGCCATGGGCGCTACGCGCCATCGAAAAAAAGCTGTCATCCTGAGCGGAGCGCCGCGCGGTGGGTGGCGGCGGAGGCCATATAGGGGCGCGGGGAGTGTGTGGCGGCGCGCAGTCGAAGGACCTCATCCTTTTTCCGCGGGCAGGCCCGCTGGCAGAAATAGCAAGAGGTCCTTCGACTCCGCGCCGCCCTTCACACCCCGCCAAACCCACCG
>JANPHH010000418.1:0-11903 GCA_031424375.1 Chthoniobacter sp. | reverse complement strand
GGTTGGTATTTTCCAGCGCGGTGACGATCGCGCTCATGCTGTTGCCGCCGGCGATGAACCCGGAGAGCCCGCTGCCGCCGCCGGTCGCGATGGCGGTGATCGTTTTTTGGCTCAGCAGGTTGTTGAAATCGAGGACGCCGCGGCCGTTGGCGACAGACACGACGCTGCCAGTGTTCGTGGTGCCAGTGCCGGTTCCCGTTCCAGTGCCTGTGCCGGTTCCCGTGCCGGTTCCGGTGCCGGGATTGACGACAATCGGGCTGCCGCCGAGCCCGGCATTGCGGATGATGTACTCCACGCCGAACTGCTCCCTGTCGTTGAGATTCAACTCGCCAATGACGACGTGAAACATGACTTGTGGCGCCCGCTTATCGAGTTCGTCGATGACCTTGAAGAGCTTGTTCTTAATGTCCTCGCTGCCGATGACGATGATCGAGTTGGCCCGCTTGTCGGCGATGATGCGGGTGTTGCCGATGTTCACGGCTTCCGGCGCCGTGTCGATCGACTCGGTGGACAGGCCCTCGGAGACACTGAAATCGCCTCCACCACCACCACCACCCCCGAGTCCGCCGCTGCCGTTCGAGCCGCCGCTGTTTCCGAAAAGGCTCCCCTGATTTCCGCCCGTGGTGCGCCCCTGCTGGGTGCCGCGGGTTCCTCCGGTGCCGCCCGTTGAGCCGCCTTCGTCCTTCGCGCCGGGATCGGAGATCGCCTTCACCGCCACCTTCAGCACGTCGGAGGCGGAGACGTATTTCAGCGGCCGGGTGAACGGCTGGCCGAACTTCACGTTCGCGTCGTACTCTTTAATCAGTTTCGAGATGAACTCCATGTTCGCCGGGCGGGTCACGACATGAATGCGGTTCGTCCGTTTGTCGGCGGTGATCTTGACCTTGCCTTGGACGAGGTTGTCTTCGTTGGGGCCCCCGGCATTGATTTCGATCGTGGTCGCCGTTCCTTCAGCCGGCGCGCCGGTGGGGACGGGGAGACCTTCCGGCGTGGTTACGATCCGTTGCGCGGGAGCGGGCCGCCCGCCGGGAGTCGTCGCGCCCGCCGCCTGGGCGGTCTTGTCGTTCTTGGTCAGGATTTCCTCGAGCTTCTTCTGGACGTCTTCCGCGTCGCCGCGCTCGAGTTCGAAAAAGCGGCTCGCGACTTCCGCGGCCGGGATGTCGAGCTCTCGGATCACGCGCAGGATCTGGCGGATCATCGCAGTGTTTTCGGTGATGAGCAGCGCGCCCGCTTTTGGTAGCGCGGTGATGTTTGTAAACTGCGACTGGCCGGCCTGGACGAACGTCCCGAGCGCCTGTCCGATCTCCGTGGGATCGCCGCCATACTTCATCTTATAGAGGAAGGTGATCACATGCTCGCCCTCGGGAATGAGCATCTCATCGGCAATGAGCGGGATCGCCGCCGAGCGCGGATTCTTCCCGATGCCGATCACCTTGATGATGTTCGAGTTTTCCACCGGGACGAGCGTGAAGCCGTTCAGCAGAAGATTGATCTCAATGATCTTGATCGCGTCCTCCTTCGGCACCGGCTGGCTGAGCACCAGATTCACCTGGCCGATGACCTGGTTATCGTAGACCAGCACTTTTTTCGTGAGCCGTTCGTAGAAGCCGAGGAGATCCTTTACCTCGGTATTCGGAAACTGCATCGGGACGAGGTCTTCCTGCCCTGGCAGGTTCGACGGGGTCGCGGCGGTCCGTGCTGCCGGGATCTGAAGCGCGGGCTGCGGGGGAACGCCGGGCGGTTGCGCCCCAGGAACCGGGGCGAGCTGCGCGAACGCGACTCCGCCGAGCAGGGAGAACGCGAGAAATGTGGGGATGCGGACCATGGTGCGAAATGCGTTGAGGAAGATTTTTCGGGTCGAAACAGAGCTTGCGGGCCGCGCACAATAACTGGGGAAAGGCACATTCTCCAGCACTCATCTCGTCCCTCCACGCGGGGGGAAAAACTCGTTGACGCTCTCTCCGCGCAGCCAGTAGCTTGCCCGCCCACTAAACCCCGAAAACTTTAAATAATCTCCTGCCTGCGTGGGTTTCCACGCCCGAAAAACCCTGATTTCGGGCGGTCTGCGCGGGCTCTTTTTATCTATGGCCGAAGAACTTTCCTACGTGCTCGTCACGCCTTACTCGATCCGCAAGTCGCGCACCGGCGGCATTGTCGCGCGGCTGATTTCGCGCACCGGACTCGATCTGGTCGCGGCCCGCATGTATGCCCCGAGCACGGAGCTCGCGGAGAAATATGCGGCCGGCATTCCCAGCGACCCCGATCCGAGCCACCGCGCGACGCAGGAGCTGATCAAGAAGTATGTCCTCAAGCAGATCACGGCAGGCCCCGGAACCAAGGCGCGTGTGCTCCTGCTGGTTTTCAAGGGCGAGGACGCGGTGGCGAAGATCAAGGCGACCGTGGGTCACATCGTGAACGAGCGCACCAGCGGCGAGACGATTCGCGACACGTATGGCGACTACATCGCCGATGCGAACGGCGAGGTCTCTTACTTCGAGCCGGGCGTGCTCGCTCCGCCCGACGAGGTTTCCGCCGAGCGCGACCTCAAACTGTTTGCCGAGTACTCTGACCGCGACGGTGGGCTGCTCGATACCGCGATCCAGTTTCCTGCCGGCTCGAAAGTTGAGAAGACGCTCGTGCTGATCAAGCCGGACAACTTTCGTTTCCCGAACGCGCGACCTGGTGGCGTGATCGATCTCTTTTCCCGCACCGGTCTCTACATCATTGCCTGCAAGGTTCACCGGATGACCGTTGCACAGGCGGAGGAATTCTACGGCCCCGTGCTCGCGGTCCTCCAGGACAAGCTCCGCGGTCGCTTCGGCGAAACGGCGAAGCGTCTCGTGGAGGCCGAGACCGGCCTGCAACTCTCCGACGAAGTCGAGACGCAACTCGGCAATATCCTCGGCCCGATCGGTGGTCGGGAGAATTGGGAGCAGATCGTCGCCTTCATGGCTGGTCTCAAGCCGAGTGAATGTCCCGCCGAGAAGCGCAATGAGCCCGGTTCCGAAAAGTGCATTGCGCTTTGCTACCAGGGCATCGACGCCGTCCGGAAGATCCGTGAAGTCCTCGGGCCGACCGATCCTTCCAAGGCGCCTCCCGGCACGATCCGCCGCGAATTTGGCTCCACCATCATGGTCAACGCGGCGCATGCGTCCGACTCCCCCGAAAACGCCGTACGTGAGATGGGCATCGTGCAAATCTCCGAGAACAATTTGAAGCCCTTGATCGAAAGCTGGTTCGCCAAGAATTAATCGCTCATCTCAACCATCAACACTCAACCATCCACTCTCTGCCCTATGGAACTTGCCCAACGCGCCACGATTCTCACGCCCTCGCTCACCCTCAGCATCGACTCCAAGGCCAAAGCGATGAAGGCCGAGGGGCTCGACGTCTGCGGCTTCGGAGCCGGTGAACCCGACTTCGACACGCCCGAGCACATCAAGAACGCCGCCCAGGCTGCCATCGAAGCGGGCTTCACGAAATACACGCCCAGCTCCGGCACCCCCGAATTGCGCCAGGCGATCAGCGACAAGTTCAAGGCCGACAACGGTCTCGACTACAAGTCCTCGCAAATCATCGTGAGCAACGGAGCCAAGCACTCCTGTTACAACGCGATCCTCGCCACCTGCCAGCCCGGCGACGAAGTTATCATCCCCGCTCCCTACTGGCTGAGCTACCCGGAGATGGTCCGCCTCGCCGGCGCCGAGCCCGTCTTTGTTCAGACGAAGGAAGAGAACGGCTGGAAGATGACCGCCGAGGAATTCCAGGACGCGATGACCCCGCGGACCAAGATGGTGATCATCAATACGCCCGGCAATCCGACCGGCTCCGTCTACACGAAGGAAGAACTCGCCGCGCTCGTCGAGGTCGCCATCGATGAAGAGATCATTATTCTCTCCGACGAAATCTACGAGAAGCTCACCTACGATGGCGTGCAGCACGTCAGCGTCGCTTCGCTCCCTGAAGCCTACCCCTACACGATCACGATCAATGGCTTCTCCAAAGCCTACTCGATGACCGGCTGGCGGCTCGGCTACCTCGGCGCGCCCGACGCGATCGCCAAGGCCATCGACGCGATCCAGAGCCACAGCACTTCGAACCCGTGCTCCTTCGCGCAAAAGGGCGGCCTCGCCGCGCTGAAAGGCGATCAACAACCGGTTAGCGACATGCGCGAGGAATTCGACCTGCGCCGCCAGTACATGGTGGGCCGTCTCTCCGCGATGGACCGCGTGAGTGTGGTCAAACCGCAGGGCGCCTTCTACGTGCTGGTCAACATCAGCAAACTCGGGCTGAACTCGACAAACTTCGCCGACCGCCTGCTGAGCAAGCACCACGTCGCCGTGGTCCCCGGCGTCGCCTTCGGCAACGATGCGACGATCCGCCTGAGCTACGCGACCAGCATGGACGTCATCAAGAAGGGCCTCGACCGGATCGAGGAATTCTCGAAGACGCTGTAAGCGAAACCTCGAACGATTCAAAACACGCGCCGCACCGGAAACGGTGCGGCGCGTTATTTTTTGCCGATGACGTTCCGAACGCCGCCGGCGCTACCCAGCGACGTCGCGCACCTCGGTCTCGTAGGTATGAAAGGGATCAGGCATCGGCAGATAGTCCCCGTTTTCGAGCGAGATCGAATCCCAATTGATTACATAAGGGAGCTGGCGGCCTTGAAAGAGCGAGACGGCCAGTCCGCGACCGTGGGCGCGGGTGTCGGCTGGCGCAGTGCGCAGCGCGTCGAGTCGGCGGGCGCGGTCGTTGAACTCCCCGATCGCCTTTGCCGGAGTGAGTGCGAAGAAGAGGCCCTTGGCTGGGTTGATGTTGTGATACTCGAGGTCGAGGCTCTGCAGCCATGGATCGTTCCAACTCAGCCCCTCGCTCTCGCGGAAGGAGTCGAGCATCCACTTCTTGGAAATCCAATCCACACCGCCCAGGAGCAACTCCGGCTTGGTGCCGAGCGCATTGAGCGTGAACGTCCAGCGGTCGAGGATCCAATCGGTTTCTTCATCGATCCCGCCGAGGACGCGCTGCGCGTGGGCGAGAAATTCCTGCTGAATGTCGAGCGCCGAGCGGGTGCGACCGTCCTCCAGCATGATCACCGCACGGCCGGTGCCCTCGTGGGAAATTTGCCGCGTGGCCAGGACCGCGTCGTGCAGGATCACGTCGTCGGGCAGGTTGCCCTCTTCCAGGAGCGTGAGGATCAGCGCAGTGGTGCCGACTTTGAGCGCGGTGGCGAAAGGCGACATGTTCGAGTCGCCGATGAGCAGGTGAAGGCGGCGGTATTTGCGATAGTCGGCGAGCGGTTCGTCGCGGGCGTTGATAATCGCCCGGTTGAATTGCACCCACTGGTAGATGTCGTTGACGATGTGATCCGCACGCTGGCTGAGCTGAAACTCGACGGCCCCGCTGCCTTGCGGTGGATCGAAGTCGAAGGCCAGCGGGCTCGCCTGGCCGACGCGGCCAGCCCCCGTGAAAAGCTGCCGGGTGGCAAGAAATGAAAGCAGCGTGCCGAGCAGCCGCGGGCTGAACTGCAACTCGCGCTTCATGAGGTAATTCTCGTGGCAGCCAAAGGTCGCGCCCGTGTGGTGGTCGATGTTGTTCTTGATGAACGAGACCTCTTCGCTCACCCCGAGCGCATCGAGCGAGGACTGGAGCAACATGTCGCCCGCGAGATCGTAGGCCACGGAATCGCGCACCGTGAGGCACTCCGGTGAGGAATACTCGAGGTGCCCCATGTCGATGTAGAGCCGGCCCCCATTCAGTAAAAAACCGCCATTTCCCGGCGGTTCTTCGTAGTCGCGATAGTGGAGATCGATCACGCCGGCTTTCGCCTTTTTGAAGAGGTGATTCTTCACCCGGGCCGGCCACGCATCCGGCCCATGTACCGGATCGCCGGTGACAAGGCAGCCGTATTCCGTTTCGATTCCGACGACGCGGTTCATCGGGGGCGGTTGAGATTCGAGGCTTTGCGAGAACGCCGGGATGGTGGCATGGCGGCAATTGAGGGTTGAAAGTTGAGAGGCATCGTCCGCGTGGTCGGCGTGAACACTGTGACTCGGTTTCGACAATGCACCAGGATCAGCGCCTCTCAACTCTCAGCACTCAACGCTCAACTTTCCGCTGGATAAAGAATGCGCCCGCAGTTTTCGCAATGAACCACCGTCTTGCGGCCGCGGACGAGCACCGAGGTCTGCGCGATGACCTTCATGTGGCAGCCGGTGCAGACATCGTGATCGAGCGCGACGACCGCTTCGCCTTTGTTTTTGAACAGGCGCTCGTAGGTATCGACGAGTTCCTCCTCGATCGCGGCGGCAAATGCAGTGCGCTCCTTTTCGAGTTCGACAAGTTGCGTCTCCATCGCTTTCGCCTTGGCGTCGAGGTCCGTGACTTGGCGCTGGGCGGAAGCGCGCATCGCCTGCGCGTTCTTGTCGGCTTCGGCCACTGCTGCTTTCAGCTTCTCGGCGGTTTCCATGAAATCGAGTTCCTTGTCCTCGATGACCCGGATCTCCTCCTCGAAGCGCTTGATCTCGTTGTTGAACGCCTGAAACTCCTCGTTCTTTCGCGTCTGAAATTTCTGTGCGTTGAACTTCGCGATCTGGTCCCGGCGAATCTGCGCGTCGACTTCGAGCTTCTTGCGCTCGACCTCGTTCTCCTTCGATTTGAGCTTCGCGGCGTCGAGGCCGGCGTTGGCAGCGGCGAGTTTCGCTTCGAGTTCTTTGCGCTCGAGCGGCGCCATTTTCACCTCCTGCTGCAGGGTGCGGATTTTACGGTCGCGATCCTGGAGGACGAGAAGCCTTTCGATTTCTGGGAGCATCGGGGGAGTGTGGGTGGGCGGTGAATCAGCGTCAACGAGGCGGCGGAGAAAAAAATTCCAAACTCCAAATTCCAAGCGCCAAACAATCTGCAAAATGGTGGAAAGAGAGGAAAGGGGAGAAACGGCGGGCTCTTCGTCTTACCGTTTTCATCTCATTCGCTCCGATTGTTTGGAGCTTGGAATTTCTCCCCTCAGTAGAGCATCGACTCGTCCGGCGGCTTGGTCGCCTCGACTTTGTCGGCTTTCAACACCGCGATGCGGCGGCCATTTTCGATCGGGAAGGTGGACGTGCCCGTGATCTTCACCCACGACATCTCCGCCATTTCCGGCTTCGTCGTTGCCTCGACGAGCGTGGCGACCGGACGCGCGTCCGCGGCGCAGCATGTCATAAACATGCGCACGGCCTTGAAGCGGTTGCCGCCGGCGTTGTTGCTCGTGTCGGGCATGAGCTGGCCGATGAGCTGCACGGTCTTGTTTTCAAAATCTGCGCGCAGCGTGTTGTCCTGCGCGGCGTAAAGGAGGTCGAGGACTTCGACTTCGATCGCGCCTTCGGCGGTGCGCTTGAGGTAGTCGTTCGGCGCGGCGGGCTGGGCGGCAGCGTCGGTGGTTGCGGGTGGCGTGGTGGATGTCGTCGCGGTCGCTTCCGCGGCGGGTGGGTTGTTGGTGGGCAGCGGGAGTTCAGCGGGTGCAGGCGGGCCGGTGCGGGTGCGACCGGCCAGGGCGCTGGCGTCGGTGATGATGCCGCGGTTTTTGACGACGTTGGCGCTGTAACTGTCCTTGGAAAAAAGGGCGGCGGCCGAGATGGGGAGCAGCAGAATCAGGAAGGTGAGAATTTTGCCAGAAGCCCTGCGGCCCAGCGCATGGCCACAGGTTGCGGAGGAGCAGCAGTTCGCATCGGCCGGGACGAGCAGGAACATCAGCGCCATTCCCGCCATCACGATTCCGGCGATCAGCACGCCGGGACGAAATTCCGGCGCGAGGAAGTCGCGGACGCGTCCGCTGAGATAGACGCTGAGCAGGATGGCGCTCCACGAGCCGAGGGTGACGCAGGGGAGCCAGCGGGAGAAGAGGGAGTTGGTCACGATGAGGAGGCTACGCGGGTTTGGCGCCTTTTTCAAAAGATGATCTCGCTTGGAGCGCGCAGATTCAAAACCGCGTGTCATCCCGAGCGGAATGGAGGGAGCCGGAGCGACTAGAAAGCAGTCGAGGGATCTCGGTGTGCAGAATGATCCACGATCTTCCGCGGGCCGAGGTCCCTCGGCTCCGTTACACTCCGCTCGGGATGACAGCTTTTTTTGTAATCCAACTTCTCACTGCCACACGCCGATCGCGCCGATGCGCCAGCAAATGAGGAAGATGGTGATGAAGAGCCCGAGCGCGAGCGCGATGACGGCGCGGCGGCGGAAGACGAGGCCGTAGAGCCAGAAGAGTTTCACGTCGAACATTGGGCCGAAGACGAGGAAGGCGAGTTTCGCTTCGGCGGGGAAGGTGGCGAAGCTGGCGGCGATGAAGGCGTCGGTGGTGCTGCAGAGCGCGAGCCCGGCGGCCAGCGCCATGAGGACGAGGATGGCAAGCGGGAGATTCGTCGCGAAGGGGAGGATGATCGCCTGGTTTACCGCGGTGTTGAAGACGCTGGCGAGCGCGGCGCCGATGATGAGAAAGAAGGCGACGTCGAGGAAATCGGCGGTGGCGCTTTGGATCGCGAGGAGGATTTTCTTCCCGAAGCTCGCGGACTCGATGGTGGCCGTGAAGTCGTCTGCCGTGGGGATGGCGGCGGTGCGCAGGCCGGCGCGGTTGCGCGTGGAGTCGTCGCCAAGGATGCCCGGTTGCAGCACGCGGGCAGCGCCGATGCGTGCGACGATGAGGCCGACCACCACCGCGATGCCGTAGCCGAGTGCGAGCCGCAGCGAGGTCATCATCACGGGGTTCTGTCCCTTGAACGCCATGAAGGTGCTGATCGCCACGATCGGGCTGACGATCGGTGCGCCGAGCATGTAGGTGATCGCCGCGGAGACGGGCAGGCCCTTTTTAATGAACCGCCGAATGACGATCACGCTGCCGCATTCGCACATCGGGAAGACGAGACCCATCAACCCGGCGAGGAGGATTGCGGCGAGGTTGTTCTTCGGCAGGAGGCGCGACATCCGCTCGGACGAGACGAAGACATCGACGAAGCCGGAAATGAGCGAGCCGAGGAGGACGAATGGGATGCCTTCGAGCAGGATGCTCAAGAAGGAGAAGGCGAAGTCGTTGAAGTGGAAGGAGAACCAGGACATGAAAGGCGTGATCGGTGATCAGTGAATGGTGGTTGGTGGTGACTCGCGGCGAACTGACCAATCACCAGTCACCTTTCACCAATCACGCCGCGTCCACGTCAGTAGGAACTCTCCACCCGCGTCGCCACATCCTTGTAGCCGTAGTCGGACTCCATGATCTCCTTCATGCACTGGAGATAGTCTTCCTTCTTGCCCATCTTTTCGTAGACGAGTCCGAGATCGTAGAGCGTGTCCTTCTTCACATTGTCCATCGCCAGCATCTCGCTCGCGGCGCTTTTGAAGGAGGTCGCGGCCATGTCATACATGCCTTTCAGGACGAAGCAGCGGCCAAGCATGCTCATCGACTTGAGGCGCGAGTTCGGGTTTTGCCGCGCGCGCTGGAGTTCGGGGATTGCCTCGTTGAACTGCCCGGCCGCGAGCAGCCGCTCGCCGAGTTCGAAGCGCAATTGCAGATCGGTCGGATTGCGGTCGACGCGCTTTTTTGCCTCGCTGATCAAGAGTTCGGCTTTCTGCTGCTGGAGTTCGCCGAGCGCCTTTTTCGAGTCCTCGACGGCCTGTCTGTAGGTGTCAGCGTCCTCGTGTTCCGAGCCGCCGCTCTTCAGCCACTCCTCGGTCTGCGAGATGTAATCCTCCTGCCCCTTGATCTGCGCATCGAGGCGCTTCATCTGGAGATCGGAGAGCTTCCGCGCGACCGCGGGATCGCTGCCGGCGCCGAGATTATTGGTGAAGTCGTAGTACCAGATCGCGGAGTCGAGCGTCTCGGGGTTCACTTCGAGTTCGTAGCGATCCTCATAGAGCCGTGCGATCCGGCGGGAGAGATCGACGGTCTGGGAGCCTTCCCATTCCGCGTAGAGTTCACCGAGCTGGGTGTCGATCATGTCCACGTCCTTGAAGACGCGGTTCTTTTGCTCGAGCGAGGTCGCCTCGTCCTTGTTGCGGATCAGGTCGCGGTAGTCCTTCTTGCCGCCGGAATCGGCGACCGCGTCCCAGCCGCCGCTCTTCATGGAAGCGGTGGCCGCGGCGTCCTTGCTGCGTTTTACCGCGATGAGGTCGGCGGGATTGATCTCGGCGATTTTCGAGTAGGTTTCGACCGCTTTGTCCGCATTTCCCATGCTGAGATGCAGCTCGCCGAGTTCGTGCATGACCTTGGTGTCATTCGGGTTGGCTTGAATGATCGTCTCGAGCGCGAACGCTGCGACTTCCGGATAGCCAGCCGCTTTGGACGCATCCTTCAGGAGGTGGTTCGCTTGCGCATTTGTCGGATCGCTTTCCAGCGTCTTCTCCGCGAGTTCCATCGCCTGGAGCGGGTCCTTCTTCATCATGCTCCCGCCTTTCAGCGAGGAGGTGGAGAGACCGGAGAGAAAGCTCTTCTTGCCCTTGGTCGCCGTGATTTCCACGGCGCGGAGCTGCTTGCGGGCGTCGAGAAAGCCTGGCGCTTCCTTCAGCACGGCTTGCAGGAGGCTGATGGCGTAACCGTAGTTGCGCAGTTCAATGGCGCTGCGGCCTTTGAGGTAAAGCGCGCGCGCGTTGACCGAGAGATCTTTTTCCGTTTGGAGGGGCATGGCGATGGAGGGCGGGGAAAGTAACACCCCCGCGCGAATTTTGACAATGCCCGCGTCTACATCGGGGGACATTTGTGCGGGTCACCGGAAAACCAAACCGGGATCCCGGCGGGGTGCGGGGCTACTTGGCGCCGTCTTTTTCGCCCTCACCGGACTTCTTCACCGGCTTCGAACTGACCATGGAACTCAGATACTCGTATTCCTTTTTCGCGTTCTCCTGGAAGTTCGACGGACCGTGCTCAAAGAGGACGGTAAACCCGAAGGTGGCTGCGAGAAACAGCGCGAACCAGAAGAGGGTGCGAAGCGTGGCCATAGAAAAGAGGAGTGCGAGTACTGCAATTGCCGCGCCACGGCAACAGCGTTTTTTCAATCCGCGGGCGGGGTCCGCTCCACCCAGGCGTGCAGGTGCATGAAGGAGTAGACGATCAGGTAGCAGACGAGCGAGAAGGCAAAAAAGGTGGCGGAGAACGCGAACACCTGGCGAAGAGTCGCGGGCTCCATCATCCGCGCCGCATCCTCGATGAGATCGCCGGGCGAGAGGATTACATCCCACGAGTTCCAGCGCAGAAAGCGGCCGAGGTAGATGCCGAAGGAACTCAGCCCGAGCATCCCGGCAACGAACGCCCAACTGGCGGCGTGACCCGCCCGGTGGCGCACGATTTCCTGCACGAGGTAGAGCGACAGATATCCGAGGAATAGACCCGTGAGAACGAAGGCCGCGACCATGATGATATCGAACCAGTAGGGCACTGGCGCGCGGTAGCGCAGATGCACGAGGTCGGTCACAAGGTATGGCGCATTCGGAAAGAAGAGGAACCACACGGTGCCAAGCGCCCCCGTGGCCAGCGGACGCCTTTCGTTCCGCGCCTGCATCGCGTAGAGCGGGAGCGCGGTGGCGAGTGGGATCCAGGCGAGAAAGAGATTCCAGATGAGGTAGAGCGACTTCAGTTCGCCGCTGTAGATCGCCCGCGCCCCGACCAGCGCCCAGCCGAGCGCGGAGGCGAGAATCAGCGCGAGCACGGCGGCTCGCGCCTGGGCGTCGGGGATCAGGCGTTCTTTCTTCACAGGCCTGTGCAATAGCGGTGCGTCGGGTGTGGGTGAAGCGGATTTCCCTCAGGGCAATCGCGCCAAAATCGGCGCTGGATTATAGATATTATAAATGTACTCTTAATAGCGAGGTTGGCAGAAGCTTGGGATGCCCGACACCCACAGCCTGAGTCACTATTTCCGTCAACTCGAAGACCCGCGCATTGA
>JANPHH010000417.1:0-10558 GCA_031424375.1 Chthoniobacter sp. | reverse complement strand
CCGCCCCTGCCGGGGCGGATCTGCGTTCGGGACGTGATCCGGTGGCTCACGCCACCGGCTAACTTCGATCGTCCCTCCGGGACGCCTCTCGCGCCGTCCAAAGGCGCCATGCCCCACATTCAATCACACCCCGAACGCGGTGGCCCGGCTCCAGGCGGTGCGGGAAGCGAGTGAAGTGGCGTGCTCGCGGGCAGTGGCCAGACCGGCCGCGACGCATGTGGGGCCGAGGCGCTGGGCGCTGCGGAGACCGGGGCGCGGCGCCTCGGTGCGGAGGAAGATGAGACGCTTGCCGGCGCGGGCGGCGGCTTCGGTTTTGTGGCGGAGGAGTTCGTCGCAGATGATCTGGTGCGAGAGATTGAACGCGCCGGCGACGGAAAGGCGAGGCGCGCCGCTGCGGACGCTGGCTTCGATGGGATTGACCACGCTGTGAATGATGATCGTGTCGATTTCCGGCTCGAGGAGCCACGGGTCGAAAGGGAGCGGGTTCGCGATGCCGCCGTCCCAGTAGTGCGCGCCGGCGATTTCGCGCGCAGCGAAGAGTCCGGGGAAGGCGCCGCTGGCGAGGATGAAGTCGGCGAGCGGACCGTCGGTCTTAATTTCGGTGCAGGCGGCGGTGAGATTGGTGACGGAGAGGGCGATGCGGGGCGCGCGGCAATCCTCGATGCGCCGGTCGCCGAGGTGCTCGCGGAGATGGGCGAGGGCGCGGTCGGTGCGGACGACGCCGGTGAAGCCGGGGCGATTCGCCATGGTGCCGAGGGCGCGCCACGGCACGCCCCAATCGAGCAGCGTGCGGCGGAGATCGAGCTGAAGAAAAAGGCGCGCAGTCTCGGCCGCGCTATGGCCGGTGCCGAGGAAGCCGGCAACGAGCGCGCCCGCCGAGGCGCCGCTGACCGCCACCGGACGGATTCCAGCTTCCTCCAGGCCCTGCATGAACCCGACGTGGGCGTAGAAGCCGAGGAAGGAAGAGTTGAGGCAGACGGCTAGCATGCGGGAAAACTCCAAATTCCAAAGTCCAAGCTCCAATCCTGCAACAAGCAAAGCGAGGCCAAGTTTTCAAATCTCAAAGGATGGAAATGAGGAAACCGACGATGAACGCGTGCCGTTCGTTTTGCAGCTTTCATCCCTTTCGTTCCGATTGTTTGGAGCTTGGATTTTGGAATTTGGAATTTCCTTCCATCTCGCTTTTCAGGTCTCGCATCGCCCGCGCGATAGCCGCGCCCAATTCCTCCCGGGCCGCGGTACGGTCGAGGTCGGCGCGGAGGTGCAGCGGGGTGCCGAAGGCCACGGCCCAGCGGGTGCGGAGGAGCGGGAGCCAGGCGGACCAGCGGGCGAAGGCGATACCGCCCACAACGACGCACGGGAGCACGGGGCAGCGGCTGATTTCGGCGAGGCGGGCGAGGCCGTCGGGCAGCGCGCCCTTTACTAAAATGGAAGCGTCGCCGGAGCGGAGACCACCCTCGGGGAAAAGACCGACGACACGACCGGCGCGGAGGTGGCGGAGAATGGTGCGCGCGGTGGTAGGATCGGGGCGGCTGCGGTCGAGCGGCGCGGCGAGCATCGCGGAAAGAAACCAGCGCGAGAGCGGGTGGCGGAAGAGCTCGACGATGCTGAGCCAGTAGATGACGCGCGGCGTCGCGGCGATGAGCAGCGCGGCGTCGAAAGGACTTTCGTGATTGGCGGCGAGGAGATACGGCCCGTCGATGGCGGCGCGTTCGCGGTGGAGGATGAGCGGGCGCGACGCGACCCGGATGACTGCGGAGCCAATCGCGCGCACGGCGCGGTAGAAAAGCTCGCTCACGGGAGAATGCTGTCATCCAACGCGAACTCGCGGCGCGCATCGGCGTAGAGCTGGCAGAGGGCGGCTTCGAGGCGGGTGGCGAGTTCGGCGCGGGCGGCGCGACGATCGGGCAGCGTGCTGGGTTCGAGAAAGTCCCCGCACGCGACCCACAGCCGGCCGCGCAGAAAGGGCATCCACGGTGAGACGGCGTTCAGCTTCTCCGTGCCGAGAACGAGACACGGCAGGATCGGGCGACCGGTGCGCTGGGCGAGCAGGCAGACGCCGCGCTTGATCGGGCCGCCGCGGAGAACGGAGTCGGCGCCCGCCTTGATCTCGCCCTCGGGGAAGACGCCCACCACTTCGCCGCGCGCGAGCCGCGCGAGCGCTTCGCGGATGGCGCTCACGGGGACACCGTGGCGATTCACCGGGAAGGCGTGAACGGTGCGCATCAGCCGCGCGATGAGCGGATGGCGATAGAATTCGACGCGGGCCATCCAGCCGATCTTCCGCGGAAAAAGCGCACTGATGCAGAAAGGATCGAGATGGCTGACGTGGCTGCACGCGAGCAGGTAGCCGCCGGGACGCGCACCCGCGGGGAGACCGCTCACTTTCATCCGCAGAGTGCAGCGGAAGACCACGCGCATGAAGGTGCGGGCGAGCCAGTAGATCATGCGGAAGAGTGAGCCCGCGAATCACCCGGATGACGCGAATGAAGAGTTCTGCGGATTCGCCGCTTCCGTAGGTTTCGCGGGATATCCCCCGCGGGAAAGGAGACCGCGGATTTCACGGATTGACGCGGATTCAGCGTCCGAAAATCCGCGTCAATCCGTGGAATCAGCGGTCTCCGCATCCGTTCGCGTTCAGATGAGTTGCGCATCGTCGGGGATGACGAAGGTGAAGCCGCGCGCGCGGAGAGCGTCGACGCTGCGCAGGATGGTTTCATTGCTGCGCGGGCGGCCTTCGTGGAGCAGGACGATGGCGCCGGGATGAGCGTGGCGGACGACGCGCTCGGCGACCGAGGCGGGGTCCGCGGAGAGGCCGTCGCCGCCGCGGACGGTCCAGGCGACGAGGCGCATGTCGAGACGGCGCAGGAGCGGGTGGAGGCGCGCGTGTTTCAGCCCGACCGGCGAGCGAAACCAGCGAGTGACGGCGCTACCGGCGGAGCGCAGCGCGGCATTGCAGGCTTCCAACTCGCGGCGCAGGCGCGCGGAACTGAGCCAGCAGAAAAGCGCGGCGGGATGCGTGTCGGTGTGGTTAGCGAGCGTGTGGCCGGCAGCGAGCAGCCGCGCGGCCGTATCGAGTTGCGCGGCGAGGTTGCGGCCTTTGACGAAGAAGGTCGCCGGCACCGCGCGACGCTGGAGTTCCAGCGCGAGCGCTTCACTTTCCGCGGCAGCAGGGCCGTCGTCGATGGTGAGCCAGATCTCCTGCCCGCGCGGCTGAAATCGGGTCACCACCGGGCCGAACCAGCCGCACTGCGGCCGCATGATCGCAACCGTGAAAGCGGAGTGGGCCACGATGGCGGCGAGAATGATCGCGGGCTGCTGGAATCGCGTGGCCAGCAGCGCCACGGGCGCCGCGAAATTGGCGCCGAGCAGCAGCTTGCGGGTCCACCATTGGCGACGAGTCGGGGGCATGAAGGACGGGAGGTTATTCGCGCGCTCCGGGCAAACTCAACTGCGCACCGGCGCGGCCCTTCCCTTTTTTCCGAGGCCCACTATCGTGTGACCTCCATGCAAGAAACCTTCGACGTGGCCATCATCGGCGGCGGACCCGCCGGCAGCACCGCGGCGACGCTCCTCGCGAAAGCCGGGCGGCGCGTGGTGGTGATCGAGCGCGAGACCTTCCCGCGCTTCCACATCGGAGAATCACTCCTCCCCTACTCCATGCCCACGTTTGAGCGCCTCGGGCTGCGCGACGTGCTGGACCGCACCTTCCTGCACAAGCACGGCGCGGAGGTGGAAACGACCTGCGGTTCGCGGCACATCCGCTTCCACTTCCGCAACGGCTTCCGCCTCGCGCACACGCAGTCGTATCAGGTCGACCGCGCCACTTTCGACAAGCTGCTGCTCGACCACGCGCAGGCCAGCGGCGCGAAGGTCCATCAAGCCACGGCGGTCGAACGCGTGGCCTTCACCGCTGAGGGCGCCACCCTCACGGTGATGGCAGCCGCCGGGTCGCGCGAAATCCGCGCCCGTTACGTGCTCGATGCGAGCGGCCGCAATACGGTCATCGGCACGCAGAAGAAGCTGAAGCAGCGCTATCCGTCGCTGAACAAATTTTCCGTCTTCGCCCACTGGGAAGGCGTGACCCGCGAACCCGGCATCGACGGCTCGCTCACCCGCATGGTGCGCGGGCGCGACCGCTGGTTCTGGATGATCCCGCTCGGAGCCACGCGCATGAGCATCGGCCTGGTGATGGACACCGCGGACTTCAAGGCGCTGCGGCAATCGCCCGAAGTAGCGCTCGAACAAGCCATCGCGGCCGAACCGACAATCACAGCGCGAATGGGCGCGGCCGAACGGGTGACGCCCGTCCACTCGACCGGCGATTATTCGTATCGCAACTCGTCCTTCGCCGGGGATCGCTGGCTCCTCGCAGGCGACGCCGCCGGATTCATCGATCCCGTCTTCAGCACTGGAGTCTTTCTCGCGATCGCTTCGGGCGAACAGGCGGCCGACGCGATCGATGCCGCACTGAAGCGACCAGAGCAGCGCGCAAAACGATTTCAGCAATATGAGAAAAAACTCGGCCGCGTGATGGATCTGTATCTGCGCTTTGTGAACTCGTGGTACTCCCAGCAGTTCATCGAAGTCATCACCACCCCGGCGAAGCGCTTCGATCTGCCGGGCGCGATCAATGCGGTGCTCGCCGGAAACATCACCGGTGGCTTTGCGATCTGGTGGCGGATGCAACTCTTCTACCTCGTCGTTTTCCTCCAGCGCTTCGCACCGCTTTGCCCGCGGCTTTCCTTCGATCCCTCGCCCAGCGGCGCGGTCACCGCTCCCCCCCCCGTGGCCGAAACATGCGCGAGCTAGCCCTGCCGCGCGTGGACCTCGCCCCCCACGCCGCCGAGTCCCCAGGCTGCCCCGGAAAGCTCCTCACGCCCCCGGAACCGTCCACTCTCCGCAGCGCGCTCTACACCCTCGCGTGCTTCAAAAGCGCCTACGCCGTCGCTCAGGTCTTTCCCCGTTTCTCCACGCAGTGGATGGCCCGGACGATCGCCCGGGCCAGCTACGCGCGGCGCCGCAATGTTCGCGACGCGCTCGAAGACAATCTGCACCGCGTCACCGGTCTCGAGGGCGCGGCACTTCAGGATCTCTGCCGCCGGAATGTCGGAAATTTCGGCCGGATGCTAGCCGACTACTTTCTCTGCGCGGGCATGAACGCCGCCGCTCGTGCGAATCGCCTGCTCGAAGAATGGCGCGGCCTCGAACATCTCGAAGCGGCGCGTGCCCGCGGCCGCGGCACCATCGTCGTCACCGCGCACCTCGGGCACTGGGAACTCGGCGGTGTCACCCTCGCCCGCCATGGCTGGCCGCTCACCGTCGTCACCCTCGAAGAGCCGAGCAGCGAACTCACCCGCTGGCGCGACGCCTGCCGCGCGCACCTCGGCATCCGCACCATCGCCGTCGGACCCGGCCACCCCTTCGCCTTCATCGAGCTCATTCACACCCTGCGGCGGAATGAAATCGTCGCCATGCTCGTCGATCGCCCCTACGCCGGCACCGGCGCGCCGGTCGATTTCTTCGGCAGCCGCACCGAGTTTTCCACCGCCCCTGCCCTGCTCGCCCATCACACCGGCGCCACCGTCCTGCCGGCCTTCGTGCTGCAAAAGCCGAACAGCCGCTACGTCTCCTTCGCCGATCCGCGGATCGAACTCGCCGAGAGCCGCGACCCGCGCGACCTCCTCGCCGAAAACACCCAGCGCATCGCGACCAGCTTCGAGGCGATCGTTCGCGCGCATCCCGATCAGTGGTTCAACTACGTCCCCGTCTGGTCTCGGGCCATCGCCCGTTGACCCGCCGGGGGTGTGATTAAATGTGGTGCAGCGAAGTCTGTAGTCCCGGAGGGACAGCGGAAATTAGCCGGTGGCGTCAGTCACCGGAACCGCACGGCGGGGCGAACCCGCCCCGGAGAGGCGGTGGAGTGGTCTCGGCGGTTGAATTCCAACGCCCCTGCCGGGGCGAACTCATTTTTTCCGCAATCCGGTGGCTGACGCCACCGGCTAATTTCCATCGTCCCTCCGGGACACCGTGCGCATCCCGCATGGCACCAGATTCAATCACACCCACCCGCCGGAAACGGGCGAGAAATTCATTGCCAACCGCACCCAACCGCCTAACTTCCGCCCTCCCCAATTGCCTTATGGTGTAACGGTAGCACAGCAGACTCTGAATCTGCTTGTCTAGGTTCAAATCCTAGTAAGGCAGCCATCTCCGGCGAAGCTCTCCCACAGGCCCGTGATCGGTTTTTTCGAGCGCCAAGATCTTCGCCGCGGAGCCATCCAAGCTGTAGCGGTCGCCAATTTTGCTCAGAGGACGTGGCCTTGCCTTCGGGCTCCCTCATTCCCCACCACCTCCGCCCACCGAAAAGTGCGACGGTCACAGACCGACGCTAGAGCCTCGGGATGCCACTTCCGGAAACGATCTTCGACAATCGCTCTAAAAACGCAGAAAGCAGGATGGGAAAACTCATCCCATCCTGCTTTCCTATGGCTAACCATCGTCGCACGCGACGAATGCTGGCCGCGTCTTAGTTAGATAGCGTAGGTCGATACCGGCTCGCTCCAGGCACTCGGCCCGGCGGTTCCGATCGCCCGCATCCGCCCGTAGTAGAGCGTTCCCGGCGTCAGATCATCGATCTTGATCCGCGCCCCCGTCGGATATCCGCAGTCCACCCACGAGTCTGGATCATTCAGCTTCGTCGTATATTGCGCGATGTAACTCGCCGCGTTCGGCACCGGCTCCGCGCGGAGTTCCAGTTGTCCGGTCATCGTCGTCTGCGTCAGCGTCACGCCATGAGGCGGAGGCAGTTCGCCCACCGGAGCGCGTTCCTTCTGGGCGTCAAAGCCCGAGCAGAGCAGCGTCGTCAGATCTCCCTTGCAGGTCTGCTGCACGTAGAGCGCCAGCGCCCGCAGGATCTCCAGCAGCTCCTCCCGCGCCGCATTCTTCTGGGCCGTCTTCAGCTTCCCACCGTCCACTGCGGCGGCCAGGGAGTCCTGAAACTTCGACCCCCCTGCCTGCAAAGCCGCCAGGGGCGGATTCGGCGTCGGATACGCCGCATTCTTCTCCATTCGTCCGAGGATGTGATCCGCCTTCGTGATGAGCGGCGAGTCACTGAGTTTGGCAAATGCCAATGATATTTTGGCTGTCATGGGTCTTCCTTTCTCTTCATGTGCTACCTCCCGTTGCGGATATATTCAGTCCGTCATTCGGGAGGGGGTTTATCTCTTCTGCATTACCGATAGCCCCCCGCGGCGCCTGAACCCGACGCTATCAGCATATTGCCAACGGCTGGGGTACTTCACCGAATGATGACTGTCACGTCGCGTTTTGACATAGCAAAGGCGATGCCAAGTCACCTTACGGGATCACCCTTCACGAGAGTTTACTTTTCATTCGAGCCTGGCCGCACATATCGGCGAACGATATTCTCTACAACTATCGATGCAGAGCGTTATTCGCTAACTTTGGAGAGGCAAAACATGCTAGATTTTCCCCGCCTTCGCGTCGTCCAGGATCGCGTGTAGATGCTTGCGGAGCGCGCTGGGAATATCCGCAGCCTCGCCGATGCGCTCATAGCGGAAGGTCTTCGTATCGAAGGGCACTTCTTCAGCGTCCTGGATTGCGTTGAAGATGAGGAGCAGCCTTCCGTCGGGCTGGTGATCGCGCAGGGCGTAGCCGAGTTCGATCATCACATTGGGGCGAAGGCCGGTAAGGTCGGCGATGAAGATGTCGCTGATGCGGATCTGCTCAAACATCGTTTGGTGGATCTGGTATGTGCCGCCGTCCTTGTTGGCCAGGTCCACGAGCTGCATTTTCATCTCGCCTTCCACGAGTTGCTTTATCGCCTCATAGCGATGCGCCGCCCGCTGCCGCTCTGCGCCGTGGTTCACCCCCAGATACCATCGGGCGAGGAAGACTTTTTTCGGCACCCGGCTTACTACCTCGTCATAGATTTTGATGAGTTGCCGCCCGAGCGGTTGGCCGGTGGACAGGCCGCGCATTCCGTCGGGCCCCATCCAGCAAACCATGTCCCGCAGGTAGTTGACCGTTTGGGCGAGCCTCATGTCGTCGAGGTCGGCGGAGTTGGATTTCATCCACACGTGCCCTGCGAGTTCGATGAAGTAATCGGCCCCGCAGAAGTCGGGAAACTCGCCGTGGAGCCCGGTCGAGATTTCGGCCAGCGCCCCAAGAATCTCTTCGCTGAAAGCGGTGAGGGCTTCGAGCGTGGCCGCCTTCTCCGGGTAAGAGCGGAGCAGCTCTTTGCTGGCGATTGAGAGCCGGGCGAGCGGTCGCCCGCCCAGCCGGGTACCGAATGGTTCCGGCAGGCCCCTCAGCCCTTCATCCAGCAGCCGGGTGAGATGTAGTGCCGGGGCAAAGGCAAACTCCTGATGCGGAGCGGGAGTGTAGTCGGCTTTCTGCCCGAGGATCAGCTTGAGCGCCAGCTCGCCATCCAGCGCCTTGGCCGTGCTGTTGATCGTGTGAAAGACGAGCGCCTCGGTGTAGTCGTGGGCCGGTTCATCCACATCCCCGAGCAGCAGCAGGCAAAAGGGCACCTTGTAGCGGTTCACCTGCCCGTCGACCGCCTTCAATTCCTCCGCTTTGGCCAACCGGTGATTGCCATCGATCCGCCGGATGCGCTGCTCGGATTTGAGCTGCGGGAGGCTCGCGATGCCGATGCGCAGCACATGGTTTTGCAGCGTCTTCCCCTTGTGCTTGCGGCGCAGCACCATCCCGCCGCTGGAGTAGCTCACGCCGATCTGGGTGGGGGCAAAGTTTCCCACCGGCGTCAGCATCTCCGGCGAGAGCGGCACGCGCAGCGACAGGATGACCTCCGGGACGAACCGCTGATCGCCCTGCTCGAAGTATTTCTTCACCTCCTCGGCGTGGACTTCGTCCAGCGGGCGCTGGTGCCCGGTCACCGCACCCTCCTTGTCCGGCTCATTCATCAGCACGGGCACGGAGATCCGGGCCAGCTCCTGCAGGGTGGCAAAGCCCCGGATGATGCTGAAGCTGCCCAGCACCTCGGTGCCGTAGATGCCTTCGATTTCGATGCTGCCTTTTGTACGGGCCATGGAATTAAGAGGGGATGGGGCGCTGGCCGAGGATCATCTCTTCCACCTCCCGGGCGGTGTCGGCGGCGAGCTGGGCGGCGGCAGCGCGTTCGGCGGCGATTTGCGCGCGGGCAGCAGTCACTTCGGCGACGAGTTGCTTTTGAATGGGGAGCGGCGGGAGGGGAAAATCAAAGTTCCAGATGTCGGCACCACCGATGGCGTAGTTGCCCACGGCAGTTCGTGCGGCTGTTTCGATTTGAGCGCGGAGCGGCGGCGTTTGAAGGACGAACCAAAGGAACTCCGGGGCCATTTTCTCGCAGGCCCGAACGCGGATCAGCTTGTCGGGAAAGATCAGGTTGGCTTCGTCCTCTGGAACGAGCGCCGACATGCCAACGTAATCCAGAGTGCCATTGGTCCGGCACATCAGCACATCGCCAGCGCGGAGATTAAAGTTTCGTCGCACCTGCTCGCTATCGGCGATGAACTTCCGCTGGTTGCGATCATACTCACCACGAGTGGCGGCGCTGATCTTGAGAACTTCCAGGGTTGTGGGTTCGCTGGACGGGCCTTGGGAACAGCCATGTTGAACCGACACCAGACAGTCTCTCCCCTTTACTACGGGATAGCTCCCTTTGTGCATGTCTCCTTGGCTCAAACGAAGGTGGACCGCCTTGCAGTTCCATGCTTCGACATCGCGCCAACGAGCCGCAAACGCGCGAGGTGTCGGTCCTGCTCTCCCTGCCGATAGACCTAACTTCTGCAAAAACATGCCTCGAACGTTTGCCTCATGCGCATCGGCGGCTTTGAGCACGGCGGCATTCCGGTCCCGCGTGGCCTGCCAGTGGGCGACGATGGCTCGCTGAGTACCCAGGGAGGGTAACGCGATCCGTAAAGACTCGAAGAGGTGAGGCGCTATGCGTGTCTTTGTATCCCCACCGCTTGCAATGCCGTCGAGAAATTGGAGGAAAGCCGGACACTTCAGAAGGAGAGTCAGATAGGCAGGGATGACTTTCTCCTGAATCGGCTCGTAGACGGGATACTCGTTACTGACCGCGATGCGGCCCGTCTCTGACGGAACGAGGCCCAGAGACCCCTGCTTTGCCCGGATCTTACTGTAAATCAAATCGCCAGGTTCAGCCCAGAACAGACGGCCTCGGTAGTCTTCGCGAGCGTCGGGATCGGTGACCGATATAACTCCCCCAAAGCTAATCTTTTCAATGATCGGCACAGAACGAAGGTCGCTGCGTTCTGTTACTTCCTTAACTCTCCGAATGAGGACATCTCCCAAATTGCAGAACATGGACTCAGGCCAAGACCAAGAGACGCTCCGAAAAGAATCGGTGCTCCAGCGCTCCACTTCAGCCCACTTAACGGCGAAGGCCCGACCAGCGTAGTGACCTACGCTGCCGGGCCGTGGACGAAAAAAGGCGCGGGGTCTTTCCGAAACTCGCGGTAGAGTTCGAGGCAGGTTTTTTCCACGCCGGCGGGCACGCGGTCGTTCGGGT
>JANPHH010000416.1:0-5257 GCA_031424375.1 Chthoniobacter sp. | reverse complement strand
GCCGCCGTCCGGCATCGCGTCGCGCGCGTTCACGCAGAGGTTGAGCAGGACCTGATGGAGCTGGGTGGCATCGCCGAGGATCGTCCAGAGTTCGGTCGGAAGATTTGTCTGGATGTCGATGTTGCGCGGAAAGGTCTGCGCCATGATTTTCGACAGCTCGCTGACGAGGTGCTTCGGCTGGAGCAACACGCGTTCGCCTTCCACGCCCCGAGCGAACGTGAGCACCTGCTTCACGATGCCCGCCCCGCGCTCGGCGCTGTTCTCCACGATGTTGAGCATCCGTTCCTGGTCGGGGCTCTTCATGTTGCGCCGCAGCAGCGTCACCGACATGAGGATCGGGGAGAGGATGTTGTTCAGGTCATGCGCGATCCCACTGGCGAGCGTGCCGATGCTTTCCTGGCGTTGAGCCCGGAGGAATTGCGACTCGAGCTTCTTCTGCTCGGTCATGTCAGTGTCGATCACGAGCACGGAATCGGGTTTGTCGTCATCGTTCCGGACCAGGGTCCACCGGCTGTTCACGGCCAGCTTGCGCCCGTCCTTCGCATGGTGGTTGAACTGCCCGCTCCACTCGCCCGTCTCGAGCAGGGCCACCTGGGCAGTGAGAAAAGCCTCGGCATCTCCGGAAAAGAGTTCGGTGACCAACTGGCCGCGCACTTCCCCGGCAGTCCAGCCGTAGAGCCGCTCGGCGCCGCGGTTCCAGAAGACCACGCGGTGGCGCAGGTCGCGGACGATGATCGCGTCGGAGGCGAGGTCGAGCAGGCGCGCTTGCTCGCGATTCCTCTGTTCGGCCCGGTATTGCTCCGTGCGATCGATCGTCAGCACCAAGACCGCCTCACGACCTCCGAAGGGAATTTCATGCCACGTGCTCTCCACGCGAAGGAAAGTGCCATCTTTGCGGCGATGCCTCCAGGGCGTGGTGGGCGCAGGACCGCCAGCGTCGTTCTGCCGGTCGGGTTCGACCGCGCTCTGATCCGGATTCGCGATCTCATCCATGGTGAGCTGATAGAACTCATCACGAGAAAAACCGTAGAGGTCCACCGCGGCATCGTTCACCGCGAGGAAAGCCAGCGTCTCGTTGTCCACCACCCACATGGGCAGCGGATGCTGATGAAACAGCAGGCGAAAGCTAGCCTCGTTCTCCAGTGTCGAGGCGGGAAATGGTAGCGTAGCGTTGGACATGCGAGCGGGCGACCGAGTCAGCGAACGGGGAAATTCACTGAATCGGCAACCGGAGAATTGATGGAATAACCTTCCGGGAGAGCACCCCCCGTGCTAGCGCGGGCTCGGAATCCGGCACGTTCGGCGCGGATTTTGGGGCACGGTGACGTGCCGGGATGTCCGCTCCCGGCGGCGGGTTGGGAGAGCCTTCAGCCGCCCGCACTTGAAATATGTCTTGGAGGTATGGGGGACCGTTCCTATTTTGACCCTCCGCATGAATCCTGAAATCCAGAAAGCCGTCGAGTCCGGCAAACTCTCCGCCGCCGCCGGCACCGCGCTCGAAAACCTCCAACCCGGGACTTTTGTGACGCACAAAAGCTGGGGATTCGGCCAGGTGGATTCGGTCAATTTTCTGGTCAGCCAGATGACCATTCATTTCAAGGCGAAGAAAGGGCACACCATGCAACTCCAGTATGCAGCGGAGTCGCTGCAGGTCATTGCCTCAGATCACATCCTCGCGCAAAAGGCAGCCGACCTCACGGGCGTGAAGGCGCAGGCCAAGCAGGACGCGGTGAGTTTCGTGCGCGGGCTGCTCGGCAGTTTCAATGGCAAGGCGACGCAGGATCAAATCACGCAGGTGCTCGTTCCGGATGTTTTCAGCGAGGCGGAATTCAAACGCTGGTGGGAAGCGGCCAAGAAGGCGCTGAAGAAGGACGGGCACTTTTCCGTGCCCTCGAAGAAGACCGACCCGATCGAGCTGCGCGACGCACCGATCGCCCGTGCCGACGAATTCCTCGCCGCCTTCCAGGCCGCGCGCCAGCTCAAGGACCAGCTCACCGCGCTTGACCAGATTTCCAAGAACATCGCCGAATTCAGCGACCTCTCGCCCATTCGCCCGCTGCTCACGATCGCCGAAGAGCAGTCGCGCAAGAACCAGCGGCTCAACCCGTCGCAGGCGCTCGAATTCCTTGTCACCCGCGATGAGATCATCGAGAAAGCGCCCGCGCTCGCCGGTGGTCCGGAAGCGCCAACCATCGCGCAATTCCTCCGCGATGAAGACAAACGCCTGCCCGAGTTGATCGGCGATCTTCCGGCCGCCAAGCAGAAGCGCGTATTCGGCGAACTCGCCACCGCTTTCGGGGACGACTGGCCCGCCAAGGCGCTCGTGCTCGTGCAGCGCAGCAGCACCCGGGTCTCCGCGGAGGCCGCACGCACCCTCGAAGAAAAGGGCAAGCTCGACCCACTGCTCAACACCCTCGACCGGGCCATTCGCGAGCACTCGATCACGTCTGAAGTCCTCTGCTGGCTCGCCCGCGAACGCGATGGCACCTACGCCGACCTGATGAATCCGCGGCTGCTCAGTTCCATCGTCGGCGCGCTGGAACGCGACCAATTCGTCGAGACCAAGCGGGACCGCCGCCTCCACGACCTCGTCCTCAACGACAAGGAACTCCTCCCCGACCTCATCTCCACCGCCACCCACGAGGAACTGCGCGACGTGATGCGCAAGCTGATGCTCACTCCCGTCTTCGAGGAACTCAACAAACGCTCGCTGCTCGGCCGCATCATCCGCATCTACCCCGAGATGCAGTCCATGGTCTCCGGCGACAGCGACGCGAAGCAGGAAACGCTCGTCGTCTCGTGGGAGAGCCTCGAAAAGCGCAAAGCCGAGTACGACGAACTCGTGAACAAAAAGATCCCCGAGAACGTGAAAGAAATCAGTGTCGCCCGCAGCTACGGCGACTTGCGGGAAAACTTCGAGTTCAAGGCCGCCAAGGAAATGCAGCGGGTCCTCGGCCGCCGCCGGGCCGACACCGAGCGCGACCTCGCCATCGCCCGTGGCACCGACTTCGCGAATCCGGAAACCAATCAGGTTTCGATCGGCACGATCGTCACCCTCCGCGAAGACTCCGGTCGCACGGACGTCTACACCATTCTCGGCGCGTGGGACGGCGACCCGGAAAGGGGCGTCGTGAGCTACCAAAGCGCACTCGCCCAGGCGCTCCTCGCTCACAAAGTCGGCGAGCAAGTCGAAGTCCCCACCGAGCACGGCGACCGTAAGGCGATGATCACCAAGATTGATGCCTATCGCGTGCCCGTGCCTGCCTAGCGCCGGGGAAAAAGGGACGTCAGCGGAACCATATTCACGGACGCCGTGCGGTCTTCCGTGTCCCCGTAGCGATCGCCGTTCCGCTTCGATTCGAGGCCACGAAGGCATCGAGATCCGGCGCGAACCGCAGCACATAGACCGTTCCGAGTTCGACGGTCAGATCCCCCGTCGTTCGCCATTCACCTTGCGGCCCGTTCATCGTCACAAATTCGCGTTGCTCCCGGAAAGTCAGGTCGCCCCACGCGCGCTCGCCCACCTCGGTTTTCACCGCCCACCGGGTATCGATGAGCACCTGCGCAAGGTGGTGTGAATTCGCTGGAACCGAGCTGCTCACGGGCGGCGGCTGAGCAGCGGTGACGGCCGCGGGCGCTGCGAGGACGGCTGCCGCGGGCGGCGCGGACGCTGCATTCTTCCAATACTGCGGGCCGACTGCGACAACGGCGCCGGCCAGACAAACGATGATGCCGGATGCCGCAAACCGCAGCCACGCCCGGCGCGGCGTGCCCACCACACGCGGCGACTCGCCCGTGCTGCAAATCCTTTCCAGATCGTCCTTCAACTCGCTTGCGCTCTGGTAGCGGCGGGCGGGTTCGAAATGCTTCGCCTTGCGCAATACTCGGTCGATCCGCTCGCCCAAGTCCCCCTGTCGCGACGTCGATCGGGACGCCTCACCCGGGGTCGGAGCGGCGAGCAATTCGCAGGTCATCGTGGCGAGCGCGAAAATGTCCGAACGATGATCCGCAGTGCCAGTGCGCTGTTCGGGCGCCGGGTAGTCCGCCGCGCCCGTCGGGAGATCAGTCGAAGCGAGCGCGGCGGCTGGCCC
The DNA here is from genome assembly GCA_031424375.1 of Chthoniobacter sp. Lineage (GTDB taxonomy): Bacteria > Verrucomicrobiota > Verrucomicrobiia > Chthoniobacterales > Chthoniobacteraceae > Chthoniobacter. The sequence goes on along the minus strand of JANPHH010000416.1, from coordinate 1,166 downwards.
GCGGAGCGGACGCGCGAGCGCGAAGTCGGCGAGCTTTACCCGGCCATTCATGTTCACGAGCACATTGGATGGCTTGAGGTTGCAGTGAATGATGCCCCGTTCATGCGCGTAGTGCAGCGCAGCGCAGAGTTGCGCGACCACCGCGAGCACCTGCGGCGGCTTGAGCCAGCCACCCACGTGCAGCCGACCCAGATCGCTGCCATCCACGAATTCCATGGCGAAGTAGAGATGTCCCCCAGTGGTCTCTCCGGATTCGTAAATGGTGATGATCCCCGGGTGCTGGAGTCGCCCGAGCACTTGGATTTCGCGGTGGAAGCGTTCGCGGAATTCCGTGTCCCCGGCCCTCGCCACGGGCAGCAGCTTGATCGCGACGGACCGCTGCAAGGCGATATGAATGGCCTTGTAGACAGCGCCAGTCACTCCGCGCCCCAGCAGCGATTCGACGCGGTAGCGCGGAAGGATGGCGGCCAGTTCCTCCGGCGTCGGTGGCGTCCAGTGGCCGGCGCCACCGCCGAATCCCACGCCGCACGCGACGGGTTTTCCGGCATCGACCGGAGGAGGCGGATTCGGCGGAGGGAAGGATTCGGCGTCAGGCATGGCTCGGGAAGGGCATCAGACCACGGGCGTAAGGGGCATCGGTCTATCAAGCGGCGCCGGACTTGTCAGCGCACGATCTCCATTGCCAGCCCTCACTCGCCGAAGTTGCCTCGCCGCGAAGCCATTCGCCGGTTTTTAACGTCCACCAGGCGCACACCAGAACTCCCAACGCCCGAAATTCTACTCACCCATGTCACTCACCACCATCGCCCCCATTCACGCCCGCCAGGTCATCGATTCTCGCCGCAACCCCGTGGGTCAAAAGGTGAACCATGACCCTTCTTCGCGGTTTTCGTGACTGGTCGCGCTCGCGATCCGTATTGAATTCAATCCTGGTTTGCTCTTGACCGGACCGACGACATTTGAGGGTGCATGGGGTAAGTGTGTGAATATTGCAGCTTCATCTGGCCGAAAGATTGTCGCGTAGAGGAAATTCGGATTGATCAAAATTTCAACATTCACAGACTGACCCCACCCACCACCCATGGTGGGGGAAAGGCGGAGGCAGGAAGCAGCCAGCGTGACGCGCGGAGCTGTTCTCTGCAGCGCTTGGTTAGCGTTGCGGTCAT
>JANPHH010000415.1:0-15460 GCA_031424375.1 Chthoniobacter sp. | reverse complement strand
TGAATTTTTTTTCGAACAGAGTCATCGGATACCCTCTCAGGAAAACGCGGACGGAAACTCGATTTGTGCTGCCATCACCGCAGCGCATTTGTAAAACGCTCTTCCATGTCGCAATCCAAATTCCGTGCCGGGGTTCTTTTCGCAGAAGAAGTCAAAGCGCTGCTCGATCATGCCAAGGCCGCCGGGTTCGCCCTTCCGGCGGTCAATTGCATCAGCACTCACACCATCAACGCCACCCTCGCCGCCGCCCGGGAGGTGAACTCCCCCGTGATCGTGCAGTTCTCGAATGGCGGCGCGCAATTCTTCATCGGCAAAGGCATCAAGGGCGACAACCAGCTCGGCCCCGTGCTCGGCGGCATCGCCGGCGCGCACTATGTCGCCGCCGCCGCCGAGGCCTACGGCGTGCCCGTCATTCTGCACACCGATCACTGCGCGAAGAAGCTCCTCCCCTGGGTCGACGGCCTGCTCACCGCGAGCGAGACGCACTTCGCCAAGACCGGCCAGCCGCTCTACAGCTCCCACATGCTCGACCTCTCCGAGGAGCCGCTCCACGAGAACCTCGAAATCTGCGCGAAGTATCTCGAGCGGATGACGAAGATGGGCATGACCCTCGAGATCGAACTCGGCGTCACCGGCGGTGAAGAAGACGGCGTGGACAACTCCGACGTCGATGATTCCAAGCTCTACACCAAGCCCGTCGAGGTCGCGGAATTCTACACCGGCCTGAGCAAGATCAGCCCGAACTTCACCGTCGCCGCCGCCTTCGGCAACGTCCACGGCGTCTACAAACCGGGCAACGTGAAGCTCAAGCCGACTATCCTCCGCGACTCGCAGGTCTACATCGAAAAGAACCTCGGCACCGGCACCAAACCCGTGAACTTCGTCTTCCACGGCGGCTCCGGCTCCAGCCGCGAAGAGATCCGCGAAGCGATCAGCTACGGCGCGGTGAAGATGAACATCGACACCGACGTGCAGTGGGCCTTCTGGGACGGCATCCGCGTCTACGAGGCCAAGCATCACGATTATCTCCAAGGCCAGATCGGCAACCCCACCGGCCCCGACGCGCCCAACAAAAAGCAATACGATCCCCGCGCCTGGCTCGCCGCCGCCGAAGCCTCCGCCACGAAACGCCTCGTCACCTCCTTCGAAGATCTCAACTGCATCGGCCGCAACGCCTGATCTCGGCATGAAAATCCCCGCTCTCCTCGCCGTCGCACTCCTCACCTTCCAGCCGCTCCTCGCTCCGGCCGCACCGCCCGCGCCCGGGGTTGGCATCGAGCAGGCTCTGAAACTCGCGATGGATCATCTGAAAGAGCGGGGCCTGACCGGCGCGCACTACATCAGCAGCCTCACGCTCGAAGACTCCAGCATCACCGGCGGCCAGCGTTACTGGCTCGCTCGCTGGGTTCCCTCGATCAAAGGCGACCAGACGACGGAGTCGGGTCTGCAGATCAGCATGGATGGCACTCTCTCCCGCGTTGTTTCCGGCGGCCCTCACGGCACCGGCCGCCCCGACAATCCCGGGCAACGCCGCGTCGGCGCGCGCAACATTCGCTAGATGGCTGTGCGGCGAGCCACGGTCAGCTTCGCCCTGTTGCAGATCACGCTCGTGCTGGCGCTCGTGGCTGGGCTGTGGTTTGCCTGGCCGGGGTGGCGTCTCGGCCTGCTCACCGATCATGTCCGCAAACGCTACCCCGGCGTGCCCTTCTTCTCCACCGCCGACCTCAACAACTGGGTCGCCGATCCCGCGAAGAGCAAGCCATTCATCGCCGACGTCCGCAGCGAAGCGGAGTTTGGCGTCAGCCACCTCAGCGGTGCCACCCGGATCGATCCCACCACGGACTTTCCCGCGCCGTCGTTGCCCGAGGATCATCTCCGCGTCGTGATCGTCTACTGCAGCACGGGGGAACGCGCCGCGCCTTTCGCCGCGCGTCTCCAGGAAGCCGGTTATGAACGCGTCTTCGCACTCGAAGGCGGGATCATTCGCTGGGCGAACGAAGGTCGGCCGCTCACCGACGGCACCGCGCTGGTCACTCAGGTGCATCCCGGCGACGAGCGCGGCACGCAGCTCCTCAGCCGCATGCATCGGGCCGCGAATCCCGGCACGCCCTGACCTCCGCGCGCATGGAGTTTCTCGCCCCCGCGAAGGTCAATCTCAGCCTCCGCGTCCTCCGCCGGCGCCACGACGGCTTTCATGAAATCGAAAGTCTGGTCTGCCCGATCTCGCTCCACGATACGCTCGATCTCTCGCTCCGCGGAAGCGGGGGCCTCGAGTTCACGTGCGACGACGCGACACTGCCAACTGACGACACCAACCTTGTCGTTCGCGCCGCCCACCTTTTCTGCACCACCGCAAATCGTCCGCCGCATCTCCGCATCGCGCTGCACAAACGCATTCCGCATGGCGCCGGGCTCGGGGGGGGAAGCAGCGACGCCGCCGCCACGCTGCTGGGACTCGACCGGCTTTTCGAAACGCAGTTCGGCCTTTCCGCGCTCAGTGAAATGGCCGCCAAACTCGGCTCCGATGTTCCCCTCTTCCTTCACTCATCCGCCGCCTTCGTTCGGGGTCGAGGCGAGTTGGTCGAGCCCGTCGACTTCCCGGTTGCACTCCCGCTTCTCCTGATCAAACCACCCTTCGGCGTGCCGACTCCGTGGGCCTACCAGCAGTGGAAAGACTCGGTCGAAATCCCCGGTCTCTCCTACGCCGGACAAACGTTTCCCTGGGGCACGCTGGTCAATGACCTCGAACGCCCCGTCTTTCAAAAATACCTTTTCCTCGCCCTTCTGAAGCGGTGGCTCCTCGCGCAACCGGAAGTCTCCGGCGCCCTCATGTCCGGCTCGGGTGCCACCGTCTTCGCCGTACTCCGCGATGCGGCTCTCAGCACCACCCTCGCCGCGCGAGTCATGGAGGAATTTGGTCCCGAACTCTGGATCTGCGCCGCCGAGACCGCAGGTACGCCCATTTCGAGGGCGCCCCGGAAATCAATACAACCTGTCATCCCGAGCGGAATGAAGGGAGCCTAAGAGAGTGTACCGGAAGTCAAAAAGCATGTCATCCCGAGCGGAGTGTAACGAAGCCGAGGGACCTCGGCCTGCGGAAGCTCATGGATCATTCTGCACTCCGAGGTCCCTCGACTTCATTTGGGTCGCTCAGGCTCCCTTCATTCCGCTCGGGATGACACGCTATCTTTTATTCCGGTCCACCTTCTAAGCGACCAGAATGCCGTCGAGGGATCTCGGATGGCCGGGAACTGCACGATCCTCTGCAGGCTGAGGTCCCTCGACTTCGTTACACTCCGCTCGGGATGACACGCATCTTTTTCAAATGCGTCACAGCACGAGTCATGGAGGAATTTGGTCCCGAACGCTGGATCTGCGCCGCCGAGACCATCGGCTCAGCGAAACAGGGCGCGTCCGAGAATCGAAAAAACCTGTCATCCTGAGCGGAGCGATGTGCGGCGGTCGGTGGGGCTTGGGGGTGTGCGGGGCATCGCGGAGTCGAGCCGAGTCTGCGAGACAGCCGAAGGCAACGACCTCTCGCATCTCCGCCTGGTGTGCATCTCCGCCGGCATGCACCCATCAGAAAAAGATAAGTTCCTTCGACTCCGCGCCGCCGAACGCGACCACTACTTCTTCATATTCCGCCGCAGAAACGTCGGCACATCGAGATCCTGACCATCCACGATCGTCGGCTCGCTCTTTTCGAATCGCCCGCGCGTCGCCGGCTCAAATTGCATCTGCTCCTGCTTCGCCTCTCGCGGCGATTTCCGCGGCACCGGTGCCTTCGCCACCGCGGGCTGCGGCGCGGCGTTCCCCACGGGCAGTAGCTCGGGCTCCGGCGCGATCACTTTTTTCACCGGCCCCGCGTCCTCCCGGGAAGGTGCAGCGTCCACCGCGAGCCCTTGTTCGGTGGAACGTGGCGGCTCTTTCGCCGCGACCGGCGAAGCTTCGTGACGCGGCGCAGGCCGCACCGCTTCCTCCGCGGAGGCCTCACCCACCGGCACGGCGCTGATGATCGTCACACACATCCGTCCCCCGAGTAGCGGATCCACACTCGTGCCGAAAAGAATCTGCGTCGTGTCGCTCACGTGCCGACCGAATTCCTCCATGAGGATCTGCACTTCGTTCAGCGTCATGCTGCTTCCACCGCTCACGTTGATCAGCACGCTCTGCGCGTCTTCGAGCATCCGGCCTTTTTCCATCAGCGGGCTCTTCAACGCGCGAGCCAGCGACTCGTGCGCGCGGTTGTCGCCCTCCGCTTCTCCGAAGCCGAACAGACACCGCGACGCACCCCTCCCCGCTCCGCGCAGCGCGGTCGAAAGATCGTCGAACCCCATCTTCACGATGCCCTTTTGCGAAGTCAGCCCGACCACCGCACGCACACTTTCACTGATCGTCCGGTCCGCCGCGGCGAACGCCTCCTGGATCCCTGCGCGCGGCGACACCGCATCACTCATCCGATCGTTGTCGAAGCAGATCACGACATCGGACACCGATTGCAATGCGGCGAGCGCCTCCTCGGCCTGCGCCATCCGGCGACGCCCTTCGAACGCAAACGGCATCGTCGCGAACGACACGACCAACGCCCCCTGCTGGCGGGCCACGAGACCGACGAGCCGGGCCGCGCCCGAGCCCGTGCCGCCGCCCATTCCCACGCAAAGAAACACGAGCTGCGCGCCATCCACCGCCGCCCGGATGTCGTCGAGACTTTCTTCCGCCGCGGCATAACCCATCTCCGGATCGCCACCCGCGCCGAGACCCCGGGTGCAACTCGCTCCGAGCTGCACTTTGTTCGACGCGACCGAACTGGTCAGCGCCTGCACGTCGGTATTCATCGCGATGAGTTCTGCGCCCGTCACGCCGTCGAGCATCAGGCGGTCGAGCGCATTACTGCCCGCGCCGCCGAGGCCGATGATGCGGATGCGAACGTCGGGTGAAGGTGAGGACATGGAGAGGTGTCGTTGGAGATCGATCATGGTTTTGTTGTGCTGCGTTTTTTGGTTACCAGAGGCCAAAGAAGGAGAGGCGATCCGCAAGCCGCCGGAAGATTCCGCGCGGCCGGATCGGCTGCGTGGCTTCGGCATATTTAATCAGGCCGATCGCGGTGGAAAATTGCGGATTCTCAAACGCCGACGTGAGCCCCGAGACGGTCTGCGCATGGGTGACGTGCACCGGCATCCCGAAGACTTCCTCCGCGAGTTGCTGGATGCCCTTGAGCTGGCTGCAACCGCCCGTGAGCATCATGCCGGCCCCGAGGAAATGGAGGAAGCTATCCGCATCGAGCTTCTTTTTCAGCAGCTCGAATGTCTCGCGCACCCGGCAGTGGATGATCGTGTTCAGCATCTCGCGCTCGATCTCCTTGCCGGCGAAACCGGTCTCGTCCTTCAGCTTCACTGTCTCGCCAGGCAGCGCCTTGCCGATGATCACGCTGCCTTCCTCGACCTTGAGCTTTTCCGACTTGGCCATGGGGATGCGCAGACCGAGCGAGATGTCGTTGGTGATGTGATCGCCGCCGATCGGCAGCGAGCCGCTCTGCTTCACCGCGCCATCGACGTAGACCACGAAGTCCGTCGTGCCGCCGCCCATGTCCACGACCAGCGCGCCGAGCGTCTTCTGATTTTGATCCAGCACCACCTGCGCGGTGGCGAGCGGCGCGAAGACGATGTCCAGCACCTCGGGGCCGACCTCCTTCACGCACCGGACGCTGTTTTTGATCCGCGTCGCGACGCCGTGGATGATGTGAAAGTCCGCCTCCAGCTTGCGCCCGAGCATGCCGATCGGGTTCAGCACGCCGTCCTGACCGTCCACGTAGTAGTGCTGGAGGATCGAGTGGATGAACATATTCGGCGCCGGCACGCTGACCTCGCGCGAACTCGACTGCACATCTTCGAAATCCTCCTCGCAAATCTCGTCACGATCCTCGGGCAGATTCACCGCACCCCGGTTATTGAAGCACTCGATGTGGCCGCCAGTGATCGCAAGATAGACGCTGCCGATCATCACGTCGCTCTTCTCCTCCGCGTCCACGAGCGCTTCACGCACGCACTTGCTCGCCGTTTCGAAGTCCACGATCTCCCCTTTGCGCACGCCCCGCGACGGCGCCTGGCCGACCCCGAGGATGCGGATGGTGCCATCTCGTTTCGTCTCGCCGACCACGGCGCAGACTTTCGAGGTCCCGATTTCTAGACCGACGACGATATTTTCTTTGGACATCAGTTGTGGAGGCGGAAGGGTTGTTTTTTGACGCCCTCGGTTTTGGCCGGCTTGGGCGTGGGGCCGGCTTTCGGTTTCAGGAGATTGGAGAAAATGCCCGGCTTCCCGGCGGGCGTCGGTGCGGGCGCGGCGGGGATCGGCGTGGCGACGGCGATGACTTTGGGAAAGGGCAGCGGTCCCGGCGCCGGTGCCTTGGGACGCTCGACCGGCGCGGGCACTGGCGTCGCTTTCGCCTTCCCGTCGGGCTTGGGCGGAGCGACCGCGGGCTCAACCTCGGCGACCGGCGGCTCTACGAAGGTCACCGGAGTATTGCGCTCGACGATCAAATTCACGGTCTGGATTTCCATCAGGTCTTCCGCAGCGCGCGCGAGATAGCGATGCAACCGCCCCAGTTGCGCCTCGATCCGTTCGAGGCCGAACGTGACCTTCGCGTGGCTGTGCGCCGTGACGACCAGACAGTAGCCCTTCGACATGTCAACGTGCCGGGCCTGAAAGCGGGTGCTGTCCGCGGTCAACCGGATCAGTTCCAACGCCGCCTGCATCTCCATCGTCGTCACCCGTTCGCCGGGAACGAGGTTTCCCGTCTCGACCCCGGAAATCACCGGGAAGTTGAGGTACTCTTCGAGACGCGCTTTCGACTTCATGAGCACCCCGCGCGCATCGATGAGAAACGCCTTGTCTGAGGTGGTCGGGTCTTCGCTCGGCTTGGCGACCACCCACGCGATCGGGCGCCGCTCGGCGACGGTGACGGTCAGTCGATTCGGCAGCGTCCGGGTCACCTCGGCACTCTCGATCTGCGGCATCTTTTCGATCTCCGTGCGCGCCTTGCTGATGTTCACGAGGAAAATGTTTCGCCCTTCCGACAGGCCGGCGATTGTCAGGACTTGCTCGCGGGTCAGCGTGCCATCGGTGCTGTATTTCACTTCGCGCACGGCATAGTCGGGATTCTCAAAGACAAACCGGCGGAGCGCTTCCTTGCCGCCGATCCAGCTTCCCGCGGTGATCATGATCGCGAGCGTGATCCGCGTCGTCGTGCTGATGATTCTCGCGATCGTCCGGCGCCGTTCCACGCTGGCGCGGATTTTCACATCCAGCAGGGTGTGCTGTTTCTTGCGTTGCTTCGGGTTCGAAGCGCGACGGTTGGTGGCAGGTTTGCTCATTGCGGGGCGAAGCGGGTCAGGGAGAGTTCGACGATGCGGCGGCAAAGTTCCGGGTAGCTGATTCCCACCGCAGCCGCCGCCTCGGGCAGCAGGCTGGAGGGCGTCATGCCGGGGATCGTGTTCACCTCAAGCACGAAAGGTTCGTCGTTCGCGGTGAGCAGAAAGTCGACGCGCGAGTAGACCTCGAGATCGAGCGCGCGATGCGCAGCGAGCGCGAGTTGCTGAATCCGCGCGGACAATCCCGCGTCGAGCGGCGCCGGGCAGTAGTGATCTGCACCAGGGGCATTCGGATTCAGAAACGGGTATTTGTTTTCGAAGTTGTAGAAGTCTTTTTTGGCCCGGATCTCGATGATCGGCAGTGCCACGTCGCCCACGACACCGACGGTCAATTCGCGTCCCGAGATGAACTGCTCGACCAGCAGTTCGTTTCCAAATTTCCACGCCTCGGCCAATTTTTCCGGCAGCTCGGATGCTTCGTGAACAATGTAAATTCCCACGCTCGATCCTTCTCGTGGCGCTTTGAGCACAAACGGCAGCGGCAAGGTCGGCGGCGCGCCATCGCGAATGATCTCGAACTTCGCGGTCGGCACTCCGCGTTCGATGAGTCGTTGTTTGGTCGCAATCTTGTCGATCGCCAGTTCACTGCCCGCCACCCCTTCCCCGGTGTAGGGAATGCCGCGCGACTCCAGGATGCGCTGGACCTGTCCGTCTTCCCCGAACGTGCCGTGGATGACGTTGAACGCGACTTCGGTACCCTCGGGCACCACGAAGTCAGCGCCCACGACATCGACTGCCGTAACGTCCGCGCCGAGTTCGCGCAGCGCCTTCACGACGCCCGCGCCCGAAGCGTGCGAGACTTTTCGCTCGGAACCGGGACCGCCCATCAGGACGGCGATTTTCTTGTGCGTGAGATCGGTGGACATGGAAATGAAGGAGGTTTGCATCCCCTGCGAAACGCGGAGTGCGGCGGGTTCTTGCGGCGCGATTTCAGTCATGGAGCCCTTTCTCCTCGCCGACGATTTGCACTTCGGTTTCCAGCTTGATCCCGCGCGCGGCGAGCGCGGTTTGTTTCACCAGATCGATCACCGCGAGCACGTCGGCTGCCGTCGCTCCGCCATCGTTCACGATGAAATTCCCATGAACCTCGGAAACCTTCGCTCCACCAACGCGCGTGCCCTTGAGCCCCAGTTCGTCCACGAGTTTGCCCGCCGGACATTGCTCGGGGTTTTTGAAGATGCAGCCCGCGCTGGATTCGCGCGGCTGGCTGGTCCGGCGTTTTTGCGTCGAGGCTTCGAGCCGCTTCTCGATTTCCTCCGGCGTGCTCGGATGGCCGACGAACGTCGCCGACACCGCGAAGTTTTTTTCCAACGTCCCGCAGTGGCGATAGCGCACCTCCATCTCCGCCGGCGTCTTCATGTAGAAGTGACCGTGCGGATCGATGTAGCGAACGCTGACCACCTGCGTGAACGTCTCGCCACCCATCGCGCCCGCATTCATCCGCAAGGCACCACCGACATTTCCCGGAATGCCTTCGAACCACTCAAAGCCGCCGATCTGCGCGTCGCGCGCGGCATACGCGAGTTCCTTTTGCTTCACGCCGACACCGGCCGTGATCTGCCCTTCGCGCACCTCGATCTTCTTAAACTCACCCCGCGCCAGGTGCACAACCACGCCGCGGATTCCGCCATCGCGCACGAGCAGATTCGAGCCGCGGCCCATGACGAAAAGCGGGATCTCCCGCAGCGTGCAGAAGCGCACCAGCCGCGCAAACGCCTCCTCGGTTTCCGGCTCGGCCCAGAATTGCGCGGGGCCGCCGACCCGCATCGTCGTGTGTTTGGAGAGCGGTTCGTAGAGTTTGATCGTGCCGTGTCCCATCACGGTTTGCAGTTCGTCGAGCAGCGCAACGTCCTTCGCCAGCAGCGAGGCGGACTCGTGGATGTTGCCCGCACCGAGGCTGATCACGCAGTCACCGGGTTCGAGTAGGCGGCCGATCTCGAGGGCGATTTTTTTGCGGTCGGGCTGGAACGCCGCGGACTCGTGGCCTTCCCGCAGCATCTCGTCTACGATCGTCTGGCCGGACACTCCGGGGATCGGCTCTTCGCTCGCCGCGTAGACGTCCGCGATGATCACGTGGTCCGCATGTTGGAACGCGCGGCCGAACTCTTCCTTCAGCTTCATTGTCCGCGAATATCGATGCGGCTGGAACATGCAGAGCACCCGCTTGCGGCCCGTGTTGCGCGCCGTAGCGAGCGTCGCTTTCACCTCGCTCGGGTGGTGTCCATAGTCGTCCACGACCATATAACGGTCGCTGCGATATTTGATTTCGAAACGCCGCCGCGCACCGCGGAAGCTCTCCAGCGCCTCGGCGATTTTCGGAAACGGGACGCCGAGTTCTGTCGCCAGGGCGATGACGCCCACCGCGTTGCTCACATTGTGGCGGCCGGGGACATTCAGCGCGATCGCGCCCAGCGGTTCCCCGCCGCGGAGCACGCGGAAGTAGGACTGGAAGTCCTTCGAGTGCATGTCGTCGAAGCGATAGAACGCGGTGCGCGACTCGCCATAGGAGATCGCGCCGGGATGCACCGAGCACAGCCGCGTGGCATTCGCATCGTCGGCGCAGTAGAAAACGTGCCCCCGCGTCTGGCTGAGGAGTTGGTTGAACACGACCTCGATCGCCGCGAGGTCGGCGTAGTAGTCGAGGTGCTCCTCCTCGATGTTCAGGATGATCACGTGCTCGGGATGATAGAAGGCGAGCGTGCCGTCGCTCTCGTCGCCTTCCGCCACGAAGTATTCGCCCTCTGGGTCCCAATTCGCATTCGTGCCGAGGATCGGGATCTCCGCGCCGACGTAGTGCGACGGGTGGAGGCCGCCAACCTTCAGCACATGCGCCGCCATCGACGAAGTGGTCGTCTTTCCGTGCATCCCGCCGACCACGATCCCCTTTTTGAAATTCATGATCGCCGCGAGCGCATCCGCGCGCCGCACCATATTGCGCCCGCTGCGGACGGCCTCGTCGTACTCGGGATTGCCCGGACGAATCGCGGACGAAAAAATAATCAGATCCGCATCGCCGATATTCTCCGCGCGTTGTCCGAGATAAAAGCGCAGACCCAACGATTCGAGCCGCCCGATTTCGGTCGTGCGCGCTTTATCCGAACCGCTCACGTGGTGATGCAGCGCGATGAGCAACCCAGCGATGCCGCTCATTCCCGAGCCGGCGACGCCGATGAGGTGAATCTTTAATTCACCTCCAACGAGGATGTCTGCGAGGATCTGGCCGGTATCCATTTAGGAAACAAATTTCAAAACAACGTCGGCGACCTGTTCGGCAGCTTGCTTGGGCGCAAGGCTCCCGCTGCGGGCGGAAGCCCCGGCCAGCCGGGCAGGATCGGAGAGAAAAAAGAGCAGCTTTTCCGCGAGGTTTTCGCCGCTCGTTTCGCGCTCCTGTAATAGCGCGGCCGCGCCCGCGCGTTCAAAGATATTCGCGTTCAAAGTTTGATGATCTTCCGCGGCGTGCGGATACGGAATGAGGATCGAGGGCAGCGCGAAGTGCGATAGCTCGGTGAGGCTCGCCGCTCCGCTGCGTGCGATCGCAAAATCCGCCGCGCTATACGCCTCCTCCATGCGGTGATGAAACGCGGCGACGTAGGCGGGAATCCCGGCCGCAGCGTAGGCATCACGCAGCTTCACCTCCTCCGCCGGCCCGCTGAGGTGGATGACCTGCAGCGGGGTGCCTGCGAGGCGCGGCAGCGCGGCCATGAGCGCGCGGTTGATCCCCTGCGCCCCCTGGCTGCCTCCCATGACGAGGAGCGTCGGCCGACCGGGCGTGAGGTGGAAGGTGGCGAGCGCGGCCGGCTTGGGGAGACGTTCGACCAAAGAAGTGCGCACCGGCGTGCCCGTCAGGTCGCATTTCCCCGCGGGAAAAAATTTCCGGCATTCCTCGAAACCGAGCAGCACCCGCGTGACGAGCCGCGCGTTGAGCTTGTTCGCTTTGCCCGGAATGGCGTTCGACTCGTGGACGAAGGTGGGAATCTTGCGCGCCCGACCAGCGAGGATCGGCGCGGTGGAAGTGAATCCCCCCATGCCGAGCACGGCGTGCGGGGCGAAGTCCCGGTAGAGCGATTTTACCTGCGCGAGTCCGGCGCGAAACTTGAGCACAAATTTCACCAGCGCCAGGGGCGACTTGCTCTGCATTCCCACGCCCGGCACCCGCTCGATGCGGAATTCGGTGCGCCCCTGCGTGGCGAGTGAATCGATTTGTTTCTCCGAGATAATCAACATCACGCGATGCCCCCGCTTCACGAAAACCTCCCCAACCGCGAGGCCCGGGAAAAGGTGTCCGCCGGTTCCGCCGGCCGCGATGACGAAGTTCATTTCACAGTCGCGTCGGCAGGCGGCGTTGTTGTTTGCGGACGCGGACCGGCATCGTGGTCAGCACGCGCTCCTCTTTTTCGGTGAGCCCCTGGCGGTAGATGTTGATCAGGATTCCAACGCCGAGCATGCAGAAGACGAGGTTCGATCCGCCATAGCTGATGAAGGGAAGCGGGAATCCTTTGTTCGGCAGGACCATCGTGGTGACGCCGATGTTTACCGCGGCCTGAAACGCGATCATCACCACGATGCCAAAACCAAGGAGCATTCCGAAACGATCCCGCGCCCGCAGCGAAATGATCGCGCCGCACATGATGATCACGACGAAGCCAAAGACGATCAGGAGCGTGACCCGCAAGCCGAGTTCCTCGCCCACCACGGGCAGGATGAAATCGGTGTGCGCCTCGGGCAGAAACGCCATCTTTTGCCGGCCATTTCCGAGCCCGAGACCCTCGACGCCGCCGGAACCGAGCGCGATCAATCCCTGCATCTGCTGGTAGGCGTCATCGGGATATTTTTCCGGATGGAGGAAAGCCATCACGCGAGCCGCGCGCTCGGGCATTTTCGACACGGCGAAGGCGAGGCCACACACGCCGACGAGGATCATCGGAAAGAGGTACCGCCAGCGCGTGCCCGCGACGAACATCAGAATGAACGTGGTGGCGCCGAGCAGCGCTGTCGTCCCCATGTCCACTTCCGTAGCGATCGGCAGCGCGATGCAGGCGAAGAACACGAGCGGGAGCACGAAGCCCTTCAGAAAACTGGTCGCGACTTTTTCATCCCTCGCGAACCACCACGCGAGCGTGGTGACCGCGGCGATCTTGGCGAGTTCGGACGGTTGAAACGAAGCCGAACCCACATGAATCCAACGGGCCGCCCCCTTAATCTTCAACCCGACACCGGGCGCGAAACAGAGCAGCAGCAGCACAAACGAGGCGCCGAGCAGCAGCCACCACCAACGCTGGAGGAGGTGGTGATCGAGACATGACGCGGTGAGGCAAACGACCGTCGCCACGCCGAGCCACATCGCCTGACGCTTCAGGAAGAACAACTGGTCACCGTGATTGCCGGGGGCGAAAGCCGCCGTGCTCGACAGCATCACCAGCCCGAGCACGATCAGGCCGATCACGGCGATCACGAGGAAGTAGACGCTGTTGCGATGGACGTTCACCCGGGCGCGGTTTTTCCGTTAATTTTTTTTTGTGGGGATGCTCAGCCTCTGGCCGAGCTGCAGCTTCTTCGGGTCGGACACTTTGTTGACCTTCAGCAGCTCATCCACGCTGACGTTGAAGCGCTTCGCAATCGACGTCGCGGTGTCGTTCTTCTGCACTTCGTAGGAACTCGGCGCCGTCCCGGCAGCGGACTTGGGCGCATCGCTTTTTTTGGCGATCGGGTTCGGCGCGGGGGGCTCAATCGGCGCGTTCGCAGCCGGACTCGTGGTCTTGGCGGGAATGTTGAGGATCTGATTCGGACGCAGCGTGGCGGTGTCCTTGTTCGCAAACTGAAGAGCCGCAACGCTCACTCCCGTCTGCTGCGCGATCTTCGACAAGGTGTCACCGAGTTTCACATGGTAGACCTTCCCGTTCGAGATCGGCATCGTCGCGAGTTGCGCTGGGGCGGCTGTTGCGCTGGCCAGCTTCGGCGCGACCTCGGGCGCGGGCGCTGCGTGCGGCTTCGCGGGAGCACTGGCCGGCGGTTCGGCGGCGGCTTTTTTCTGCACTTCGGGCTTCGCTGCGACCGAGGCGGGTTCGAGTCCTTTGCGGTGCGCCTTGATGCTGTTGAAGGCATAGATGCCGCCGACCGCGACGACGTGCAGGATGAGCACGACGAAGAACGCGCTGGAGAGGCGCGTCTGCGGTTCGTCGTCGAATTCGTCTTCCGCCCGCATGCGCGCGGTGGCGGCGTGCAGGGTGACCGGCTTGGATTTCGCGGGCTTCCGCGTCAGGAAGGCCGGACGCTTGATCGTCAGTTTCGGGATTTTCAGTTTCATTTGGATTCGATGGCGTTGACCAGGTCGCGGAATTGATTTCCGCGCTCGGCGTAGTTTTTGAACATGTCGAAACTCGAAGTGCCCGGGCTGAGCAGAACGACATCGCCCGGCACGGCGAGATCGGTCGAAATCTGCACCGCCTTTTCAAGCGACCAGCCCGCGTTGGCGATTTTGACCCGCCCTTTCCACAAGGCCTCGATGCGGTCCGCCATCTCGCCGAGCACCACGACGGCGCGGCACTTCTCGGCGACCAAGTCGGTTAGCGCATCGTATTCGAAACCCTTGTCCTTGCCTCCCGCGATGAGCACCACCGGGCGCGTTTCGGAGGCGAGCGCCTTCTCCACGGAGTCCGGGTTCGTACCCTTCGAGTCATTCACATACTCGACGCCATTCACCGTGCGGATGGGTTCGCAGCGATGCGGCAGCGGCTGGTATTCGCGGAGCGGTCCGGCCATTTCGGCGAAGCTGAGGCCGCGCACGAATCCGACGCCGAGCGCGGCCATCAGGTTTTCCGCGTTGTGCAGTCCGCGGAGTTTCGTCTCGCTCAGGCAGAGGACGCGCTCGCTGCGGAAGTAGATCGCGCCATCCCGCAGTTCAAAGTCGCCGCCTCCGACGTAGGCGCTGAAGGTGATCTTGCGCGCCGCGATCTCGGGCAGTTTGTCGCGGAAGTTCACGATCGCCCAGTCGCTGGCTTCCTGGTTTTCGAAGATGCGAATCTTCGCCGCGTAGTATTCCTCCATCGACTTGTAGCGATCGAGGTGGTCCGCCGCGAAGCCCAGCCAGACCGAGGTCTGCGGGCGGAACCGGCGGATCGTTTCGAGCTGGAACGAACTCACCTCGAGCGTCATGACGTCGAGTTCCTTGCTCTGCCGCACGCGGGCGGAAAACGCGGGCCCAATGTTGCCCGCCGCGAGCGTCTTCACGCCGCAGCCGAGGAGCATCTTTTCCACGAGCTGCGTCGTCGTCGTCTTTCCATTCGTGCCGGTGATCGCGATGATCGGGCACGCGCACATCTCGAAGGCGAGTTCGAGTTCGCCGATCATTTCGATCCGGCGCTTGATGAAATTCTGGACGAGCGGCACCGCGGGATCGATGCCGGGACTGAGCACCGCAAGATCGAAATGGCTGTGCGCGCTTTCGTATTCGGCGGCGAGGCCGGCGATCACGCGGATGCCGTTCGCGCCGAGCGCATCGATTTTTTTGCGCAGCTTATTCTCTACCGCAGTATCGAGGATGGTGATCATGGCTCCCTCTCCTTTCAAAAGGACGGCTGCGGCTTCGCCGCTTTCGCCCGCGCCGAGAACGGCAATTTGTTGGTTGGCGTAGGACACATTCAACGCAGCTTGAGAGTGGCGAGCCCGAGGAAGGCGAACATGATCGAGAGGATCCAGAAGCGGACGATCACGGTGTTCTCCTTCCAGCCTTTGAGCTCGAAGTGATGGTGAATGGGCGACATCAGGAAGACGCGGCGGCCTTCGCCATAAATGCGTTTGGTGATCTTGAACCAGGTGCGCTGGATGAGCACGGAGACAGCCTCGATGACGAAGACGCCGCCAACCACGACGAGCAGCAGTTCCTGTTTCGTGCAGATGGCGACGACGCCGAGCATCCCGCCGATCGCGAGTGAGCCGGTGTCACCCATGAAAACTTTTGCGGGGTGGCAGTTGAACCAGAGGAATCCGAACGACGCGCCGACCAGCGCCATGCAGACGACGCTGAGTTCGCC
>JANPHH010000414.1:0-44572 GCA_031424375.1 Chthoniobacter sp. | reverse complement strand
GATAGTTCCATGATCCGCTGGAGGCCGAGGTGGCTCTGGTTCGGTACTCTCCGCTGGGGAGGAAATAGATCACGGCTTGTCATCCCGAGCGGAATGGAGGGAGCCTGAGCGACCAGAATGCAGTCGAGGGACCTCGGATTGCCGAAAGATCCATGATCCTCCGGAGGTCGAGGTCCCTCGGCTTCGTTACACTCCGCTCGGAATGACATGGTTTTTCCATTTCCAGGATCGCCTTTTCCGGTGCATTTCCTTCGGCTTTCTCGCAGACTCCGCCCGAGCTCACTCCGCTCGGGATGGCGGGCGATGTGAGGGAGTGGCGCGCTATTTTCGCGGCTCGACTTTCAGCATGTCGATCGTGGTCGGTCCGCGGGTTTTCTTTAGCTTCGCAAACTCGACGCGCTGCTCCGGTGTGAGCGGATCTTCGATCTGCGCGAGCACTCGCTCGATGATCGTGTTGGTCTTCTCGACGGTCTCCGTGCGGATGGATTTCAGCTCGACCACTCCGGCGTCGATGATTGCCTGGACTTTCGCGTGTTGTGGCGCGGTGAGCTTGAGTTTGCGGTCGAGTGCTTTCATCGCGCTCACATTCCAAGCGTCCGGATTGTTCTGAGCGCGGAGCTTTGTCCGTGCGAACTTGAACCCGAGGTAGAAACCCGCGAAGCCGCTGAGAAAGACGATGGCGAGAAGCAGCGCGGCGATTTTCCAAGTCGGCTTCATTGCGGGAGCCAGAGGAGTTCGGAAACGGTGTCCTCGATCGGCGGAGTGAGCGGGTCATCCTGCGGGGTGAAGGTGGCGCCGACGGCGAGGATCATGGCGAGCGCGGCGGCGACGCTGCCAAGGGCGCGCCACGCGAGACGCTGCCAGAGCGCGTTGAGGGACGGCGCGGGCTGCGATTTCCAAGTGGCCACGACGCGAGTCGCGAAGCCGAAGGGGGCGGCGCTGTCCTGGGGCGAAGCTGGCGCGGCAGCGGCGGCGGCGAGTTTCCAGCGGCGGTCGAATTCATTCATAGCTTGGATTCCTTTCGAAGTTGCAGGGCGTGTTTGCGGAGTTTCAGCCGGGCGCGGAAGGCGCGCACTTTCACCGCGGAGTGTCCCCAGCCGGTGAGGGTGCTGATTTCCGCCACGGAACGCTCCTCGAGGTCGAGCAGCGTCAGAACGAGCCGATCGTCCGGTGCGAGCTGGCTGAGCAGAAGCTCGACGGCTTCGCGTGCGGATTGCGCGTCGGCGGGAGCGGCGGCGGGTTCGGTGCCGGTGAAGTATTCGACCCAGGCGCGCTCGCCTTCGCCGAGATCGGCCCAGCGCCACTCGGGGCGGCGCTTTTCGGCGCGCAGGGCGTCGAGGCAGGTGGTGACGGCGACGCGCGAGATCCAGTGATCGAGCGGGACGCCGTCGCGGCCTTCGTATTGGTCGAGGCGGGTGAAGAGTTTCACAAAGACCTCCTGCGCGAGATCTTCCTCGGCGGCGCGGCGTGGGCGATGGGAGCGGACGATCTTGATGACGAGCGGGTAGAGATGCTCCACGAGCTGACGCGCCGCCACGTCGTCGCCGAGCCGCACTTTCGCGAGGCAGGCGGGGACATCAAGCGGAGGGGGCGACATGGGCACATGGCATCGGGAAGAAAACGCCGTGCGATGGGGATGGGTTACGTGGGGAAATTCGAAATCCGAAGTTCGAAATCCGAAACAAGGTTCAAAATTGGAGAATCAAGAAACGGACGAAACTCCGCTCATCGGTTTCCACGCCTTCACTCCTTTCAAATTTGTTTCGGATTTCGGATTTCGGATTTCGAGTTTCCCGCTCAGGCTCGCGCGATGAATGACCCGATCGCCGCTGGTTTCACCAAAGCCGGAATGGCCACTGCCGAACGCCATGTCTTCATCTGCATCGGGCCGGATTGCTGTGCTTCGGCGGAAGGAGAGGCGCTGTGGGAAGTGATCAAGCGGCGGGTGAAGGAGACGGGTCTCCGGGCGATGCGGACGAAAGCGGCGTGCTTCCGGATCTGCGCGGGCGGGCCGTGGATCGTGGTGTATCCGGAGGGTGTTTGGTACGGAGCGGTCACGCCGGAGCGGTTTGAGCGGATTCTTCAGGAACATCTGCTCGGCGGTGAACCGGTGCGCGAATGGGTCGTGGCGCGGAACGACTTTGGCGCTACGCGCTGACCGTGGGCGATGCGAGCGCTTCGCGGAGGAGTTCGAGCCGATGGGCGAGTTCGGGGCCGGGCAGGTAGCTGGTGCGGATCGCCCACCAGAGCCGCGGAATGCCGCGGGGGACGACGAGCCGGGTGCGGAGCCGGGCGGTGATTTCGCGGTGGTCGTAGGCGTCGAGGAAGGCCATCGCGAGCGGCAGCCAGTCGGTGCGGGACACGCGACCGACCACGTCCTGGAGAAAGACCAGCAAGTCATCCGCACGGCGCTCGGAGGCGGCGAGTGAAGGGTGATGCATCACTTCGAAATCGATCAGCCGCGCGCGATCGTCGCCCGCCTCGTAGAGAAAATTTCCCGTGTGCGGATCGCCATGCGACCAGTGGTCGGGGAAAGTGGCGCAGGTCGTCTCATGGCAGCGGCGCATCTCCCGCCCGGCCGCGGCCGTCATCATGGGAGTAAGCGTTTTCGTCTCGAGTGCCTCGGCCAGTGAGGTGCCGGGAACGGCCTCGGCGGCGACGGTGCGCGAATCGAGGATGTCGACGGAGAACTCGTCCGCGTGCAAGCGGCGGAAACATTCCACTTCCCAGCGCTGCCACTCGGCCAGTGAGGAAAGCGCCCGCACGGGGTTGCCGGCGAGGCGGAAGAAATGGTTCGCACCGGTGAGGATGAGCGGCGCGGTGCGATGCCGGCGCTTCGAAAACACCGCCCGTCCGTCGCGGAGTTCGCGGGTGATCGAGTTCACCTTGATCCGTTCAGCGAGGCAGGACGCGGTGGCAAGGTAGAGACTCATCGGGGCCGAAATCTACGGAGGTGCGGCGGGCGCGCCAACCCTCGAGATGGCCGGTCGCTCACCGGGACATGAGAAGCCGTTGCGTGGGTGGCACTTCTCTGGCTACGTTGCGCCGCCGATCATCCATGCCTCGTTTGCTTCTCACCATCTTGCTCGCCTGGGTCTGCCTCGGGGTGGCGCATGCACGGACGCTGGCCGAGTTGGAGGCCGATCTGCCGGAGGCTGCGGCGGCACCGAAACCGAGACGGGTGTTGTTCCGCGCGGAGTCACCTCGCCCGATTTTGCCGCGGTCGGGAGTGCCCGTCGCGCCGAAGGCCACCCCGGTCCCTCGGTCGCGCCAACCTGCCGCGACCCCGATTCCCGTGCCTTCGCCGAAGGCACGAATCGCGCCTCGCTCCGTCGGGAAGCCGCCACCGCCGCAGCGCGTCAGCATTCCGACCCCGCCGCGCGAGACGGCACGCGTCGTGGCGCGTGCGGACATTGATTTCCAGCCGACGAGCTTTACGCCTTACGACCGCTATCTCGGCACGGTGAAAGCCGTGATCGCGAGCCTCGACTTGCACCGACCGTCGATGGTCACGGCCTGTGAACTCGTGCAGGAGTGCCGCAACTTCCGCTACGCAACCTCCGACCTGTATCGCGCTGATCCGCCCGCGGTGACCGAGGCGCGGCGGGCGGGCGATTGCAAATCGAAGGCGCTCTGGGTCTATGATCAGCTTGGCGATCCCGCTGCCTACTACGTCATCGGCAAGCTGGTGCAGCGTTCAAAGACGAGCCACGCGTGGGTCTATTGGCGCAACAACGGGCGCTGGTGGATCCTCGATCCCACGGTCCGTTCCGCGCCGATCGCGGCCGACAGCGTATCGCCGACGCGCTACGTGCCCTACTATTCATTTTCACGGGCCGGCGCGTTCCGGCACAACGCCACGCGGATCATGCTCGCGGCCGGTGGCATCCCGGCCGTGACGCCGACTGCCGCGGTGCGGGAGCGCCCGAGTGCCCCATCACTTGCGGCTGAGCGGAAGTAGTCGCCGCTTTCGCCAACCGGATCGTCCCGACTCAGGGCCGGCGACGGCGCAGACCGAGGACGAGCGTTCCCATCCCGATCAGCGCGCTCACTCCCGGCTCCGGAATGGCGAGGTAGTTCGAGAGCGTCACGTTCTGATTCGCCGCGTCGAGGTTCACGCGAAAACTTCCGAGGACGCCCCCGACCACCTTTCCATTGTTCACCGTCACCCGCTGCCCGAACGCGACATTGGAAAATCCCCCGGTGAGCGCATCGGCGTCGAGGATGATGTAGGTCGTCGCTGAACTCGGAATCAAGTCGTAGAGCGTGATCCTCAGGTCGCCGCCGAGTTGCACCGAACCGGCCTTGAGCGAGCCCATCTGGAATTGAAACGTCTGCGGTATCGACTCGTCGAAGATCTCAAAACGGCCGCCTGATCCGAGCGCCAGCCCGCCGGTCAGCAATTGGGTGCTGCGTCCGACCGACAGCCTGCCAGTGCTCGTGAGCGTCATCCCCGCCGCCATCTGGATCTTGGCCACGGAGTAAAGGGTCAGCGTGCCCGAGTTGGCCAGGTTCCCGAGCAGCGTCTGTGTCCGGTCACCGACAAAGAAGTCGCCGGCGATTTCCGAAAGACCGGAAAGCGCATCGGCCTGCGTGGTGGAATCGCGGATCGCGGCGCCGGCACCCTGGAGTTGCCCCGATGCGCCGGCCGCGATTTTGTCGATCTTCGCGCCCGGCCATTTCGCTTCGGCGATTCCCTGCGTGCCGATGGCAAACAGGGCGATGCGGCCCGCGTTCAAGACGCCGCCGGAATTTTGCGCCAGCGCTGAATTCGACACGATCGTGGACCTCGCGGCGTTGAAGTTCCCGTAGGCGACGGCGTCGATTTCGCCGGAACTCGAAAACGCCCCGTCCACCTGAAGCGTCCGCGTGCCGCCGAAGACCCCGGCGTCGATCTGCGTGACCCCGGTGTTGGTCAGATTACCGGTGATGCGAAAATCGCCGTCCGCCACGTAAAGATTTCCGGAGACCGAAAGATTCCCCGCGGTGGTGAAGGAGCGGTTGAACGATTCGAAGCGACCGGCCACCGTCGCGAGGCCGGTCAGTGCGTCCGCGCTGTTCGAGAGATTGCGAATACTCGCGCCGGTTCCATCGATCCGGACTGTGGCATTCGCTCCGATCGTCTGAATCTGCGCGCCCGGCCAGGCCAGCATGGCCGATGGCTGATCGGTGCCGGTGTTGAAGGTCGTCTGGATCACGTAGGTGCCGCCGGTGAGCGTCGTGCCCGACTGCTGCGCGAGCGCGCCCTGAATGTTGACCAGGGCGTGCCCGGCGGGGCGGAATTCCGCCGAGGATTTCCCGATCACGCTGATCGTGCCAGTGTTGTTGAAGGTGCTGTTGACCGTCAGGAGCGTCTGCTTCCCGGCACCGGATTCTTCGCCCAGCACCAAGAAGGTGCTCGAATTCACGAGGCCGCCGCCCACGGTCAGCGAGCCGTTGTCGCGGTAGGCGCTGACTTCGAAGTCGCCCGTGTTCGCCAGCGCTCCGAGCGTGGTCAGCGAACCGCTCGCGAGGGTGAATTTTCCGTTGTTCGCGCTCAGGTTCACCAGCGCGTTTGCGTTGTTGGCGCTGTTGCGGATTGCCGCGCCGGGGCCAGTCAGGCTCACGTCCACGCCGACGCCGATCGTGCGCACATCGGCTCCCTGCCAGGCGAGCGTCGCCGTGCCGTTCGTTCCCGCGTCCAGCGCATACGTGCCGGCGGCAAGTGTCGTGCCGGTCTGCTGGAGCAGCGCTCCTTGGGCCACGACCGCCGCGCCGAAGCCCGCAGGCGAACCCGTGGTGCCGGTGATCGTCAGCGTGCCAGCATTCGAGAGCGTGCCAGTAATCGCGACCTGCGGGTTTTGCGCGATACCCGCGACGGAAAAATCGCCGAGGTTGGTGAGGTTTCCACTCACCGTCCAGTTGGTGTCCTCGAGGTTCACCCCGCGGTCCACCGGGTCCACGGTTTTGCCCGAGTTGGAAAAATTCCCGAGGATCGCGAGGGTCCGCCCGACCATGTGCAGAAGGCCGCTGACCGAGTTGAGCCCGCCCAGCGCGTCCACCCCGGCCGCTTGCAGCGAAGCACCCGCCCCGAGTAGTTCGACCGTGGCATTGGCGCCGATCGACGTAATCCCGGTTCCGTTCCACGAAAACACCGACGTCACGCCCGCGCCCGCTGCGCTGATTTTGTAGCTGCCCGCGCCCAGCACGCCACCGCCCGCATTGGCGAGATTCCCCGAGATCGCAAACGCCTTGGAGCCCGAAGCCGCATCGGCGCTGAAGATGACGCTCCCGCTGTTGGCAAAATTTCCGTTCACGGCCAGGTTCTGGCCGCTCAACTCCAGCGTGCCCGCGACCTGCGCGAGATTCGCCAGCGCACTCGCCCCCGTGGTCTTGTTCCGAAGCTGGGCGCCGCCGCCGAGGATCCTCACGCTCGCGCCTGCCGCGATCGATGTGACCGGCGCACCGTTCACGGCCAGCGTCACGGTTGAGCCCGCGGTCGATCCGTCGATCGTCCAATCGCCCGTGAGCGCGCCTCCCGTGAGACCGGTGAGTGTGCCGGTGAAGTCCATCGTCAGCGCACCCGCGCCACCCGTCAGCGACAGCGTTCCGGTATTGGTCAGGTTGCCGTTGACCGAAAAATTTACATCCTCCGACGGCGAACCGAAACCGGCCGAACTGCGGAAAGCAAACGAGCCGGTGTTGATGAAATCGCCGCCGATGGTCGGGGCGAGCGTGACCGCGCTCCCCGAGTAGTTGTTGAGATACACCGTCGCCGTTCCGGAATTCGTGAGCGCTCCGCCGACCTGAAACGTCGTGCTGTTCGGGCTGCTCGAACTCATGAAGAAGGTGCCGCTGTTTGTGAACGCCGCGCCGGTCTGGAAGTTGATCACGTCGGTGGATGGCCCGATGAGTTGCACTTCATTGATCAAGAGGCGGCCGGCATTCGTCAGCGGACCACTCACGATCAGTCCGCGCTTGGCAAGCTTCAGCGCGCCGTTGATTTGTTGAAGGCCGGTGAGGGCGTCCGTGTTGCCGGCGGAATTCTGGATGGCCGTGCCCGCGCCATCGAGCGAGATCAGGACCGGCGCGGCGATCGTGGTGACCGCCGCTCCCTGCCAGCGGATGGCTGCCGTGCCGGAGCCGGTCTGGCGTACGGAAAATCCGCCCTGTGCGAGCGTGCCGCCGGAGAAATTCGTGAGCGTGCCGAGATTCACCGATGAACTCGACGTGCCTGACGCGCGCACATCGAACCTCGCGGCGGGTGACGGGTCGGAGAATGCGTTGCCCGCCGTGCCTGGTCCGAGCGTCGTCGAGCCCAGCACGGTGAGCGTCTGGTTCGTCGCGAGCAGGCTGCCTGCCGTGTGGGTGAACGCGGAGATCGTCACCGGGAGGTTCAGCGTCAGCGTCTGGTTCGGAACGTTGACGACGGCGGTGTAGGTATCGGCTCCGTTGTTTGGGACGCCGTTGTTCCAGCGCGCCGCCGTGCCCCAGTTTTCCGACCCGGTCGTCCACGTCGAAGTGATGTCTGCGGCCTGCAATCCCCACGCCGCGAAGACCCAAAGCGCGCCCGCTCCGAATCGGCAGAGCGTTCCAACGCCCACCGCGCGGCTGCGGATTTTCTTCCCACCCGAGCGCGCCGGTGGTGTCACGGCGATGCGAAATGCAGTCATAGTGAAATCGAACCGCGCAGATTATTCGCCGCCGGCACCCGGGTGAAAAGAACGATTCCCGAAACTTATGCGACACCTTGCGGGCGATCGATCCACCGGGTCAGAACGTAGTCGTCCATGACGAAGCCCCCTCCGATCTCCGCGACCAAGGCGTCCACGATTCGAAAGCCAGCGCTCTCGTAGGCGCGAAGGGCGCGGGTGTTCGCTTTATTGACCCGCAACCGAAGTTCGCCGCAGCCTGCCGCGGCAGCGGTGGCGAGCGCGTGGGCGAGCATCGCCTGACCGAAGCCGCGGCCTTGGTGCTCGCGAAGGAGGTAGAGTTTGTTCAATTCGGCCGACTCGGGCGCATGGACAGTGAGGGAAAGGTATCCAATCGGCTCCTCCCCCAGAGCGACGAGAAACCACCGGACGCCCGAGTTCAGTTCCGCCGCGATTTTTTCCGCGGAGTACATCCACGCCAGCATGTAGTCGATCTGCTCCCCGCTGATCATCTCCGCGTAGGAAGCGCGCCAGCTTCGCTCCGCGAGATCGCGCAGGAGCGGAATATCCGCGGCAGTAGCGGGACGGAAGGCGATGGTCACGGGCGGAGAGGATAGTTCCCTGGGGCGCGAGCCAGAATTCCCCTCACAGGCCTTTTACCGTTGCGGGCGCCCCCCTAAAACTCCAACCGCACGACCCCGCTGCCCTTTTCGATCCGCCCGATCACGCGGCCTTTCGTCAGCTTCAGCGTCCGTTCGCGATCGCTAGCGGCGACGACGATCGTCATCCCGATGCCCATGTTGAAAACCTGATACATTTCGGTGCGGTCGACCTTTCCACCAGTCTGGATGTGCTGAAAGAGCGCGGGCAGCTTCCACGACTTCGTGTCGATCACCGCATCGGTGGTCTTCGGGAGCACGCGCGGCAGATTATCCTGCAAGCCGCCGCCGGTGATGTGCGCCAGCCCTTTCACGAGACCGTCGGGCAGCCTCGCGAGGAGCGGTTGGTAGTTGCGGTGAACGCGGAGGAGTTCCTCACCGAGCGACCTCGGCACGCCGGGCAGGCGCGATTTCAGGTCGAGCCCCATTTTTTCAAAGAGGACGCTGCGGGCGAGGGAGTAGCCGTTCGTGTGCAGGCCGCTCGACGGCAGGCCGATGATCACATCTCCCGACTTGATCCGCCGGCCATCGAGCGCTTTTGCCCGATCGACCACACCGACGATCGTCCCCGCGAGGTCATACTCGCCGCGCTGATACATCCCCGGCATCTGTGCGGTCTCGCCGCCGATCAGCGCGCAGCCCGCTTCCTTGCAGGCTTTCGTGAAACCTTTGATCAGTGCTTCGAAGACCGGCGGCTCCAGCCGCTCGGCCCCGATGTAATCGAGGAAAAACAGCGGGCGTGCGCCGACGACCGCGATGTCGTTCACGCAATGATTGACGAGATCCTGTCCCACGGTGTCGTGGCGGTTCATCGCGAAGGCGAGCTTCAGCTTCGTGCCCACGCCGTCGACGCTGGAGACGAGCACGGGATCTTTCATCCCCTTGAAGTTCGCGCGAAACAGCCCACCGAACCCGCCAATCTTCCCGAGCACTTCCGGTCCGTGCGTCACCTTCACCCGATCATGGATGCGGCTTTTTACCGCATTGCCGAGATCCACATCCACGCCCGCGGCCGCGTAGGCTTTTTTCGATTTCGGATTTTGGGTTTCGGATTTCGAATTGGCGGCCATCAGGGTGCTGGTTTGAAGAGTTGCGGCTGATTATCGTCGCCGGTGAGCAGGCTCACGCGGTGGGCGCGGCGTTCCATGATGAATTTGTCCAGCGTCGGATCGACCGGCACCGGGTAGTTGCCGTTGAAGCAGGCGAGGCAAAAACTGTTTTCATCCTGTCCCGTGGCGCGGACCATCGCGGGCACGTCGAGATAGCCGATGGAGTCGGCGCCGAGGTAGTCGCGGATTTCCTCGAGCGTGTGCTGGTTGGCGATCAGCTTCTCGGGATCGGGAAAGTCGATGCCGTAGTGGCAGGCATTCTTGTGCGGCGGACAGGAGATCCGCATGTGCACTTCCTTCGCGCCAGCCTCGCGCAGGTTCACCACGCGGGCGCGCGCCGTGGTGCCGCGGACGATCGAGTCATCGACCACCACCACGCGCTTCCCGTGCACGGCCTCTTTGATGAGGTTGAGCTTCACCCGCACGTTGAAGTCGCGGATGAGCTGCGTGGGCTGGAGGAAGGTGCGGCCGATGTAGTGATTGCGGACGAAGGCGTGGTCGTAGGGGATCCCCAGTTCCTCGGCGAAGCCCATCGCCGCATAGTTTCCGGAATCCGGCACGGGCACGACGAGGTCGGCTTCGGCTGGATGGAGTCGGGCCAGTTCGCGGCCCATCTCGGTGCGGACGCGGGCCACATTGATGTCGGAGATGATCGAATCCGGCCGCGCAAAATACACATACTCGAACATGCAAAACGCCCGCCGCTCCGCCTTGAACGGAAACTCCGAGCGCACGCCGTTTTCATCAATGATCACCACCTCGCCCGGCTCGATCTCGCGCACGAATTCCGCGTGGATCAGATCGAACGCACACGTCTCGCTCGAGAGCACCCAGGCGCCCTCCAGTTTCCCCAGCGAGAGCGGCCGGAAACCAAACGGATCGCGCACGCCGATGACCTCGCGCTCGCTCATCATCACGAGCGAAAACGCGCCCTGAATCCGCCGCAGGGCGGAGAGCACTCCGCTGCCCGTGCTCGGCTGCGCGAGCAGGTGCAGGATGATCTCGCTATCGACCGTGGTCTGAAAGATGGAGCCCCGCTGTTCGAGTTCGTCGCGGAGCACCGCGGCGTTCACGAGGTTGCCATTGTGGCCGATCGCGAGCTGGCCGCGGCCGGTGTCGAACATCAGCGGCTGTGCATTCGCCAGCGTGCTCGACCCCGTCGTCGAATACCGCACGTGCCCGATCGCGCGGTCACCTTTGAGCCGCTCCAGATCCGCCGCGCCGAACACCTGCGAAACGAGCCCCATATTCACGTGCCGCACGAAGGTCGTATTCGGCCCGCTCGCCGTGACGATGCCCGCACTTTCCTGCCCTCGATGCTGCAATGCGAAGAGCCCGTAATAGGTCAGGACGGCGGCGTTTGGATGGCCAAAAACGGCGAAGACGCCGCACTCGTGGGTTGGTTTGTGGTGCTTCACTCGGGGCAATGCGGACGCGCAGAGTAGCCGCGACATGCGGGGGGTCAAGCGGCGGGGGAGGGCAATTCCATCGTTCAATCAAATCGCCCAATTCAATCGCCCAATCGCCCAATCACTCGCGACGTGGATTGGGCGATTGGGCGATTGAATCGTCAGATTGAATTGGGCGATTGGATTGAAGGTTGTCCGATCACCGGCAGCCGCAGCGTGAACACACTGCCACCACCTTCACGCGCCGCGCACATGATCTCCCCGCCGTGCTGCGCCGCCATCTGTTGCGCCAGGGTCAAGCCAAGGCCCGAACCCTGAATCCCGCTGGCCAGCGAATCGTGCGCGCGGTGAAACGCCTCGAAAATCTTCCGCTCCTGTCCCGCCGGAACGCCGAGCCCGCGATCCAGCACGCTCACGCTCACGCTTGCCGCATCGAGAGTCGTCCGCAGCTCCACCTCCTTGCGTTCGCCCGCATACTTTTCCGCATTCGAGATCAGGTTCACGAGGATCTGCGCCAGCGCGTCTTCGTCCCCGCGGATCGAATACGGCCCCGCCGCCGCTTCCCACTGCGTACTGAAGCCGGTCTCCCGCAGGTGCAACTCCTGCGCTTCCCACACCCGCGCGACCAGCGCGTGCAGATCGAGCGGGCGCATATCGTAGTGTTTCTGCCGCCGCTCGAGCCGCGCGAAATCGAGCACGTTGTTGATCAGCCGCGTGAGCCGCTCGGCTTCCACCATGATGATCCGCAGATACTGCGAGCGCTTCGCTTCCGCCGCGCCGTTTTGCATCAGCTCGGCAAACATCCGGATCGACGTCAGCGGCGTCTTCAGCTCGTGCGAGACATTGGAAACGAAATCCGTCTTCTGCTGCGCCAGCGCCATCTGCCGGCGCGCATCCGCCACCACGATCCATCCGCCCGCCGCGATCGCGAAGATCGCCACCGCGATCAGCAGCAGCAGGTTTCGCCGGACCGCCTGCGCGCTTTCCTCGATCTGCTGCGGTCGCATGAGATAAAGCGCGGCCTCCCAGTGCGGCAGCGCTTCCCCGATCTCGGACGCCACAAACGGCCGCTTCCAATCACGCCCAGTTTCCCCCGCCGGCTGCGTCGCCACCGGCCGCGCCTTGTCGTCGAGCAGCGCGAGCACAAACTCCGGCGTCGCACTTCCCCGCCGCGACGCATATGCCACCGGCAGCGTCTCTGGCCACTGTTCGCGCAGCGCCTCGGGCTGCAGCATGCAGCCGAAGATGAGTCCCGGCGCCTCGGGCGCGCGCTGCCAGAAAAGAATCTGCAACCGGTCCTCCACGAACCGCGCCAGCACCCCTTCATTCGCGCCCTCGGTCAGCGTGCGAAACTCCGCCGTCTCCGGCGTGAGCTGCGACACCGCCTGCCGGTTGTCCTCCAGCGAACGCTGCGGCGCCACGTTGCGCAGGGCACCCTGCTGGCGATCCGCTTGCGTCAGCGCGACCTCCGCGCCGGCCACCGCCTGCGGCTCGGGCAGCAAAGCGGGCGCCGGGGCCGCGGGCGCAGCCGGAGGTTCCGCCGGACCCGCCGGCCGGTCTTCCTTGAATCCCCCTTTCGCTTCCGCCGCCGGAGCTACCTTGCTCTTCGCCGCCGCCGCGGGAGCCGGCACGGGCATGGGTGCAGACGACGTCACCGGCGGCATCTGCTCCTTACTCAGCGAAGCCATCGGCTTCGCAGATTCCAGGCTTTTACTCACCGTTGCCGAGTCCTTCGAACTCTTGGCACGCGAGACCGCCAAATCCACCTCCGCCTTGCTATTGTCGCTCGCGCTCCGCTTCCGCATCGGCTCCGGGCGATTGAGTTCATCCACCGGCACGGCGTAAACCTGCGCCGGCACCGTGTTGCCGAGGAAGCCCGAGTTCGACGTGAGGAACCCCTTCCAATCCGCATTCCGCACTCCCACCTGCGCGCTTGGCGAAAGCAGCCGCCCGCCTTCGCCCACGGCAAATCCCACCGCCTTGCGCGGCCACTCCGCCGCCAGCCGCGTAGTAAATTCCCCCGCCAACTTCCCCGCCTCTTCGCTCGCGAGCAGCCGCCGCAGCGTCTCGGTGAAAGCGCGCCGCTCGTCGTCGATTACCGCCCGCGCCGCGCTCGCCACCGCATCCGTTTCCTTTTGGTAAAGCTCCGCCGTCCGCCGCTCGAGGATGATCTGCTGTTCTCCCGCGCTGCGCAGCGCGAGCCAGCCGAGCACGAGGCTCGGCACCAGCACGGCGAGGAGAAAGATGAAGATGCTTTTTTTCACGGCAAACGATGCGGGATGCGGGTCACGGGTCGCTGGATGCTAGATGCTGGACGATGGGTGGTGGTCGCTGGACGTGGCGCGCCCTCTTTATCCAGCATCCAGTCGCCAGCATCCAGCATCGTCCGACCTCAGAATGTCTCCCGGAACCCAAAAAACGCTGTCATCCTGAGCGGAGTGTAACGGAGTCGAGCCGAGTCTGCGAGACAGCCGCAGGCAACGACCTCGGCCTTTGGATGATCGAGCGGTTCCCGGCAATCCGAGGTCCCTCGGCTTCGTTACACTTCGCTCGGGATGACAGCCGCTCATGGATGACAGACGTTTCGGCGGCTACGCTCAGCGCGACTGCTTCTGATACTTGTCCTTGTAGTTGTCGAACTGCACCGCCTTCCGGCTCGACTTGCTCAGCGAGCCCGCGCCGCTGATTTCATCGGCCGCGGATTGCAGCTTGCGATTCTCCTCCACCAGCGCGGGAAGCTGCGCGGCGGCCGGCGCGGCGACGTTCGCCGTGATTTGCTCGCGCAAGACCTTCGCCGCCTCCTGCGGCCTGCCTTCATCGGCGAGCTTCACCGCGCGCTCCTTCGCCTCGCGGTTCCGCGTCACCGACATTTCCCTGGCCACCTCAGGCCGCAGACTCGCTTCCGACTTCGGCGCATCGTCGGTGAATTTCACCTGCGCCGTCTGCGCCTGGTCCGCCGCGCGTTTCCCTTCGGCCGTTTCGTAGCCGAGCTGGATCGACGCCACTTCGAGCGGCTCGCTGCGCTTCTCCTCCACCGCGCACTTCACGAGAAAGCGCCGCTTCTCCGCGCCGAACAGCTCCGGCACCGTAATCGCCGCGCTCCGCCCGCGGCACTCGATCTCCGGCCGCCCCACGATCTCCCGCAGCCGCACCCCTTCCGGCACGGTGATGCGGATCGTTACCTCGCGGGCGAGCAGCGAACGGGCGACCCCGAGTTCCTCGGAAAAAATGCCCGGCAGTTTTTCCGCGTCCTTCACGTAGTAGTAGTTCGCGCTGCTCGACTCCGCGAGCGCGGTCATCAGGTCTTCGTTGTAGTCGTCACCGAGGCCGATCGTCGTTACCGCGATGCCGTCCTCGCGCAGGTCGCGTCCCAGTTTCACCAGATCGCTCGTTCGGCTCGGGCCGACGTTCGCGATGCCGTCCGACATCAGGATCACGCGGTTCACGCGCTCCTTCGCGAAGTTCTTCCGCAATTCTCGCGCGCCCACCGTCACGCCCGCGTGCAACGCCGTGCCGCCACCCGGCCGGATGCGGTCGATGGTCGATTTCAGCTCCTCGCGATTCCCCTTCCCTCCCACCCGCGCGGGCGGCAGGAGGACCTCGGTTTCGTTGTCGTAAATGACGAGCGAGAGAATGTCGTCATCATCGAGCTGATCCACCGCCACCGCCGCCGCCTGGCGCGCCTTCTCGATCTTCGCGCCCTGCATCGATCCGCTGCGATCGAGCACCAGCGCGAGGTTCATCGGCACGCGATGCCCGCGGTCCGGCTTCCGCGCCTGGAGTTCGACCTGCACGATCACCTCGCGCGAGCCGCCATTGTAGATGAGATCGCGCTCCGGGAGCACGCGGAGGCTGACCTCCGGTTCCGACGCGACGAGAACCTGACGCGCAAGCACGCCAGCCAATATGAGTAAGAAGGATTTCTTCATGTCTCGAAGCTACGGCGCCGCATCCGCCGGTGTGTCACGAGCACCTGCGGAGATTGTCAAAAAAATGTGTCCACCCGGAAGGACGCGCTCCCGGCTGTTTGGATTGGAAGGCAACCCGTCCCGCGCGCAGCGCCCATCCAAAAAACCTGTCATCCTGAGCGGAGTTCCTCGTGGGCGAAGGCGGGGAGGAACGCAGTCGAAGGACCTCAAACTTTTTCTTCCGGCGCAGGTGGTGCAGAGGGCTCCCCGCCGGGGAAATAGTTAGAGGTCCTTCGACTACGCGCCGCGCTCCACGCCCCCCGGCAAACCCACCACCAACACGCGGCGCTCCGCTCAGGATGACAGGTTTCCTTTTTTCGCCGCCCTCTGCCTCAATACGCCGTCTTCGGCGGCGCGATCATCTGCCACGCGGTCCGCACGATGATCGAGACATCGAGTTCGAGCCGCCAGTTTTCCAGATAGGAAATGTCCGACTCCAGCCGCTGTGCGATCTCCGCCGCCGACCGCGCTTCGCCGCGAAAGCCGCGCACCTGCGCCAGCCCGGTGATGCCCGGCTTCACGAAGGTGCGGACGTGATAATTCGCCATCTGCGCGGCGAACTGCGAATTGTGCTCCACGAGATGCGGGCGCGGCCCCG
This sequence comes from Chthoniobacter sp., assembly GCA_031424375.1. Lineage (GTDB taxonomy): Bacteria > Verrucomicrobiota > Verrucomicrobiia > Chthoniobacterales > Chthoniobacteraceae > Chthoniobacter. The sequence continues at coordinate 29,198 of JANPHH010000414.1, read as the reverse complement.
TCACGCTCATCTCGCCGCGGAGCACGTTCAGAAACTGCGGCAACTCATCGATGCTCAACCGCCGCAACCAGCGTCCGCCGGGAAAGACCCGCGGATCGCCCTGCACCGCCTGCCGCGCCTCATCGTCATTGTTCACGTGCATCGTACGAAACTTCACGATGCGAAAGTGCCGATTCTGGATGCCCGCGCGGGTCTGATGGAAAAAGAGCGGTCCCGGTGATTGCGCCCGATGAATCAGCCACACCATGAGCGCCAGCGGCGGCAGGATGAAGGCGACGACCGCCGACGAGATCGACAGGTCCAGCCCGCGCTTGAGCAGGCGGTTGAGCGGATTCTCCAGCGGCTCCTCCCGCAGCGCGATGAAGCGCATTCCGTCGTCCTCGATATGCACCACCGGATGCTCGAGCAACTCTGCCAGATTACTGAGAATCACCAGCCGCAGACCGAGCCGCTCCGTCGTGGCGACCAACTGCCGGTGCGACGCGCGCTCACTCGGCAACTCCAGAAGGATCACCTGCGTCACCTGCTCGGCCGCCGCAATTCGTTCCAGATCGCCCACCCCACCCACGCGGAGAACGCCACCTTCCGCAGCGACGGCGGCTTCATCGTCGGTCAGTAATCCGACGGTCCGAAATCCCACGAGCTCTTTGCCCGCGAGCCAGTGCTTCAATCGGTCCGCCCGATCCGGTGCCCCCACGAGCAAGGTCCGCTCCGAGCGCAGACCGCCAAAGATCCCCCGCGCCAGAAGTTTCGGCAGATGCACGTTCGTCGCGACCATCCCCGTATAGAGGGTCGGGAGATAGATGAGCAAAAAGGTGCGCGAGATTGTTTGATCCTTGGTCAGCGCCAGGAAGAGGAGCAAGGCACCCATTGCGTAGGCCATCTGCCTCAGCGTCAGTTGATGCTGCTGGAGAAAGCTGCGCCGCCCGAGGCTGGAGCGCGTCCGCGAACGGTCGCGCGCCATCGCTTCATAAACGAGGCCGCCCGCGATGATCAGGCCATAGATCGGATAGCGGCTCCACTGTTCCGCCGTGGCTGAAGTGATGAAACTGAAGGTCAATCCAGCCACACCAGCCAGCAGGACGACAGCGAGCGACGCCTGGCAAAGCAGCACCGTGCCAAGCAAACCGCGTGTCCTCTGCGAAATCATAGGACAGCGCGACCAATCAGACTTTCGAGCCGACCAACCGACGGCGCTCGCGGAACACAACGAAGGCGACCAGGCCAAACGCACCGAGAATGGTCGTGGGCTCCGGGACCGGAAGCAGTTCAAAACCACCCGTAAACGAGATGGTACTAAATCCCGTTCCACCGTTGAACGAAACATTGCTCTGAGTGAAGTCGAACGAACTCGGGAGACCCGCGAAGTATAGATGATCAGTCCCCAGGTCGTAATCGGTGATCGAGAGCTTGCCATCATGCGCGCCCACGCCGCCGAACCGGAGGTTACTCGCGCCGGTCCCGAGCACGCCGAAATCGAGATTGGCGGTCCCCCCGCTGGTGGACAGAATCAGGGAACCGAGCCCATCGGCAGCCGACGAACCCTCGGAAAATCCGCCCACGTCAAACGTGGCGGCATTCCCCAGGGTCACGGAGGCCAGATTATTGATCTGATCGGAGGCGCCGAGCAGCAGCGTTCCGGCAGTCACGCTCACGGCAGAGGTATTCGCCAGCGCAGGAGTGCCACTCGCCGCCAGCGTCAGTTTCCCTCCCGTGACACTCGTGGATCCCGTGAAGATATTCGAGGCCGTGAGGATCGTCGTCCCGGTCCCGGATCGTTGAATGCGCAGCGCGCCTCCGCCGACGCCATCCTGAAGCGACCCGTTGAACGCAGCCGCGGACGTGTCGCTGCCGCTGATGGTCAGCTTCGCCGCCGTCGCCGAGGTATTCCGCAGGATGCCTCCCGACTGCGGACCGTTCGTCAATTGCCCGACCGTCGCGTCGAATCCGGCGAGTTCGACAATAGAATTTCCGTTCGTTGCCGTCGCCCCGAAAGTCAGGGTCGTTGCCGTCGGAAGCGCATTCGCCGCGCCCACGCGAAGGATGCCGCTGGCCGCATTGTTCAACTCGGTCGCTCCCCACGCATTTCCTGCCCCGCTCAGCGTCACCACCCCGGCGCCTCCGCTGGATCCCGCGGAGATGCGGACGGTCCCGGCTCCATTCTCGATCTTCTGCGCGAAGGTGATCGCATTACCACTCGTTGCCCCGAGGTTCAGCCGCGCGCCATTGCCCGTGACACTCCCGGAAACGACGGCGCCGGCAGTCCCGCTGGCGATGTTTGCGAACCCGCTCCCGGTCACAACGATGGGCACGCTCACGGCGGGTGCTGTTCCGGTCGAAAGATTGAAACGCGTCACCGCCCCGCCCGTTGCACTACCGCTGATGGTCAGACTCGATCCCGCTCCGCCCGAGACATTCCCCAAGCCGATCGAGAGGTCCGTCGTTTCGCCGTTCCCGACGGTCAGATTGACCGCGGCCGCCAGCGTCGTCGGCCCCGTGATTGTTCGCGCGTTGGTATTGTTTCCCGTGATCTTGTAGCCAGTCGTATTGAAAGTGAGCGAATTCGCCGTCTGGTTGCCGTTCAAGGTGATGGTGCCCGGAGTTCCTTCGAAGATCGTGTCGTCCGCCGCCGCAGCCGTCGTCAGCGCCAGGTTCCCAGCCGCGACCGTGCTGAACGTCGTCCCCCACGTCGCGCTGCCGCCCACACCCGCCGCAGGATCCGTGTCCCACCACCTGCTCGCAGCCGCGGCGCTTATCGCACTCAGTCCCATCCACCCGGTGAAAACAATGGCTGTGGCATACCCGTTCCAGGACGGCGGGCGACGATTGAGGTGGGTGGATTTGCTCATGGTGTGCGGCGGAGGCGTGGAGACAGGCGGACAGGATGTAAGAGATGCTCCGCCACGCCGGTGACGGCGCGGGCGGACGCTTGCTCGCTGGAGAGGGGAACGGTGAGTACCGTCGAGCAGGAAGCGGTTGGATTTGTTCTACGCCGTTTCTAGATGCCGAAGGATCGCTGACCAAGAACGGCACTGTAACTTCTCCACGACAGCCGTGTGGCGAATGGCGTCACCCCGCGCTCCGAGCGACGTCTCGCTTAGTGCCCGCACCGGACGGTTCAAGCCTTTCCAGCCCGAGGTCCGCACCGCCAGGAGCGTGCGGGCCGGCCAGACGGCCCGCGACTCTATCGAACTGCGCCGCGCAAACGCAGGCCGCGGCGGCGCTCGCGCCAGCCGACGAGTCCGAGCAGACTCAGGCCGGCAAACAGAGTGCCCGGCTCGGGAATGGGGACGAGCTCGAAGGCGGAAACCGGGCTACCGAAGAGGATCTCCTTGCCATTGCCGATGAGGGTGGTGCCGGCGTCGGAAAAGAAGAGGAGCTGCGGGCTCACGCCAACGAGGCCGGTGTCATTCGCAAAGAGCAGCCGATCCTGAAGAGCCGGGGTGCCGGGATCGGAAGCAGTATTGAAGTAATGGGCGCCGCTCCAGTTGTAGATGGAAAGGGTGTTCGCGCCCAGGTTCAGACTGCGAAAGGCGAGGGTGTTTCCGCTGCCGCTCCCGAAATCGACGATGGAGGAGGCGCTGAGGATGAGGGCGCCGAGGTTTTCAGTTTGGTCGCTGATTCCCTCCATGCTGAGTCTGCCGCCGCCGAGCGTCAGATTCGCGCCGTCATTGATCCGCTCACCGTCGCCGGTCAGCAGGAGGGTGCCACCGCTGGTGACATTGATCGCAGCGGTGGCCGCCAGCGCCGAAGGATCGACGGCGAGGATGCCACCGGAGACGACCGTATTGCCGGTGAAGGCATTCGCGCCGGTGAGGGCGAGCTGCCCTGCGCCGCTCTTCGTCAGGGAAAGCCGGCCGAGGATCGCGCCGCTGAACTCGGTGTCGATCGCCTGATTGACGGTGAGGGTGCTCGGGGTGTTGCCCGTGATCTTGACGAGGCTTCCGCCACCGCCCGCCGGCACGCTGCGTTTGAGTCCGCCGACGGTTTGATTGAATCCGGCGAGATCGAAGATGGCGGTCTCCGCGGCATTCGAGGAATCGACATCGAGCACGGTCCCGGTGGGCAGGGCGTTGGAGCGGCCGAGCTTCAGCGTGCCGCGAATGATGTTGGTATTGCCGGTGTAAGTGTTCGTTCCGGAGAGCAGCACGGTGCCATTTCCGCCGGGGAAACCCGCTCCGATGTTCAGCGTGTTTGCGAGCCCATTCTGGATCGAACCGGAGACGCGGAGCGTGCCCCCATCCGCTGCGCCGAGCCGGGCGACGGCGTCGTCGAGGATGATCGTTCCCGCCCAGAAAGCCGTGGCGTTTTCCGCGGCTCGCAGCGCGCCGTTGCCGGTCCCTGCCCCATTGGCAGCGCCGGTGCCGCGCAATGAAATGGATTCGCCGGAAATCACGGCGCCATCCTCCAGCGACACCGCACCGCCGCTCGCCACGGAATTCGTTCCGCCCGCGGCTCCGAAAGCTCCGGCAGATCGGGCCGAAAGGACGCCCGCCTGCACGGTGACGGGACCAGTGAAAGTGTTCGCACCGGAGAGCGTGAGCGTCCCCGCGCCGAGTTTCGTGAAGCCCGATCCAGCGGAGAGTTCCGTGACCGCGGCGCCGATCGCCAGAGTGCGGTCGGTGGCCACGTGGAACCCGCCATTTGCCGTCCCGAGTTGGACGGCGAGCGTTCCCGTCCCAGTGAATACGGTGTCCGCAATGGTGAGATCGGTGCCTGCCCCGCTGGAAACGGAGATGAGCACGTTCGGAATCGTCTGGAAGCCCGAGGTGACGGTCGCGCCGGTGAGACGAAGGATCCCGGAGGGAGCCACGCTGTCGGACTTGCCGATCGTGACCGCCGTGGTGGGGGAGTTCCAATTGATGGCGCCGAGCGTCAGGAGGCCGTTCGCGCCGGTGTCATTGCCCACGCCGGTATTGGCGCTCGCGCTGAAGTCGATGCCGATCTCGGCACCGGGAAATCCGAGCGCATTAAAAACGGCCACGTCGCCGGCGTTGCCATCGATCAGGCTGCTGCCGTTGGCGCTGACGCCCGGCGCCGTGTTGGCGGGCCCAGCGGTCCAGTTGGCAGAATTCAACCAACCGGTCCCGGTGGTCGTCGTTTTCCAAATATACGTGCTCTGGCCCCACGCGGAACCGGCCGGCACCACACTCCCGACCAGCACCAGGCTGGCCATCAATCTCACGGACACGCTCGCTTCCACGGCGCGCACACCCACACGTTTCACTGTCTTCATTTTGCTACCTTTCTTTTCAACTAACGCTTCTCGCTAACCCGCAAAAATCCGGCTGCCCGCACATCCTATCTACCCGATCCCACGGAGCCCCCGTGAAACGTGACGCCTGGCTGGTTGGGTGAATCCTAAGGGGGGAAAATTCTTGGGACGAATTTTCCCGCCCGAACTCTTCGACTGCTTCTTCAAGTCGCCCACTGCGATTTCGAAAACCTCACCGCTGCGGCCCGTCTCCCGGACGCCCCGCAGTTAGCAATTTCCAGCAATCGCTCGCAAACTGACCTGTCGCATTTACTCACTCTAACTTTCGCTCCGGGGGAAGTGAACGCGTTGTTTTTAGAGTCAGTGATACCGGCAACGCAAGTCTTTTTCGGTGTCTCCAACAGATGCCATATTCGAGCGCGGACCGATCACGCTGATCGCGCCCCGCAGCACGTTGAGGAAATGCGTCAACTCATCGACGCGCAGCGCCCGCAAACCGCAGCTCCACGTCGGCGCGATTCCGCGCGGGCGATTGGGAGTTGTGAGTGATTCCCGTACTCGCGTTCCGACGCCGTTGAGTGACGGCGGTGCCGCCTATTTCTTCGCGCCCGGTTCGACCGGCTTGGCGCCGGCGGCAATCGCAAAAAGGTGCGTCTGGGTGCCGAGATACATCGTGCCATTGGCCACGATCGCCGTGGAGTAGACGGGCGCGCCCATGTTCACTTCGCTGAGGACTTTGCGCTCTTTGCTCGAGGCGAGGACGGTCAAGTCGCCGTCTTCGTCGCCGATGTAGACCTTGCCATCGACCACAAAGGTGGAGCCCCAGATGTGGGCCTTGGTGTCGTATTCCCAGTATTTCTTCCCGGTCTCGGCATCGAGGCAGAAGACGAAGCCGCTAAAGTCGGCGACGAAGAGCAGCCCGTTCGTCGGGTCGATGCTCACGGTGGAAATGGAGCGATGGATTTCTTTGAAGTCCCAGATGAGGCCGGTCTTGGTGATGTCTCCCGTCTTGGTGGCGTCCACGCAGACGAGGCGGCCGACGCCTTCCCCGTGCTCGGGATCCTGGCCGATCGGAACGTAGATGCGGTTCTTGTAGAAGACGGGGGTCGAGTTGATTTCGCTCGGGCCTTCGGGCGCGGGATATTTGATCGGCTTGCCGGTCTTGTCCTTCTTGTATTCCTCGGGCACGGCGTCAAACCACCAGACGCGCTTGATGTAGCTGCTCTCGCCTTCCTTGGTCGGCGTGGATTCGAGGGCGTAGAGGAGGCCGTCGCCACCGCCGAAGTAGACCTGGTCTTTGCCGTTCACCTTGCCGTGGGAAGGGGAGGTCCACTGACCATGTTTGATGTTGGGCCCGATCTTCGCGTCGTCTTCGCCTGCAAACTCGCCGGTCTTTTTGTTCAGGGCGATGAAGGACGGGGAGAGCGGGGAGGGGATGTTCACGTGCGTCCAGTCCTGGCCATTGCTGGTGCAGACGAAGACGGACTCGCCGACCGCGATCGGGGAGCTGTTCGAGGCATTGTGCGGGAAGACGCCGAGTTCATCCATCATGTCGTAGCGCCAGATGACGTCGGCATCTTTCTCGCCGGGCTCCACCGGCGGTTTGCCGGGGCCACCGAGATACTTCGCTTCGTCCTTGTACGGACCGTCGTTGCCATTGCTCATGCCTTCCACGTCGAGGCACACGACTTCGCAGCGGTTGGTCACGATCCAGAGTTTGCTGCCCTCCACGAGCGGGGAACTGAGCAACCCGAGGTATTCCCAATCGTTCACCTTGCCGGAGGCCAGCTTCGGTACGGCGAGCTGCCAGAGATAGTCGCCGTTGTATTCGTTGAAGGCGTAGAGGTTCGCGCGGTCGTCCTTGAATTTCGGATCGCGCGGGGTGGCGTTGTTCGTGCCGACGAAGATTTTGCCATTCGCGACGACCGGATTGCCGTAGGTCTGCGAGCCAAGCTTGGCGACCCACTTCACGTTCTTCGTGGTGGCCATGTCGATCTCCTCGGTGCCGGACTTGAATTTGCCCGGCTCAAACGATTCGGGCATGCCGGTGGCGGGCGAATACATATTGCGGCCGGGATCATTACCGCCCCACTGCGGCCAGTCTTCGGCGTGAGCACCGAGGGTGGCGATACCGAGGGTGAGGATGAAAAGGGACGTGCGGGAGGTCTTCGAGTTCATGGAGTGGTGGCGGTCAGGATTGGGCGAAAGGTGGAGCGGGCGTTTGTGCGAGTTCGGATTTTGTAATGTCGTCCATGTGGGTGACGAGCGTGGCAATGAGTTCGGAGAGCTGCTTTTTGCCGCTGATGACCTGGCCGGCGAGCAGCCGCTTTTTGGCCACCAGCACGTCGAGACACGCTGCACAGTGGAGGGCGGCGGCGCGGGCGGCATCGAGCGACTCGAGGCGCTTGACGGCGCTGGCCTGTGCGCTGCCTTCAGCGAGCTTCAGCGGGATGAAGGTGAGTTCGCGCTCGAGTTCATTGAGCGCCGTGATCGGCTTGGGCAGCTTCTCGGTGAGCTGCTCACACCACGCCACGAAGCCGATGGCCTGCTGATAGACCCGCAAGCTTTCGTGCGGGAAGATCTGCTGCAGCGTGGGCGTGGGAGAGGTGGAGCGTTCGATCATGCCGGCGATTGTAGCCGCGAGTTATTCGTTTGGCGTGACCACAATGTTATCGACCCACGCGCGCTGTTCCTGCGGCGAAAATCCGTAGAGACCGGGCGAGCCGTGCGTGTGCGCGATTTTGTGCGGCACTTCGATCGTCCAGGCTTCGGGTTCGGCATCGCCCTTTTTCCAGGCTTTCGCGCGAACCACGCCGCTGCCATTCGCCGCGACATCCACGCGGGCTTTCACCCGATACCAGGTATTTGGCGAGATGGCGAAGGGCGCAGCGACCTTGAGGCGCTCCTGATTTGAGTTCACTTCGATCTGCTGGTAGTTGCCCTTGAGCACGATGATGTAGCGCTGATTGATCACGCCCACTTCGCTCATCTTGCGTTTGTTTCCCTCGGTGAGGACGTCGGCTTCGATGGTGTAGTTCTCCAGGTCCGGCGTGCTGATGAACACCTGGCCCCGTTGAAAGAGTTTGTTGTCGATCGTTTTGCAGAAGGCCTTGGTGCCGCCCTCTCCCGGCGCCTGGCGCACTTCGAAGCGGAAGCGCGCGCTATTCCACCACAGCGGCGGGTAGGAGAAGGCGGTCGGTTCCTCGACCACGTTCCAATTTGTCGGTGCGCCTTGTTGCGCAGGTTTTTCGGCGGTGGCGGGTGCGAGCGGGAGCGGCTCCTTGCCGAGTCCGGGGCCGGTGGTTTCCTTGAGTTCCAGCGCTTCGAAGTCCTGCTGGATCGGGAGCGCGCTGACCACGCGGCCTTTCACATAGCCGACCGCGCCATCGCGCGTCGCCTTCCATTGCCCGGCGGACATCGCTTCCGCCGTCAGCACGCCCTCCGCGTCGAACGCGCCTTTCATCGTCACCTTCACCAGCGCGGTCGGCGGGATGAACGACTCCCACTTCACGCTCTTCGCATCAATGGCTTCCTCCGCCGTGAAACCATTCGCGTCCAGACCGCGGATGCGGAAACCGCGCTTCTCACCCGGCTTCAGGACAAACTCGTAAGGGATCGGCTGGAGCTGCGCGACCGGACCCGCGGCGGGCCACTTCGCGGGCTCAGGATACTTTGCCAGGCCCTTGGTGTTGTCGCCCTTTTTGCCGAAGGCGTAGAGCTTCTTGTCGGTCTGAATGTAGACCTTGCCATTGTAGGCCACGGGCGAGCCAAAGCATTTGCCGCTCAGGATCGTGCGGCTGACGATCTCCGCGCTCTTCTCGCCCGGCTTGATCACGAAGATCTCGCCGTCGCCACCCTCGTTGCCTTCCGGCGCTGCGCCCGCTTCACCCTTCGCGGCAATATAGATAGCGGCATACAGTCTTCCGTTGGCGTAGAGCGGGGAACTTTGCCGCTGTTCGATGCCGAGCTTCTGCTTCCACTGCACTTTGCCGTCATCGGCATTCACCGCGTAGAGGTCGCCGGTCCCGCTGATTTCGTAGATGCGATTGCCCACGAGCACGGGCGAACTCGCCAGCGAGCCGACCGGATTCCGCCAGGACTCGATCTCCCGGCCCGGCGTCAGGACCACCGGCGTCTGCGCGTTCGGCGGCTTCACGCCGGCGGGGATTTTGTAAGCCGTCATGCGGCCGATTTCCGTGCTGTCGATGTTCTCGCTCTCGTGCACGACGATGATGTTGCCCTTGTATTCGAGCACCGCCGCGTTGATGCCGCCCTTCGCGCCCGCCTTCGCCGCGGCGACGCGCCAGAGCGGTTCGCCGGTGCGGGCGTTGATCGCCAGCAGCGTGGAATCGCCGCCCGCGGAGTAGATCACCCGCTTGCCCTCGTAGAAGCCGAGCCACACGTGGCAGAAAGTATTGTCCTGCGGCCGATCGCCCGGCGCGCTCGACCACACGAGTTCGCCCGTCTTCTTATCGAACGCATAGAACCGATCGCCCGCCGGACCGTACGCGCCCCACGCGCTCGTGATGCCGCGGGTGATCACGAGTTCGCCGTCGATGATCGGCGATGCGGTGCGCGAGTTCGGGAAAGTGAGGCGGCCGAATTCCTCCATCATCGAGTGCTGCCAGAGCACCTTGCCATCCGGCGAGTAGGAGGTGAGCAGGCCCTGGCTGCCCTGGGTGAAAATGTGGCCCGTCTCCGGATCCACCGCCGGGCTGGAAGTGGCGTAGCGCAGATAGATCACGTCGCTCAGGAAGTCGTTGTTCAGATCCTTCCAGAGCAGCTTGCCGCTTTCCGCATCGAAGCACGCCACACCTTCCTGCAACCCATCGCCTTCCCCCTCATACCCCATCACATAGAGCCGCCCATTCGCGATCACCGGTGCCGATTGCCCGGGGAAATCCACGCTCCACAGCGCCGACTTCGCGTCGATCTTCTCCGGCAAACCCGTCTCGAGCGACACCCCCGTCTGGAGCGGACCGCGCCAGTCGAGCCAGCCCTTCACGCCGCCGGCGGCAACAGCGACCGGCTTCGCTTCATCAGCCTTGGCCGGCTTCGAGGGTTTCTTCGCCGCGTAGAGCGGCAGGGCGACGGCGACGAGAGCGAGCGGGAGAGCGAGGCGAAGCTTCATAGGGAGACGGCGAAAAACCGGTGGAGGTTTGGGGGCGGGAGACTCGATAGGAAAAGGGAGGTGGGTTGTCAAAAGATACTTACACGTATTATTTCCTTAGCCCCTCCCGCGGCCGGAAAAAAAGTCCACGAAAGACACGAAATGGATCAGAGGGCGGACCGAAATCTACAAACGCCTGTCATCCCGAGCGGAGTGTAACGAAGCCGAGGGACCTCGGTCTCCGGAAGTTCATGGATCCTTCGGCATTCATACCAAACTAAGTTGAAGGCCGGACGATTCGGCCCGGCAGGGCTGAAAGAAATTAGCCGGTGGCGTCAGCCACCGGATCACGGAATAAAGCGCTCCGCCCCGGCAGGGGCGCTGGAATTTCTGCCGCCCCTGCCGGGGCTCGGTCTCTTTGTGACTCAAGTCCGGTGGCTGACGCCACTGGCTAATTTCCGCTGTCCCTCCGGGACTACAGACTTCGCTGCACCCCATTGAATCACACCCCTCGCGCCCGGTGCCGTACGTTCTGGCTTTCCACCGCCGCGCCCACGCTTCACGCTCGCGGCGTGAAAGCCCTCCGCCTGCTCGCCGCGCTCTTCCTCGCGGCCAGCGCTCCTCTTCGCGCCGCCGATGCCATCCCGCCGCTGAAATACGAGCAGCGCACGCTCCCGAACGGCCTCCAAGTCCTCTGGCTCGAAGATCACGCGTCGCCGACGGTGGCCGTGCAGGTCTGGTATCGCGTGGGGTCGAAGGACGATCCCGCAGGCCGGAGCGGATTCGCGCACCTCTTCGAACACCTGATGTTCAAGAGCACCCGGCGGATGCCCAATGAGTTTCTCGATCGCCTGACCGAAGATGTGGGCGGGGAAAACAATGCGTTCACCGCGGACGACGTCACCGCCTATCACGAGACGATTCCTTCCAACCACGTCGAGCGACTGCTCTGGGCCGAAGCCGAACGGCTCGCGGCGCTCGACGTGAACGAGGCGAATTTCAACACCGAACGGGACGTCGTGAAGGAAGAATTCCGGCAGAGCGTCATGGCCGAGCCTTACGGCGAATTCGGCGAGTTCATCCTGAAGATATCGTTTGCCGAGCATCCCTACAAGCGCCCCACCATCGGCAACATCGCCGAACTCGACGCTTCCTCGCTCGAAGAGGCGCGCACCTTCCACACGACGTTCTATCGCCCGGACAATGCCGTGCTCGTCGTCGTCGGCGACTTCGATCCCGCGCAGCTCCAGCGCTGGGTCGATCAATACTTCGGCCCGCTCACCCATCCCGACACGGCGATCCCGCGCGTGACCGTGCAGGAGCCGCCGCGCACCGCCGAACGCCGGCTCCGGGAATACGACGCCAAAGTCCCCCTGCCCGCGCTCGCCATGACCTGGCTCGCGCCGAAGATCTCCAGCGACGAGACCCCCGCGCTGACCCTGCTCGCCTCGGTCCTCGGGGGTGGTGAATCGTCCCGGCTCCACCACGCGCTCGTCTACGAGAAACAGCTCGCGCAGAGCGCGGAGTTCGCCGCGGACCTGCGCTCCGACCTGGGGCTGCTGACCGCGCAGATGGTGCTCGCGAGCGGAGTGCCTGTCGCCAAAGCGGAGGCCGCACTGCGCGCGGAGTTCGCCCGCTTGATCGAGAAAGGGATCACCGAAGCCGAACTGTCCACCGCGCGGAACCAAACGCTGCTCGCCCGCCTCACCGAGCGCGAAACTCACGCAGGCAAAGCCATGGCGCTCGGCAACGCGGCCACCGTGGTGGGGGACCCCGAGCAGGCCAATCGCGAGCTGACGGCGCTCGAAACCGTGACCGCCGCGCAGGTCCTGGAGGTCGCGCGGAAATACTTCACGGACGCCAACCGGCTCACCATCGAATACCTGCCCGCCGCCATGAAAAAGAAAACGCCGGTGAAAAAATGAAGCCCTCCGTTTGTTTCCTCATCGCGTGGCAGTGCATCAATCTTGCGGCATTCTCCGCCGCGATCGAGGGCCTGCCTGAACCCGCCGCCGCGCGCGCGACGACCCCGCTTTCCCCCACCGAAGAAACGCTCCCCAACGGCCTGCGGCTGATCGTCATCGAGCGGCCCGGTCTCCCGCTCGTGAGCGCCGCGCTCCTGCTCCAGAGCGGGGCCGAGGCCGATCCCAAATCTGGCGCCGGGCTCGCCAATCTGACCGCCGCACTTCTGACCCAGGGCACCGCGAGCCACACCGCCACGGAGATCGCGCGGGAAGTCGAGTCGCTCGGCGCCACGCTGAAAGCCACCGCCGCGTGGGATGGCAGCATCGTCGAACTGACGACGCTCTCCGCCAATCTCGCCCCGGCTTTCGACCTGCTCGCCGATGTCGCGATGCACCCGAAGTTTGCCCCGGAGGAAATCGAGCGCCTGCGCCGGCAGATGCTCGACGAACTCCGCGTTTCCCTCGAGGAACCCCTCACCGTCGCCCGCGCCGCCGCGTCGCGCATGCTGCTCGGGAGCGGACTCTATGCCCACCCACCGGGAGGCACGCTCGCCTCGCTGCCGCGCCTGAACCGCCAATCGATCACCGCATTCCACGCCGCCCACTATGCACCGGGCCAGGCCCAGCTCGTCGTCGTCGGCAATGTCACCGCCACGGTCGCCCGCTCACTCGCCGACGCGGCATTCGGCCCGTGGAAGGCGACCCCCGGGGCAATCGTCGCGGCCAACCCCGCGTTCCAACCCACGACCACGCCGCGCACCGTTTTGATCGACATGCCCAACGCCGGGCAGGCTGCCGTTTTGATCGCCACGCACGCCGTCCCGCGCAGCGCCGAAGACTACTTCGCCGGACTCGTCGCCAACACCATCCTCGGCGGCGGCTACACCTCGTGGCTAAATCAGGAAATCCGCGTCAAACGCGGCCTCAGCTACGGCGCCCGCAGCACCTTCGAATGCCTGCGCGGCGGCGGCACGTGCGTCGCCGGCTGCCAGACGAAAAATGGCTCCGCCGTCGAAGTCGCAACGCTCCTCCGCGAGCAACTCATCCGCCTCGGCAAAGAAGCCGCGGACCCCGCATTCTTCACCGCGCGCCAATCGGTGCTCACCGGCAACTTCGCGCGGGATCTCGAAACGAATCGCACCTACGCCAGCCAGATCGTCGAACTCGCCGCGCACAACCTGCCCCTCAGTCTGCTCTCCGAATACCCCGCCCGCGTTCAGTCCGTAACCCCCGAAACCGCCCGTGCATTCGCCGCCCGCCACTACCGCCCGGAAGCCCTGAGCATCATCATCGCCGGCCGTGCCGCCGAGATCGCCAAGCCGTTGCGTGCCGCATTCCCTGACCTGGAAGTCATCCCTCACCGCGACCTCGATCTCGACTCGCCCGCCCTCCGCCGCGCGCCCAAACATTGATCGCACATCGCGCTTGCGAACGCTGCGAATTGCCGCAGTATTCCCGCCCCGCCGAAAACGGTGGGAGACAGTGCAAGGATGGGTGGCAGAGTGGTCGATCGCGCACGCCTGGAAAGCGTGTTTACCGCAAGGTAACGGGGGTTCGAATCCCCCCCCATCCGCACCATCGTGGGCAGTGGATTGCGAAAAAGACGGGCTCCCAAACTAACGGTGTCGCTATTTTTTACACCGCGTTGGAGCGCGCCCGACGCGGCCTCGCCGTCGGTTAGCTACCGAGACCTCAATTCCCTCGCCGAACGGGCCGCGGAGCCGAATTTCGTCCGCCCCCTGATGAACCTGCCAATGTTTCGACTGGCCGGGCGATGAGAACCTGAAGTTTCAATCCAGCCCGAACGCCAGCTAGTTTTCAGCGCCGGGGTTGTGGTTGCGATCACCTGGGGGGATCCGGATGTCGCTCAGGGCGGTGGATGGCCTTCCTGCTCGCATCAGCATTCCTCGTGACAAGTCCCTCGTCCGCTTCTACGCAACCCAGCCACATGAAGCCCTCCCAAAAGTCACCGCCAGAAACCCGCCGGGTGCTGGTCTTCGTCGACGAATCAAACATCACCAGTTCTGCGAAGGTCCTGACCCGCAAACTGGACTGGCTCAAACTGAGGGATTTCCTGGTCAAGCAGCGGGAGCTCATCGAAATGGTCGTCTACGCCGGATTGCCGCCAGCCATGACCGAGTGGCAGATCGAGCGAGACAAAAAAAACAAGTTTCTCCACTGGTTGCGCTCGAATGGGTTTCTCGTCGTGTCCAAGGATGGAGCGCCTGCCGAGGATGGACATTACAAGGCCAACGTCGACGTGATGATGGCGATCGACGCCGTGGAACTCTCGGCCGCGATGCAGCCCGACGTCGTTGTCATGGTCACTGGCGATGCCGATTTCGCTCACCTCGCACTGATGTTGAGGCGTCGGGGGATCCGAGTCGAAGTCGCATCTCTGCCTCAGACCCTCGGCGCGGGGCTAAAGACTTCGGCCAACGAGTTCATCGACCTCGCTTCGCTCCTGGCCACATTTGAACCGCTGAATTGATCAGCGCAGCCGGCTCAGAGACCTCATTTCTTCGGCTTCACCGCCTGCTTGGCGGCAGCGGCGTTATTTTTCTTCTGCGTGTTTGTGTTGGCCTTGGCCTGCTTCTGCGCCGCCTGTTTGTTGGTCGCTTTCGGTGATTTATCGCCCATAGTTTCGCGATCATCACACGTCGTTGCTGGATCGCGAGAGAATACTCAGGCGCGGCCAATTAATGAGGGAGGCTTCAAACCTCAAGACTTTGCGGCTCAGGTCGGTTACGGTCAGTCATGGCCAAAGGAAACAACAGTCACAAAAAAGAAGTGAAGAAGCGCAAGAAGGAGAAACCGAAGCCGGAGCCGACCCGCAAGAGCTACTGATCCGCGGCGTCGCTGAAATTCAAAGGGCTGGCGGCCCGCTGGTGATCGCGGTTGAGAAGCATCACGATAACGTCTCCGTGAACCTGCCCCATGATCCCGCTCGCCACGCCCTCCCTTACGTCGAGTGAAAGCGGCCCGCAGGCGATGACCCGCCGCGGCCGTTCCTACATTGCTGCTGCCATGAAGTCGACCCACTCCCGGTGACGCGTCTTTTCGGGGGGGAAAAAGGCCGCTTCGGCTTGCGCCACCAACCGCCCGGTCGAGTTATCCTAAATCCAGAAATGGAAACCACGGATTGCACGGATAACACGGATCACGAAGCACTTGGGGCGACCGTCACCTTCAACCGTTGGGTGATCGCTTGAGAAAGTGGGCGACACCCACCAGTCTCTGAATCCGTGTCATCCGTGGAATCCGTGGCTCCTCCGATCGCCGCTTTTAGGCTCAGCGATCAATGACGCCGACTTCGTAGCCTGCCGGGGTTCCAAATTTCCTCACCGATTACGATTTCGCGCCGCGGCTATCGGAACTTCAATCCGAAGTTAAACACCCCATTCGCACCGCGCGTTCCCCAGCGCATTTCCACGAAAGTGTCCGTGTAGAGGTCATCCACCTCACGCGAGAACTGCTCGCGCGCTTCCCCGAGCAAACGATTCGCTCCCTCGGCATCTTTTTTCACCCACGCCACCATCGCCCGGGAATAGTAGAGCGCCGGGCTCTCTCTGGTCTCCTGAATCGGTGGCACCAACCCAGAGGCTTCGAGCATCTTCCCTTGGGCAAGCAGACATGCGACGCGTTTGAATCGCGCCAGGTCAGCGACGGGCGGCGCGATCGAACTTCGTTCGCTTTCCACTACAGCGAACTCGCTCTCGGCCTTCGCATACCGGCCCTGCAACATGATGGTTTCCGCCCGATTGAAGCGCCCCACGTACGAATTGGGCGCGATTGAAAGCAATTCGGTGAAAGCCTTTTCTGCGCTCTCGTATTCCTTGCACAGAGTCAGGACCGTTCCCTTCAGTTCAAAGTATTGATCGGTCTCGCCCTTGAGTTGCCGGTATCTCTCCACAGCGGTCAGCGCCTCCGGGAGCTTGCGTTCGGTCGCCCGTTCCTTTGCTTCAGCGATCAAGCGAGCTTCAATCGATTCGTCGCCCGCTGACGCGGCGGTCAGTTGGTTCCGTTCCGTGCGAGTTCCAGGTTTGACACCATCCGACCCCGCCTTCTCTTCCGCGAAGGTGAAGACGGACAAAGACAGCGCAGCCGCGAGCGCTGCAAATCGCGAGGGTGCCGCCATATCGAACCAAGCCGCCAGTTATCCTGCGACCGAAATCCCAGCGCAGAAAACGAACTGGGCCTCGTTTGCAGAAACCATGGCGACGAATTCAGGTCTGCTGCGGTCTTGTAGTTGGATTAGAATCGATATCCGAGACCGAAGCCCGCCTGGAAGCTGCTCAGGTCCACATTGCTCCGACCCGTTCCGTTATCCAAGCCGAAGGATTGAACCCAATTGTACCGACCCCAAAGTTCGGCAAAGAAGGTGCGCTCTTCGTTCAGGTCGAGGATGACCGAGGCGCCGCCACTTACCCCAAATAGCGCCTGAAGCGTGGAATCTTCCAACCGCGTCCGCCCAACCAATTTTCCAGGGTATCCCGGAGAACGTGGAACCGCAGACTTTCCACCGCCACCCGTCGTCGGAGTTTGGGTTGGCTGGTTAACAGCCTGAGGTGGAGCGACCGGGCTGGGTGGAGGAGCAAACCCATTGCCAAATCCAACATTGGGGAACCGAATGGCGCCCCGCGTCACGGCGCTAAGTCCCACGGTGGTGTCGCCGGCGCGGAACTCATTGAACGAGCGACGATTGGTGATGGTGTCGAGGCTGGCATTTGCAATCGTGAGCGTCGGAGCAGCAGTCAATTCGAGGCGGATCCGGTTTCCAAGGTCGTAGCGCAAACTGAACGGCAACGCGAAGTCGTTCGCCGTAACATCCATTGTCGAGCGAACAAAGGTTCCCACCCTCGCTACTTCGCGCTCAGTTACCGATAGTTCCGGCTGAGGACTTCCGATCGAACCCACAAATGCCTGCTGGCCATTCACGAGCGTGCGCTGATAGGCCACTGGATTAATGATGGCGTTTTGCACAATGGTCGTCGTTCCCCCGAGTTGTGCGAGCTGGTCGAGCGAGTAAACGAAACCAAAGTTTCTCGTTTGCTCGATTGTCGTATCCAGGCGTTCGAGTCGATATCCACTGTCTCCAGCCGTCTGGGCAAATGCGTAGAGCAGTCCCGTGCGCACACTCCAGTTTCCTTTGCGCCCGAGTTCCCTCGTTAGGGAGAGATACGGACTCACGAACGAGTCCTGATCATTCGACTGCCCTTTCGATAGGGTTTGATTATCCGAATAAGTGTAGTCGTTCGTATTGAATCTGACCTGTCCGTTCACTCCGGGCTGGTCAAATACCTGTGATGGAGACGCCGTGCGGAAAACCGCGGTCCCCGGAACGGCGGCCCCAAAGCCCGCATTGAATGCGGGTTGGCGGGCGTCGATAAAGCCATTCTCGTAAAGGGTCACGGACCCCGGCGATGCAAAACTCAACGAGCCGGTCCGCGCGTTGGTTACGTATTGGCTTTGGGTTGGGAATCTTTCGATTGACCGGTGATTGAAATCATAGTTGGCCTGGCGCCAACCCGCACCGGCGGCGACTTCCCACGGATGGTCCTCGGGATCGGCAACGACGAGTTTGGCATCTTTTCCGTAGGTCGGAAGTTCAGCTTTCTCGGCGGGGCCTCCCCAACCTGCGGAGAGCTTTACGCCACCCCAAAAACCATCGTTCGTCCGCGTTTCACCCTGGGTTTTTTCGAGGGGCTGGACGTAGTTTCCAGAGAACGTCAGGGTCAGGAAACTGTTGAGCCGGACGGGGACATTCACGCCGAGTTCCACAGCGTTCCAGCCGTTGTCCGTGCCGTTGTATTTGAAGTCGTAAGAGACCGCTGCGTAGGGCCGGAGGCGGATGCCAAAATCGCCCTGGGAGTAAAGATCGTAGGCACCGTCGATCCGGAGTTCGACGTAGTCGCCCTTGAATCCGTCGAAGTCATGAGACCAGTTGATCGATGGCTGAATATGCGGGATCAACGTATAGGCAGCACCGAGCGAAAACTCGTTGGCGTATTCGATCTGCCGACTGTATTTCCCGCGAGCCGCCGACTTGTAGAAGTTGCCGTTCGAGAAATGGAAGTGGTTGTATCCCACCGAGCCTACGATGGCTCCATCGAAGAAATTTCGGGAATAGCCGAGGTTGAAATTATATTCGGCGTAGCGGTCGCGGGAGGGTAGCGAGAAGCGGTCTTTATCTCGGCGCTGGGAATTCGGTGGAACGTCGGTTTCGGCACCCTTCGGGGTCAGACGGTCCAAGCCCTGCCAGTAGTTGAATCCGAAGGTGAACGCGTCGTTGGGGCGCGCATATCCGAGTTTGAACGAAGTGGTGATCACCCCACCCGTGCCCTCTTCCGAGGAAACGGAATCGAGGATGTTCACTCCGCGGAAGCTTTGGTAGTCGCTATACCACGCCACGCCGATTTCGGCGCTCCACGGCGAACGGGCAGTGGTGGCGATAACCTGTTTGCCGCCGCCCTCAACCATCTCGGCCGGTTCCGGCATTTCTTCTGGAGCGGGAGCCGGCTCGCGCGCCGGAGCGGGTTGCTCTTCCTCGGCCATAGGCGTAATCCGTGGGCGAGACTTCGGCCCGCTGTCGTCACTGGGTGCGGTCCCGTCGCGGAAACGGGGCTTTCGCGGCTTCGGTTTCGGCGCCGCTTCCTCGACTTCGACGGGGCGTTTGGGACGGGGGCGGGCCTTGGGAGCGCGAGGCGTCGCAGGCTCCTCCGAAACCTCGCTGCGAGCCGGGCGGGGAGGCTTGGAGGTGACACCACTCGAAGCCGAAGAGGCCGAACCGAGGGGCTGGGCAAAACCGCCGACGCGTCCACTCCCGGTGTCCGAGAAACCACCACCGCCACCACCGCCAGGGAGCGAGACCCCGGTTGCCATGAGATCGGAAGTCAAAAGGGTTGCCGCACGAAGATTGGCTGGCTGAATCCCCACACAGAGAATGAGGGGAAGCAGCAATCGCGAAGGCTTGATCATGGCAATTTTTCCCCCACGACCGGCGGGGGTGTTGACGCGCTTTGGGACCATGTTCGAAGGCTTTAGAGAAATGCGTCTCACCCTGTCAAGGGCGAATCCCCGCCGGTGTCAGGAGACGGTCGTCGATCTTTCCGGAAAACCCTTCCTTCTGCGACCAAGGCTACTCGTCCACGAGACTGGCGCGCTACCGAAGAAGTTCGGACGGATGAAGTTCTATCGGCGTCTCATCGCCGAGCCATGAACCTTCCAGCCTCCAACCGCCCTCGGGCATCGGGTGCAACGTGGCCGGCCAACTCACGGTTTTGTTCGGGTCGGTCGCAAATTCCGTGGAATTGACTTTGTGGCGTTTGATTTCGAGTTGCAGAACTTGCTGACCCACGTCGCCTTGCACCGACTTAATACGGACGCTGCCAGCCGCCAGAAACCCACTGACGGAAGGATGAATCGCTGTAGTGAATTCGGCCAAGTTTTTCTGCGTTAGCGGTGCGTCGCCCAAGCACGTTTTCATGAGGCCCTCCCAAGCGCTGGGCGTTGGTTTTTCGTTCATGGCCACAAAAAAGTCGTAGATTTCCAGATGCAGCTTCTGGTCGGCCTTGAGCGAACCGTCCCCTAGTAGCCGTATGGCTTTTGCCGCATCGAGAAGATCCCGGCGCGCCGCCGCCGCGGTTGTCACCCTGCCTTCTTTAGGAAACCCTAGCGCCTTTACGAACTTTTGGGTTTCGGTGATCAGGGCCGACGCATTCTTTCGGGGAACCGGGAAAATCAAGCGTTCGAGCGCGTTCAAAACGTAAAAATTCATGTTGTGCGCCTCGTGGAAGAGCCCGGTCTCGTAGTTACTGTCCATGATCATCAGAATCGGTGTCCAGATAGCGAAGGTCTCGTCACTACCATCACCGACATCCGCCTTGCTATCCGTTCCGCGAAAGTAGCGCGTCGGCAATCCAATTTTGGTCCGATAGTAACCCGCCAACACCCGAGGCAACCGTGCGTCGCCTAGATTGATTTCAACCTCCCCACTCGACGGGACATGGAAATCGCCGGCAACGGTGAAGGGGACGAAAGTCGTAGCGACCGTTGGTTTTCGAATAAGGTCGACCTGGTATCGCCCGGTAAATAATTCAACGGTCTCGTTTCCAAGAGGCTCTTCACGGGCAATGTCGGCGGCAGACGCGGTTTCGAGCGGAATGAACTTCAGGCTCCCGTAAAAGGGGAGAGCTGTGCCCCCGATCTTAATCCGTCCCGTCTCACGCGCGAGCTCGAGGTGGGCAGAGGAGGTGGTCTCTTTGGTCGTGGTTTTGGAGAGGCGGATCAAGGATGCCTTGTAGCCGGGCTTGGTCAACTTGAGTTGTAGGCCAGACGCCGCGTCGACCCGCGGGTCACTGCCGAGCAAGACCTCGAAACTCGAGCCGCTGGAATTCGTCTTCACGGGGAACGGTTCAGCGCCGCCATCGGAAATCACCGTGACTTGGGTGGGGACCGGCGACACGCCACCGGAGAATACCACCCGCTGCGGCCAAGTCGCTGTTGGTGGTGGCGTGGGCGTGGGCACGGGCGTCGGACCGGGGGTGACGATCCCGATCTGCTGCCCGCCGCCCTCAGCCTTTTCTCTTCCCTGCATCAGCCACCACGCGCTCAGCAGCACCGACACGACGGCTACTGCGGCGGCGGCCAGAACCAGCGGGCGCCGCCCGACCGGCAACGCGGGCAGCGCCGGCAGTGGGCTCGGCAGTTGCAGCGGGCGGCCGGTCTCGGGGCACTCGATGATGCCGCCTTCGCGCCAGGCCATGGCCGCGACTCGTTGCGGCGTCGGGGTCGGGACGTAGGGAGTGAGGATGTAACCTGGGCGGTCGGGGACGAGCGTGGCGCAAAGCGGAGGAAGGTCGCCGGGGAGCCGGGCGCGCTGGCCGGTTGCGGTGCACTGGACGTATCCGCCGGCGACCCAGTCCTCGCCCCGGACGCGGAAGCTGTTGCGTTCGTTGTAGGGGCTGCGGACCATGCCGAGCAGGGGCTCGAGTTCCACTTCGGCGATGAATTCCGGGAGCCGATCGGGCAGGGCAAAGGCCCGCTGCGTGCGCGGGCAGACGAGTTCCCCGGAGGGCTGCCACTGCGATGGGGAGAGCTGGAACCACTCGCCGGGGGCGAAGGGCGATTCGACGAAGCCCGGCCGGTTTTCGTCCACATTGCCCACGAGCACAGGGAGTTCGGCGGGGAGCACGAAAAGTCCCTGCGTGGACGGGCACGGGACGGTGTCGCCCGCCACCCATTGCTCGGCCGGAAACTCCACGGCCTGATCGGTGTAGGGGGACCAAACGGTGCCGGGGCGCGGGCCGAGGCGCGCTTCCAGCGGTGGCAATTCGGCCGGCAGCCAAAAGGGACGCCGGGTCGCGGGACAGATCAGGCGCATTCCGGGCAGCCAGTCGCGGGAGGCGACCTCGACCCACGGCTTGCGTCCATGCGGGCTGCGAATCGCACCGCGCCGGGAACGAATCTGGGCATCGAGCCCGAGGGGCAGCGCGGCGAGATCGTCGAGTTCGGCGCGCCCGAGCGGGAGGATGTCGCCGGGCAGGATGACACGACACGATTTGCCGGCGGTGAGTGGCACGGTCACTTCCGCGTTCGGGCGCCAGTCCGGGGTGGCGACCGCCACGGGTTCGTGCGGCGGAAAGGGCGAGAGCACGCTCGGGGGCGTCGGCCCGGCCGCGACTTTTAGCGCCGGCAGCTCGGTTGGGAGCAGAAATTCCCGCCCGGTGACGCGACAGCGGATCTTCGCTCCCGCGGTCCAGTCCGCGACGCTCAGCGGCACCCAGGCGCGCTCGTCTTCCTTGACGAAAGGGCTGCGGGCCTCGGGCACTTTCCCCTGGCGAATTTCGCCGTGCCACTGCCAGTCGCCGGGGAATTCCTGGGGAAGAATGAGCGGTTCCCCCGAAACCGGGCACGCGATCGTTTTGCCCCGCACGCAATCCCACGCGGCGACCTCAAAGGTCTGTCCGGGGGAATACGGTGAGGTAAACCGGCCCGGGGCATCCGCGGGGAGCGCCATCGCCGGCAGGAGTTCGTCCTCGGGAAGGCGGACGCGGCAAGTGCCGCCGGGCAGTTTGAGCGCAAATGCGGTGCCCGGCTTCCAGCACTCGATCGGCACGGGTACCGCCGGGTGTGGCGGGAAGGGCGAAAAGACCGCGGGCGCATTCGGCGCAGGGCTCACCGCGAGAGCCGGCAGGGCTGCGGGGAGCCCGAACTCGCGCTGGGTTCGCGCGCAGCGCAGGACCGCGCCGGGCGCCCACTTCTCGACGGGGACCGGCTGCCAATACTGCGATTCCGATGCCGTGACGAACGGGCTTTGCGCCTCCGGAATCTGCGTCTGCCGCACCCGCCCTTCGAAGCGCCACGAAGCCGGAAAATTCGCCGGCACCACGAGCGGCCTGCCGGTCACGGGGCATTCGCAGGGTGTGCCCGCGACGCACTCATGAGGCTCGAGCACGATCCGCTGTTCCGGCTGATACGGCGAGTTGAAGACACCCGGCGCCTCCCCCGGCACCGCATGCAGCGGCGGCAGCGCGGCAGGGAGCGTGAAAAACTGCCCGGTGTAGGTGCAAATGCACTTTTGCCCGGGATTCCAATCCGCCGGCAGCACCGGCATATCGGGCTGATCCCCGTAGGGCGAGCGCACCATGCCGGGGCGGCCCGGAGAAACGATGCCCACGGGAAGCGGAAGATTCGCCGGCAACCGCAGCGGCAGGCCCGTCTGCTCGCAAGTGACCTCACCTCCCGCGACCCAGCGCCCCAGGGGCACGGGAAACTCCACGGGCGGATCCCAGTAGGGGGAAAGGACGGCGTCAAACCGACCCGGAATCAACTCGGCCTCGAGCGGGGGAAGATTCCGCGGCAGGCGGAAGAGGCGGTTCGTCTCCGCGCAGAGGATCTTCCCATTGGAACGCCAGGCCGGCCCCTTGATCTCCTGAATCCGCCGCCCGCCGTATGGGCTCCGCACGCGACCGAGTTCCCCTTCCACGATCTGAGCCACTTCCACATCCGGCGAACTGGAAGGCGCGGCGAAAGGCGTGGACCGTTCCTGGGTCACATCGATCGAATCCGATCCGGCGCGGTCCGATCTCGATACCCGGCTCGCGTCGAACGGTGGCTCGACGGGGTACGATATCGTCACGTCGGCAGAGTCGTCCGTCGATGGCCCGACCGCAGGCTCTTCGGCAGCCGGTTGTTCGACCGGGGGCTCTTCCACCGGGGCCGCTTCGACCGCGGACTCGCTGGCAGCGGGCGGCGCTTCCGATGCATCGGGGACCTCCGGGGCGGGAGCATCCGGCACGTCCACCAACACCTTCGATTCACTCGCCCGGCTCCCGGACGTGCGCACGCTCGAACTTCGACGCAGGCCCATACTCGCCGAGGACGAGTTGGGCAGCCGGTAGACGCCTTCATTCGTGCAAATTTTCCGCAACAGATCGCTGACCGATTTGGGTAGCTCAGCACCGCAAATCACCCGGCGAAGCAGAACATTGGATGCGGCGCTGAGCCGGTTCGCTTCGGTATAGGAATATTCGTCCCAGTCCGCCGCAGCGGCTACTTCCGAGCCTTCGCCCATGCGATAGAAAAGACGGCAAAACGCCTTGCCGATGCTCAACGTCGAATCGGCATCGACGAACAGCGAACTCGAGATCGTCCCCGAGGAAGGGGCCGCCTCCACCGTGCTCGTGAGATCCGCCGGCACGGCGAGCGCGCTGAGCTGGATCCGCCAGTCGCCCCAGCGGTCCACCGGCAGCGCCAGCCAACTGCGATCCTCCGACGAAATGCCCTCTCCACAGAGCCGGATGTCGCCGAGCGTGAGCATCGCATTGTCCACCTCGTGAGTGAGGAGAAAGTCCGCCGCCTCGGCCACCGGCATGAGCAGTTGGGCGATCTCTTCCAGGGAAAGTGAACGGCCCCGGCAGGCAACCAGTTCGCTCAGCGGCATCCCGTCATGCCACTCCTCCTCGATGCACCAACTGCCCGCCGTCCGATGCACGTCCTCGATCACGGTGAGGCTCGGTGGCGCGTCCGGCGACGCGGTGATGCGTTTGATCTTCTGCAGCTTCTGCGCGAGTTCCCGCTCCTGCGGAGCATCGGGCGACGCCAGGGAATCCCAGGCCGTGAGGCCGACGACCAGCGTGCTGTTCCGCGGAATCGCCCGGTAAAATTTACCCAACGAACGCCGGCCGCACTCCGTCCGCTCGGGATACAGATCCTCGGGATCGCCTTTCCCATAGTCCGGCCGCTCCTCGATCGGCACCTCGTCCGGCCCGGCACCGGGGAGCGATGCCGGCGACGACGACCGCGGAAGAGCATCCGATTCGAGCACCCGGCGGATCGCCTGGCTCAATTCAGTCACCGAGCTGAAACGCTGGTCCGGCGACTTGCGCAACATCCTGCTCAGCACCGCGCGGAATTCTGGCGCAAGCCCCGGGGGAAACCGCTCGTCATGCGGCGTCGGCGACGTGTGCGCCGCCATCGCCTCGCGCGAATCCCCGATCGGCCGGCCATCCGGGCGGAGCAAAGGACCGCGGCCCTGGACGAGATACCAGAGCGTCATCCCCAGCGAGTAGATGTCGCTCCGGGCGTCCAGTTCCCGCTCCCGCACCTGCTCCGGGCTGCAATACATCGGCGACCCCGCAAATCCCGTCGTCTTCACCTCATGGTCGAGCCGCCCCGCGAGTCCGAAATCGACCACCTTGAAGCAGAGCTTCCCCTCGTCCATCCCCTCCTCGAACCACTGCAAATCCGCGGTCGGCGGCACCGATTCCACGAGCAACACATTGCGCGGCTTGATGTCGCGATGGAGGTAGTTTTTCCGGTGCGCCTCGCGCAGCCCGTCGCAGACCTGGAGCGCGACCTGCAGCGCCGTGCGTTCACTGAAGGAACCGAAGTCCCGCACAAACCGCTCGAGATCGCCCCCCGAGCAGAGCTGCATCACGAGATAGACGAGCCCATCCTGCTCGCCGCAATCCTCGTACTTCACGATATTCCCGTGATCGAGCGCTCCCAGTGCCTTGATCTCGGAGAGAAATTGCTCGCGGCGTTTCCGATCCTGAATCGCCTGCCCGTGCAGGATCTTCAGCGCATAGTCCCGCCCGAAGTCCCGTCCCCCGATCGCCCGCGGTCGATTGACGCGAATCGTCGTCCCAAACCCGCCCGATCCCAGCTCGATCGGCGCCCCGGTCTGGTCGCGGAGAGTAATGAACTCGCCAAAATTGTCGGGGATCAGGCGATTGTCCATGGTCGAAAATCAATCATGGCGTCGGAGCGGCAATTTTCAATCCATCTATGGGCAAACTCAGTTTCGCCACGAAATTGCCACCGAAATTCGCCGGGCGATTCCCGAAATCCAATCAGGATCGTCAGAGCAATGACGGGCAGAAAAATATCTTCGACGTTCTTGCAGAGGGCGTGACGAGAGCCGAGGTCGGCTCCCGAAAACTCCCGGGGAACGCCGGAAAAAGTCTCCGGCCTTTCGGGACCATGGCTACACGACACTCAGCCCACGCAGTTCCGCGATCGCCTCACCCGGCCCAGGCACCACCGGGTCCGCGTTGAGCGCGGGATAGTAGAGCGTGGCCAGACTGTAGTAGAAGCTCGACTTTGTCTGGACCGGCTTCACCAGCGCCGCGGTGAAGGTCACGTCCGCGTTCAACGACTGGGCAAAGAACACCCGGGCCCGCGGAAACTTCGTCGTGAGCGGATCACCATTCAGTTGGAAAGGCTTGGTCGCCCCGACATAAGTGGTGGTCCCGGTTCCTCCGATCAGGCCGTCGCGGACGACGGAGGTCAGCGTATCGTTACCGGCGCCGCCATAGATCGTGTTCAGGACGTTGTTCCCCTTCAGCTTGTCATCGTAGCGGCTTCCCTCCAGATGCTGGATGATCCCGTTGGAGAGATTCACCTTGAACGTCGATGGCGCCGAAGAATTCGCAACGAGGTCGACCCCGGTGATCGCATCCATCGAAGCCAGCGGCCAGGCGCCGCCGTTGGCGACCGGCAGCCCTTTGACCGTCCCCTTTGCCACCGATGTCGAGGTGGCGAGTTTCGGCACCGTTGGCAGCGTGTAATTCACCGCCTGGCTCGATTCGCGGAAGTGGATCGTGTTGCCCTCGAATCCCGGCTTGGAGAGGAATTTCGTCGCGTGGATCGTGGAAACAACACTCCCGCCCGGATTGTCGCGCACGTAGAATTGATCGTAATCGGTCTTGCTCCCGTCACCATTCGGATTGCCCGCGCTGAATCCATAGAGCGTGCTATTGCCCTTGCCCGCGATGAGGACATCGACGTTTGCGTCACCGCTGAGCACCACCTCACCGCTGAACTGCCCCGCGTCGATGAGGTTCTTCGACGTGCCGCCGGTCAGCACCGCCTTGTCGATGCTGGTGAGACCGATCTCCACGTCATCCTTGGTGAACTTCACCGCGTAGGGTTCGAGTTTTCCGATCGTCTTGCTTCCTTTGACGATCGTCGGCTGCGTGGCCGAGGTAAGTTTCGCCGTCGTATACCGCAGATCAGTCAGGAGGAAGTTGGTGTCCTTGACCGCGATGATCGTATCGGCTCCTCCCTTCCCATCGATGGTTCCGCCGCCGGACCAGTTCGTGATCTCGAACGTATCGCCACCAGCGCCGCCGAGGAGGTTGTTGATCGCGATGTAACTTGCCACTTTCGTGATCGTGGTCGGCGTCGGGCCTGCGGTTTGGAATTCCAGCTTTCCGGTGCCCGCCCCCGTGATCGTGAAGAGATCGCCCTGATCATCCGCCGTGAGGCTGTTGCTCCCACCTCCGCCCTTGATCGTGCCGCCCAGAGTTCCAGTGTCCGTGAAGATGAACGCGTCTGAGTTCGTTCCACCGATCAGGTTCTCGGTCTTGCTAAAGGCGAAAGTCCGGCCCGACGCGCTGTAGCTGCCGGCATTCGGCCCGTTGATCGTCCAAGTCGACGCCGCGTCGGTTCCCGTCAGGCTGTCGGTCGTTCCCGCGGTGCTTCCGATCAGCGCGTCGAGATTCGTAAACCCGCCCGAGATCAGCGCGGTCGTCCCGGCAAATCCGTCGAGCGTTCCCGTCCCCGTCAGCGTCACCGCCTGACTCGGTTGCGCCTGCAAGTCCAGCGTGTCGCTCGCGGCTTCCCCGTCTACCGTTCCCGTCAGCGCAGCGTTGATGATGAACGTATCCGCGCCGGCGCCGCCCTTGAGATCCGCCGTCACCGCACCGGCCAGCGTGAAGGTGTCGCTCGCCGAACCACCCTGGAGGGTGGCGAAGCCGCTGAAGGTCAGCGGGTTCGTGCTCGTATAGGTTCCCGCCGGCGTCGCACCACCGCTGATCCCAGTCCACGTGCTCACCGCGCCCAGCCCCGTCAGCGTCCCGGTACCCACCAGATCGGTCGTGTTGTTAAAGCCGAGCGTGACTTGGGACGCCGTACCATTGAATCCGGTCGTACCGCCCAGCGCCGTCAGCGTCGGGCTGGCGATGCCCGTGATCGAGCCGCCCGCCGCTTCGCCATCGATCGCTCCGGTCAGCGTGTTGACCCCGAGCGCGAAGACATCTACTCCGTTGCCGCCTTTGAGCGTCGCAGTGGCCGCGCCGCCCAAGGTGAAGGTGTCGATCGCCGAGCCGCCTTGCAGCGTCGCATAGCCGGTGAAGGTCAGCGCGTTCGTGCTGGTATAGGTTCCACCGACACCAGTGATTGCCCACCCGCTCGCAAAGTTGGCTCCCGTCAGCGTCCCGCTTCCTTGGAGGTCGGTGATATTGCTGAACCCGCCCGTGACCTGCACCGCCGTCCCGTTAAAGCCGGTCGTCGCACCCAACGCCGTCAGCGTCGGACTCGCAATGCCGGTGATTGATCCACCCGCCGCTTCCCCGTCAATCGTCCCCGTCAGCGTGTTGACTCCCAAGGCGAACACATCCACCCCACCGCCGCCTTTCAGAAGTGCCGTCACCGCGCCCGTCAGCGCGAACGTGTCGACCGCCGAGCCGCCTTGCAGCGTCCCGTAGCCGCTGAAGGTCAGCGCGTTGGTGCTCGTGTAGATCCCCGCGGGCGTCGCCCCGCCCGTGATCGCCGACCACGCATTCACCGCATCCAGTCCGATCAGCGTCCCAGCCCCTTGCAGATCGGTGATGTTACTGAAGCCTCCGCTGACCTGCGCCGCCGTCCCGTTAAAGCCGGTCGTCGAACCCAACGCCGTCAGCGTTGGACTCGCAATGCCTGTGATTGATCCGCCAGCCGCTTCCCCGTCGATCGTTCCCGTCAGCGTGTTGACACCCAGCGCAAACACATCCACCCCACCGCCGCCTTTCAGATTCGCGGTGGTCGCGCCGCCCAAGGTGAAGGTGTCGATCGCCGATCCGCCCTGCAGCGTCCCGTAGCCGCTGAAGGTCAGCGCGTTTGTGCTCGTATAGGTTCCACCGACACCGGTGATCGCCCACCCGCTCGCAAAGTTTGCTCCCGTCAGCGTCCCGGTGCCTTGCAGGTCGGTGATGTTGCTAAAGCCACCCGTAACTTGCGCCGCCGTCCCGTTAAAGCCGGTCGTTGCACCCAACGCCGTCAGCGTCGGACTGGCAATGCCCGTGATTGATCCACCCGCCGCTTCCCCATCGATCGTCCCCGTCAGCGTGTTCGTCGCAAGCGCGAAGACGTCAACGCCGCCGCCGCCTTTCAGATTCGCAGTGGTCGCGCCGCTCAAGGTAAACGTATCGATCGCCGATCCGCCCTGCAGCGTCCCGTAGCCACTGAAGGTCAGCGCGTTCGTGCTGGTATAGGTTCCACCGACCCCGGTGATCGCCCACCCGCTGGCGAGATTCGCCCCCGTCAACGTCCCGCTCCCCTGCAGGTCGGTGATATTGCTGAACCCACCGCTGACTTGCGTCGCCGTCCCGTTAAATCCAGTCGTCGCACCCACCGCCGTCAACGT
>JANPHH010000413.1:0-2283 GCA_031424375.1 Chthoniobacter sp. | reverse complement strand
CACCCACGCGAGGCGGAAGCGCTTGCCTTCGAAGTCGTAGGCGGTGTTTTGCACCGGCAGCCGCACGAGGTCGCGGGTGGCCGGGTCGACGCGATAGACGAGGAAGTGATCGATCGGAAACCTCCCCTCCTCGACGATCGCGCGCACTTCAGCGAAGCGGGAGTTTTGATTCCAGCCGCCACCCTGATTGAAGAAGGCGAAGGCGAAGAAGGTGGCGAGGAAGAGAAGAAGCTCGAGGCGGCGCATGAGGGGAAATGACGAATGACTAATGAACGAATGACGAATGAATGACGAAGCACGAATGAAGAATGACAAAACGCGCGATTCACGCCGGCTGTGGTTTCGCCATTCGACATTCGTCATTGGGTCATTCATTCGTCATTCGGATTTCGTCATTCGTCATTACTGCCGCCCCCCATGTCCTGGCCCCAGAACTACGCCCCGCTCGGCTCACCGCTGCTTTCCGCGCTCGTGTCGGCGCTACCGGTGGTGCTCCTCCTCGTGCTGCTCGGCGGCTTCCATGTCCGGGCGCTGAATGCGGCGCTGGCTTCGCTCGCGAGTGCGCTCACGCTGGCGATCGGGGTTTTCGGAATGCCGCCGGTGCTGGCGCTGGCGTCGGCAGGATTCGGCGCGGCGTTCGGGCTTTTTCCGATCGGCTGGATCGTGGTGAATGCGATCTTCATCTACGAGCTGTCGGTGGCCACCGGGCAGTTCGAGGTATTGAAACGCCACATCACCAGCCTGGCTGACGACCGCCGCATTCAAGTGCTGCTCATCGCGTTCAGCTTCGGCGCGTTCATCGAGGGCTGCGCGGGTTTTGGCGCGCCCGTCGCGATCACCGGCGCGCTGCTCATCGGCCTCGGGTTTCGTCCGCTGGAGGCTGCAGTGCTCGCGCTCATCGGCAATACGGCGCCGGTGGCGTTTGGGTCGGTCGGCATCCCGATCATCACGCTGAACAAGGTGACCGGTCTCGACCTGCATCTGCTCAGCGCAATGGTCGGCCGGCAGCTACCGATCTTTTCGTTGATCGTGCCGTTTTGGTTGATCGCGGTGATGTCTGGCGGGCGCGGGATGCTCCAGGTCTGGCCGGCGTGTTTCGTCACCGGGTTTACCTTTGCGGTGACGCAGTTTTTCGTGAGCAACTATCACGGCCCGTGGCTGGTCGATCTCGCCAGCGCGGTGGTGTCCATGGCGTCGCTGATGCTGCTCCTGCGCTTGTGGAAGCCCTCGGAGGGACGCGCTCCCGCGCGTCCCCATTTTTCACGGGCGGAGTCGGACGGCGTTACCGCCGCCACCGCCCCACCATCTTCGCCCGCGCCGGAGGCGTGGGACGCGCAGGAGCGCGTCCCTCCGAGGGTTGCCCTCCGCGCCTGGCTGCCGTGGCTGATGCTCTCGCTCTTTGTCCTGCTGTGGAGCGTGCCGGCAGTGAAGGACACGCTGAACTCGTGGTCATCGCTGAAGTTCGCCGTGCCGCAGCTTCATAACGCGGTGGTGCGCGTGCCGCCCGTGGTCGCGCATCCGGAGCCGGAGAAAGCGGAGTTCGTTTTCAACTGGCTCACCGCCACCGGCACCGCGCTGCTTGGCGCCGGGATCACCGCGGGATGGCTCCTCGGTCAAAGCACGCTGCAACTCACGCGGCTCTACGGTCGCACGCTGCTGCGGGTGCGCGTATCGCTGCTCACCATTGCAGCGATGCTGGCGTTCGGGTTCACCACGCGATACAGCGGCTCGGACACCACGATGGGCATCGCGCTCGCGCAGACGGGCTGGTGGTTTCCGTTTTTCTCCCCGCTGCTCGGCTGGCTCGGCGTGGCGCTCACCGGCAGCGATACGTCCTCGAATGTGCTCTTTGGCAATCTTCAGCAGGTCACCGCGCAGCAACTCGGTCTGCCGCCGATTCTCACCGCCGCGGCCAACAGTTCCGGCGGAGTGATGGGCAAGATGATCGACGCGCAAAGCATCGTGGTCGCGAGCGTCGCGACCGGAGGCCATCCCGACAGCCCGCGCGCCGGAACGATCCTGCGCGCGGTCTTCTGGCACAGCCTCGCGCTCGCGGTGCTGGTCGGGGTGCTCGTGCTGCTGCAAGCGTATGCCTTCCCCGGCATGGTGCCGCGGTAGAACGTAGGTGACGTTTTCGCGCGGTTCCGGGGAGCACCCGCGTCCCGCGGGTTGGTTTCGGCGTCTCGCCGAAACGAACATTCCGGCGTCGCGAACGTGACGGGGGGCGGCGCTCTTGGGGCGAAGAGCGCGGCCGGGAAGTCCGTCGAGGCGGGACGCCACGAC
>JANPHH010000412.1:0-17798 GCA_031424375.1 Chthoniobacter sp. | reverse complement strand
CATCCGAGGTCCCTCGACTTCATTCTGGTCGCTCAGGCTCCCTCCATTGCGCTCGGGATGACACGCTGTTTTGAAGTGCGAACGATTGAACAAAAACTGCGCTGGCTGTGGCCCAGGCATCTTGCTTGAGAGGATGGGCTTCTCGCCCACAACTCAGAATTACGGGCGAGGAGCCCGTGGCGACAGGCGAGACCTGTCTTCCATCGCTACTTCGCCTTCTTCACCAACTGCACGTCCGCGATGTCGCAGTCGCCGAGCTGTTGCATGAGCTCGAATTTGAACTCGAGGATGGCGAGCGTGGTGACGTCGAGCTTCTTGATGTTCTTCTCCTTGAAGCGGACGGTGAACGTCTTCTCCATGTCTTTCCACGCGTTGTTGCTGCTGAAGGGGAGCGCTTCGTGGATTTCGTCTTTCGTTTCGTCCTTGTCCGCTTTCACGCCGCGGCCGGTCTTCACGAATTTCGCCGCGGTGTTCTCGTTGGCGCCGAGATACGCGACGGTGCAGACGCCTTCGCGGATGCCTTTGCCGCGCGTCTTGAAGCTGAGCTGGTAGGTGGCGCCGACTTCGAGCGGCTTGAGGAGCTGGCGGAACATGAAGCTATTGGCCGTGCGGACGAGACCGGCGTAGGGGGCGTCGAGAGGTCGCCATTCCTCGGCCCAGTAGTGGAAGTAGTCGGTGTCGACGTCGCGGCCGTCGACGACGAGGTCCTGCATTTTGAAGACCTTGTTCGGGGAAGGGAAATAGGCGGCGCGCAGGACTTTGCCGCCGCCGGGGCTGGCTTCGTCGAGGACGGAAAAGTAGGCGTAGAGATTGCCGCGGCCCGTGTAGGGGCCGGTCAGCCCGTTGCCGGCGTCGAACGTCCACGCGGCGGGCACGCGGATATTGTCCGCCCAGAGGTTGGTCCCTTTCAACTCCACAGGCGCGCCAAATTTCGGCTGACCGGGCGTGCCGGTATTCAGCGCGAGCGCGATGCGACCGTTCACCTTGCCGATGAGGAGGTCGAAGAGTCCGTCTCCATTGAAATCCGCGGCGTGCGGGGCGATCTGCGTGCCGAGCGTGGTCTGCCCGGCGAAGCTGATCATTTCGGAGACCGGCAGTTCCTGGCCGGGCTTCCAGTTGGCGCGGTTGAGGTGCACGGAGATGGTGCCCTTACGGTCGCCCACGAGCACGTCGGGCAGGCCGTCGTTGTTCCAGTCGGCCACGGTGGGCACGAGCTGCTCGCGGCCGTCGCCGTAGCAGAGGTAGTGGCGTTGTTCCTCGACAAACTTCGGCTCGGAGCCGGTGCTTTGATTGAGCAAAAGGTAGACGGCGTTCGCGGAGTAGGAGCCTTCGCCAAGCAGGAGGTCATTCTTGCCGTCCTTGTTCCAGTCGATCACGCACGGGGCGAAGAGATTTCCCCACGGACGCTTCGCGGTCATGTTCATCCGCACTTTGGCGTAAGCCGATGGTTGCTCGTAGTCGGGCGCTGCGGCACTGCCGCGGTTGGGGACCATGACGACGTCGCCGGCGTAGTTGCCAAAGATCAGATCGGGCGTGCCGCGCTTGTTCCAGTCGGAGACATTCAGCTTCGGAGTGCTCTGGCCCCAGGTCCAGATGCCGCGTTCGTATTTCACGTCCTTGGCGACCATGGGCGGGTAAATCGGGATGACCTCGGCGGTGGTGAATTTCGGTTCGGTCGCCGTCCCGCTGTTGAAGTAGGTGCGCAGGATGCCCACGGCATCGGCCGTGACGAGATCGGGCAGCTTGTCTCCGTTCATGTCGATGAAAGTGACCGACCCCGGCATGCCGAGGCTGCCCACCTTGCCGCTCTCGGTGAGGGCGTAGGTCGCGCGCATGTTGCCGGCGAGGAAGTTCTGCGCATCGACGCCGTCCCAGAGATTTTCCTGCGGGGTGGATTTCGCGAAGTCGCCGTTGACGACGACATTCTGCGCGAGGGCGGTGGCACCGAGCGCGAGGCAGAGGATGAAGGCGGGAGATTTCATGGCGGGCGGCTCGTGAGGTTAAAAGGTGATCTTCGGCGCGTTGCGGAGCTTGTCTTCCCAGCGGGTGAGCAGGTGCACGACGACGTTGGTGCCGAACTTGTAGGTCTCCAGCACGGCCTTCTCGTCGATGTTCCGGAAGTAGAGTCCGCGCCGGTGCCACATCTCTTCGTTGGTCGAAACCATGCGGCGTTTCTCGTCGCGGATCAGGTCGAATTTGAACTGATCATCGAGCCCGAACTGCCACATGTCGCCGTAGTCATTGGCGGTGTAGATGATCGCGATCGAGCCGCCGTAGCCGACGAGCGCGTAGATCGGTTCGTCGTAGTAGTTCACGCCGGGCGGCGGCTTGTTGATCTCCGGAAAGTAGTTCTGCACGAAGATCGGATGGTTCGGCGGGAGCGCGCCCCATTGCTCGCCCGGCGGAACGAGGCGCAACATCTCGCGGCGGAAGGCGATGTCGAAGCGGGAGCGCTGGCCGGGCACCGAGCTGTCGCCCCAGATGCAGCCTCCGTTGCGGAGATACTCGGCGAGGTTGGCCACTTCCTTCTCGGTGAGTTTGAAGTCGCGATGGCCGGTGAAGAAAATAAACGGCGGCTTCTTCTGGTAGATTTCCTCGCTGGAAAGTTCGAGTGGGACGGGCTGCGGTTCGGCGTGAATTTTCCCCTTCGAGAGTTTTTCGATGAGGTAGAGCATATTTGGCAGGCTGCCGCCGGCGACTTCGGGTTTCCCATCGCGGAACCACACCGTGGAATCCCAGTCGCCGCCCTGGTACTTCGCGAGGTAGGCGGTGAATTGAAACTCGCGGCTCTTCAGCGGTCGGCCCATCGCGGCGGTTCCACCCTTGGCCCAGCCCGAGGTGAAGCCGGCGATCTTGCCCGCCATTTCCTTGCTCAGCGAACCGCGTGCGGTCGGCGGCGGCGCGGTCATGGGCTTCGCGGTGTCCGGCGTCATCTTGATCGTCGGAGTGAGCGTGGGCGAAGCGTTCATCGCGAAGGTGGTCGTGGCCGAAGAACTCGTGAGCGCGACGAGCGCGGTCGAAGCGGGAGTGGACGGGGCGCTCGTCTCGGCGCTCGGGGCGAGATCGCTTTTCATCTGCGGCGTTTCTTGAGGGGGCGTGTTTTGGACCTCGGCTTGATTGACGAGCGGGCCGCCCTCCGCGGTGAAGTCTGGCGCTTCCTCCTGCTGCTGGAGAAGCACGGTGCCGCCGAGCACGATGATGGCGATGGCGTGGATGAGCGCGGAAAACGTGAGGGCCTGGGCTTTGGCGAGTCGTTCGCTGAGCGTCGGTCGATCGCGGTCGGGCGAGACTGTTTCGGGGGGAGAAGCGAAGGCGTTCATGGGGTGAATCAGGGTTGCGCACGGAGTTGATTCCCGTGCACGGCGTCCCTTAGCAGCGGGTATGCGAGTGGGTTTTCACAGAGGGAAGTCGGTGGTAATGGCCGCATCGCGTGAGCAATGCATATCCGGATAGAGGGAGGGGCGAATACATTGTATCCCGCCGGCAGCAACGAACCGGCGTGGGGTAGAGTAGGCCGGGGCGCGGTGAACGGGCAAACGCTAAGACGGCGTCTAACTCCACATTCCGCCTTCTTTGACGCCCACTCTGAGGATGCACCGGGAGTAGCGCTGTCATCCCGAGCGGAATGGAGGGAGCCTGAGCGACCAGAATGTAGTCGAAGGACCGCGGATTACCGGAAACTGCAAGATCTTCCGAAGGCGGAGGTCCCTCGGCTTCGTTACACTCCGCTCGGGATGACAGGGCTTTCGGTGTTTCCGTCTGGCATTCCCGCTGCAGGACAAACGGCACACTGGTTTCGACAATATCCGGAAGGCGCGATGGAGACCGGGCGCGCATGTTTTCATCGACCGCAGCCGGCATTCCGGCCGCCGCGCAAAGCCACATGAACCCCGACGCTCCCGAAAGCACAGCCGACCGGCTCGATTTGTCCGACCTCGTCGGCGAACTGACACCGGAACTGCGCTGTCTGCTGGGGCCTTCAATCGAACTGGCCACGGGCGGGATGCCTTCGGGCGGCGCCGGTGTGGTGCGGGCACGTCGCGATCAGATCGTAGATCTCCTGCGCCATCTCGCGCTCGACGCGCACGATGCGATGCCGGACGGCGGGACGGTGACGATTCGCACCGGCTGCCTGGACGCGACGCCGAACTGCGCGGCCATCGTGATTCACGAGGTGCCTGCATCGCCGGAGGGCTTTCCCGGCGGCAGGCACGGGCGGATTCGGAAGGGGCGCAGCCTCGGCCTGGGCGCGTCGTATGATACGGTCGAGCGCGCGGGAGGGCACTTCCATGTCTCGTGCCGCGGTCGGGAGACGGTGCTCACGATCTGCTTTCCCGTCGCGAAGTGAGGGTTGTCGTATTGAGTCTCGCGCTAAGGAACCGCTGATTAAATCGAGAATGGCCCGCGAAATACGCGAAAGGACGCGAAAAACAAAATGCGGTCAGAGGAACGGGAACACTTTCGCGATCTTTCGCGTATTTCGCGGGCATTGATCAGCGTTTCCCTAATGGTTAATGCCCCGGAGGGCCGACGGAGATTAGCCGGTGGCGTCAGCCACCGGGCAAAGTCAAAATCCGGTCTGCCCCGGCAGGGGCGCGAGAAATTCCAACGCCCCGCCGGGGCGAAACCGGTTTGATCGGTGCTCCGGTGGCTGACGCCACCGGCTAATTTCCTTTCACCCTCCGGGCGAGAAAAGCCATCAACCAGTTACGCGAGGCTCGATAAATTCCAAGGAGTCTCCGGCTCGAGACAACGTACGGTTTTCAAAAGTCTTCGGTCTTACCTCGGGAGGGCCGCCCGATACTCGCTCGGCGACTCGCCGAGCAGGCGGCGAAAGGTGCGATTGAAGTGGGTGAGCGATTGAAAGCCGGCCGCGTAGCAGACCTCGCTGACGCGCGCGTTGGGATTCAGGAGCAGTTCCCGCGCGGTTTCGATCCGCAGGCGGCTGAGATAGTCGGTGAAGGTCAGCCCGGTCGCCTTCTTGAAGGTCTTGCAGAAGTAGAACGTGCTCATGTTCACCGCCCGAGCCACATCGCCGAGCGCGATCTGTTCGGCGTGATGATCGCGGATGAATTGCCGTGCCTTCACCGCGCTCAACGGCTCCGCGTGGCTGGCCTGGATGGCGAGCTGACCTGCCACGAGTCCGAGGTGCTCGGCGAAGATGGCGAGCAGCCGCACGATGGACTCGTATTGCTTCGGGGTGAGCGCCTTGGTGTGAAAGTAAGCGTCCTCCAGCTTGCGCAGGTCCACCCTGGCGCCGCGCTCCTTCAGCATCCGCGCCGTCTTCGCAAACTGGCGCCGGCTCGGCTTGCCCACGATCACTTCCCCAGTCTGCAGAAAGCCGAGCAGTCGCTCCCCGGTGCGGACCGGCACGCTCGCCTCGCACAGTCCGGCGAAGCACACCGTGCTTTGTGGCTCGCGCACCTCCGAGTTGGAGATCGTCTGCTGCGCTTCCAGGCACGCGGCGCAGGCCGACGGGCACGCGGCGAAGGCCGCACAGAGCGGGTTTTCCCGGCTCTTTCCGTGATGGGCGAGGCTCCAGCTTTCCACTGGCCGCAGCGCGAGCGGCATGCCCGTCGTTTCGCTGAACGAGCGCTCGTAGTCGCGAAAGATTTCGGAGCGCGCGAGTTGCTCGAGGAGAGAGTCCGGGCTCATGGGATCAGGCGGCGCATGGTGTCTCCTCGACCCGGTCGCACGCCCGGAGCAGGCGATGCACGCTGTCGCGGAGGGCGCCGACGCCGAAGGGCTTGGTGAGGAACTGAAATGGGATCGTCGTTCCGCCCGGTCGCTCGGAACTCGAAAGAAACAGGACCGGAGCTGCGGGGTGAAGGCGGGCGAAGTGAACCGCCAGTTCGTCCCCACGCATCAGCGGCATCTCGATATCACTCACGAGCAAATCGATCTGCCGAGTGTCGCGGGCGATCCGCAGCGCGTCCGGGCCATTCGATGCGGTGAGCACTTGATAGCCGGCACGCCCGAGGATGACTTCGATCAGTTCTCGGACCGCCTCGTGGTCATCGACAACGAGAATGGTTTCGGCGATGGTGGACTTCATCGGGACAGAGTCGATCTGGGTTTCATTCGTCGAGCGGCGCCGGGAGCCAGCGCGAGGCGGGCAGTGCCGCTGCGGCCACCGCCAGCGCGCCGACGAGACGCGGCGTCTCGGCCTCCGTGGGTGCCGTCAGTGCATGCGAGAAGAAGGGCACGTCCCGAGCGGCGCAGGCGATTCGCAGGTGGCGGCGGATGCCTTCCAGCACCCGCCATTTCTCATGCAGGGAATCGGAAAGAATGATCAACCCCGCGCCGCGTTCCGTCGCGGTGTCGAGCTGCGCCTCGATCCACCGGGAGGTGCCGGCGGACAGCGGGCGATCTCCGCGCAACGAGACGATGAGGTAATCCCAATCCGCGGCAGCGCCCGCCGCCTGCTTCGCCAGCGCCGGAGATTCGAGCAACTCGCTGCGCCACATGGAATCGGCCAGGGAACAGGGACACGCGAGACCATCGGCGAGGAGCTCGGCGAAGTGTTTTGCACGGGTGCCGCTCGCAAAATCATCGTAGACAATCGCGAACTTAAGCAGCGCAGAATGGGTCGCAGGACAAGCTGCCGGGGACTCGAGCTGGAGGTTCATGTGCTGGGAAGGGTAGTGGCGCCTCGGTCCCCTGCCATTGGGTAAAGACCGGAGTGACACCAGCCACTCGTGCTGAGGAGGGATCAGGAAATTCCTGATGGGCGACGATTGCGGAGTGCGCAGGTGCCAGAGGCTCCGCATCGAAAAGACCTGTCATCCTGAGCTTGTCGAAGGATCTCATTCTTCCGTGGGCGAAGGCAGTGCGGAACGGGCGGGCTCCGAATCAACGCGCCGCGCCGCCTCCATCCGCAAGGGTCGGCGATCCTCCCACGGGCTGCCAATGAACCGGAAACCGGCGATCGGAGGAACCACGGATTGCACGGATGACACGGATTCAGAGATTCGTGGGAGGCGTCCACCTCCGCGGTCGATCACCCGATGGGTGAAGGTGACGCTCGCTCCAAGCGACTCGTTATCCGTGTCATCCGTGCAATCCGTGGTCTCGATTTTCCGGAGCTGGGATGAACCTGCCGGATTTCCAAAGCCATGCGGAGTCGCACGCACCCAGGGAGCGGCGAAGTCCACTTCGCCGAGCCACACCTCGCGCCCAGCGCCACTGCAAATCCGTGGACGCTTCCCGCGCCGCGGGGTGCTCCGGCGAACTGGAGTTCGCCGCTCCTTGTCCGCCCACCGGTTCATCCCGCACCAAAAATCACCCCCGCGTCCTCGGTCCCGCGGGATGACTGCTTTTGGTTTGGGCCGAGCGCTCCTGACTCCGCTCCCATTCTCAGCCACCCACGGCCACCCAGCGCGCGGCGTAGGCGATCAGTTCCGCCGCGGTCGGGACACCCAGCTTCGCCTTGATGTGCATGCGGTGCGTCTCGACAGTCTTGGCGCTGATGTGCAGCCGGTCCGCGATCTCCTGCGTCGAGAAGCCCTGCCCGATCGATTGGAAAACCTCGAACTCGCGGTCGGTCAGCTTTCCGAGCGGCGTGGCCTTTTCCGCCGGCTGTCGACCGGAAAAGGCCTCAACAATCTGCGCTGAAATCTTCGGGCTCACGCGGATGCCGCCCGCCAGGACGAGCCGGATTGCGGCGGCCAGCTCCTCGGGGCCTTCGCTCTTCATCACGTAACCACGCCCTCCGGCGCGCAGGCAGCGCTCCGCGTAAATTTCCTCGTCGTGCATCGAGAGCACGATCACGGGCAGGCCGGGACGCAGGCTCGCGACGTCCTTGATCAGTTCCAGGCCGCTCTTTCCCGGCAGGTTTAGATCGGCGACGACCACGTCGGGGTGCAGGGTCTCGATCGCGGTGAGCGCCTCCTCCGCACTCCCGGCCGTGCCGCAGACGCAGAGCCCCGGCTCTCTCCCGAGCGCCTCGGCCATTCCCATGCGAAGGAAGGGATGATCGTCCACGATGAGCACGCGCTTGCCCGGCGGCGGGGAAATTTTTTGGCAGCAGGTTTTGCTTTCATGTTTTTGAGCCTTCCTTTTCCCACCGGCAGATCACCTCGGTGCCGCCGCGGCGGCGCGGTCGGATCACGAGCTGCCCGCCGATCAGGCTGGCGCGATAGCGCATCACCCGCAGGCCCATGCCCGGGGCGTTCTCCACTTCCGCCGGGAGGCCGGGGCCGTTGTCCGCCACCGTGAGGCAGGCTTCGTCGTTCGTCTGGGTCAGGCGCACGGTGATCCGCGTGGCGTGCGCGTGACGCACGGCGTTGAGAATCGCCTCCTGCGCGATCCGGTAGAGTTCGTTCGCGGTCGTCGGGTTCTCGATCGCGACCGGCGTCGGGCACTCGAAGGCGCAGCGGATGCGGCGCGCTTCCGCGGTCGTCTCCGCGAGCTGCCGCAGCGCGTGCATCAGGCCGCTCCCATCCGCCACCACGGGGCTCAGGCCGCGGGCGAGCTGCCGGCTGTGGGCGGTCGTCTTGATGATTGCCTCCTCGATCCGCCGGGCCTGTCCAGCCAATGGATGGCGCACCTTTTCCAGGTCCCGCAGGAGCAGGATCGCGAGATACTGGATGCCCACCATCTCCTGGCAGATCCCATCGTGCAGGTCCGCCGCCATGCGCCGCCGCTCCTCCTCGCCGATGCGGAGCACTTCAGCCTCGAGCTGCTTGCGCGGCGAGATGTCGCGGATCACTCCCGTGAACATGTTCAGGTGCTCGACCTCGCTGACCGCCAGGTCCACCGGAAACTCCGTCCCATCCTTGCGCTGCGCCCGCACCTCGCGGCCGATCCCGATGATCCGCGCCTTGCCGGTGCGATGGTAGTTATCGAGATGGGTGTCGTGTTCCTCGCGGTAAGGCGACGGCATGAGCAGGCTCACATTTTGCCCGAGCATCTCTGCTTCCGGGTAGCCGAAGATCCGCGCGCACGCCGGGTTCACGCCGGTGATCGTCCCGCGCCGGTCGATGGAAACGATGGCATCCGCCACGGTGTTCAGGATCGCGCGCAGGCGCTCTTCGCTTTCAACGAGCGCCGCGGCCGCCCGGCGGCGTTCGGTGATGTCCTCCTTGATCGCCAGGAAATGCGTGACCGCGCCGTGTTCGTCGTGGATCGGAGCGATCACCGCCAATTCCCAAAAGAGCTCGCCGTTCTTCTTCCGGTTGCAGAGCTCACCGCGCCAGTCGCGGCCGGCCGAGATCGTGGCCCACATTTCCCGATAAAACTCGGGCGGATGCTCCCCGGATTTCAGCAGGCGCGGGGTCTTGCCGACCACGTCCGCGAACGAATACCCGGTGACCTCGGTAAACCGAACAAAGAGTTTAGCCGATCGTTGATATTAAATAGATCCACTCCCAGGGTGCCCGTCAGCGGGCTGATCAGACCCGGCTCAGGATTACTAAAAAAGTGGAGGTTCACGTCCACCTCATTGCCTGGCAACCCGGTGAAGGTCACCGTCAGCGTGTCACTGAGCGCGCCTCCCTCGGCCAGCGGATCATAGATATTGAACTTCCGACCGAACACATTTCCGTTTCCGATTCCACCGAGATTCGCCGTGCTGAGATGCAGATTGTATTCGATGTCCATGGGCGTGAGGGGCCCCTCGGGACTCAAATGGAGGATGGTGGGGGCCGGCGCCCCCAGAATGTTCGCACCCAGCGAACGGACCGCCGGGAGGTTCAGTTCTTCCTCATAAATCGTTGCCGCCGTCTGATGCGCGGCCCCGGGGGTCCAGCCGATAAAGTTCGATTCATCGATCTCGATCAGGGCGGCCGATGCGATGGTGGGTGCGAGGCAGGCCACGAAGGCTGCGAGACAGGTGTTCTGATTCGGCGATTTCATGGGTTGCGTCGTTTGATTTGATTTTTCGTTTTGGGGATCATTTTTTGTGACCCTGATGACTTGATGCTCGCGACATTTTCCGCGGGCTTTTCGCCACACGGGTCGGGTGGTTCAGGAATGGTCCATCTCTTAACGAAGCCGCCACGCCGCCGCTATCCGTGATGGGACTGAGCCGGACTGCGGAGTGCTTCCGATCCCTGATCAGAAGATTCCTGAGCCGCGCGCCGGGTCGCCCCGAACCCACGATTGAACGGTCGTTCGCGCTTCACGAGGACGCGTCACGGCTTATCTTTCGTCGACTCGATGAAACAAATCACTCCCGCGAAAAAGTGCCGCCGCATCGTCCTCACCGGCGGTCCTGGTGGCGGCAAGACCACAGCGGCGGATCTCTTCCGCCGCGAGATCGGCGACCGCGTGGTCCTCGTACCCGAAGCGGCGACGATCCTGTTCCAAGGCGGCTTCCCGCGTTCCCGCGACCCGCACGCGAAGCGCTTTGCCCAGACGGCCATCTTCCAGGTGCAGCGCGATCTGGAGGAAGTGCAGGCCTCCCTCTATCCCGGACGGGCGCTGCTTTGCGATCGCGGCACCGTCGATGGAGCGGCCTACTGGCCCGGCGACGCGCACGATTACTTCGGCGCCGTGGGCACCACCTACGAGGCGGAACTCCGGCGCTACGACGCGCTGATTTTTTTTGAATCCGCGGCCGTCGGCGGCGCCTCCATCGAGGGTGGCAATCCCGTGCGCACCGAGTCCATCGAGGAAGCCGTGACCCTCGATGGCAGGCTGCGGGCGCTCTGGTCGCCGCATCCGCGGTTCGTTCTCGTGCCGCACAATCCCTCGTTCTTCAAAAAGATCAGCTTCGGCCTCGCCGCACTCGAGAGCATGGTGGCCCAGCTCGCGCGCCTCCCGGTGCGAGGGGAAAAAACGCGCCGTGTCCCGTGAAACACACCCCGGCCGCAAAGGTTCCCGCAGCCAGCGTTTCGCAGGCGCGGTTGCACGCCTTTCTGAGCGACCCGCGCTCCTATCCCGGCCGGCTGCGGACGGTCCGCGTCCTCCAGACGCACGCCTCATACGTCGTGCTGACCGCGCGCCGCGTTTTCAAGGTGAAGAAGCCCGTCGACTTCGGCTTCCTCGATTTTTCGACGCTCGAAAAACGCCGCCATTTCTGCCAACGCGAAATCGCGCTGAACCGGCGGCTTTGTCCGGGAGCCCACCTCGGCGTGCGGCCGATCTCGCTCCACAAAGGCCGGCTCGCCTTCGGTGATGAGGGCCGGGTGGTCGAGTATGCCGTGGAGATGCGCCGCCTGCCCGCGCGCGATTTCATGCTGGAACGCATGCGGCGTGGCGAAGTGGGGACGCGCGACGTGGACGCGATCGTGGCCACGCTCGCAAGTTTCTACGCGGCGCAGAAACCGACGCGGGAGATCGAGCAATGGGGCTGCGTCGCGAAGCT
Source organism: Chthoniobacter sp. (assembly GCA_031424375.1). GTDB lineage: Bacteria > Verrucomicrobiota > Verrucomicrobiia > Chthoniobacterales > Chthoniobacteraceae > Chthoniobacter. Next base: position 6,490 of record JANPHH010000412.1, on the reverse strand, counting down.
GCGGATTAGCACCGGCGAGAACTTCCGCCAGACCCAACCCTTCGTCGGCGCGACGATCTCGCGGCCCGCGTGGGAGGCGATCCGGGGCTACACCGATGCCTTTTTCCGGCGCCACCGCGCGCTGTTCGCCAGACGGGTTCGCGAGGGGCGCATCCGCGATTGCCACGGCGACCTGCACCTCGAACACATCCACCTCAGCGCGGGGGCGCTCACCATTTACGACTGCATCGAGTTCAACGACCGCTTCCGCTACATCGACGTGGCCAGCGACGCCGCTTTCCTCGCGATGGATTTCGATTTCCGCGGGCGCCCGGACCTTGCGCGGCACTTTGCCCGCGCGCTCGCCGCCTCGCTGCACGATCCCGCGCTGCTCACGATGCTGCATTTCTACCGATGCTACCGGGCTTTTGTCCGCGGGAAGGTGGAAAGCTTTCACGGCAGCGGCGCCGATATTCCCGCGAGCGAGCGCCGCGCGAGCCGGGAGCTCGCCGGGCGATATTTCCGACTCGCCTTGCAGTATGCGGTGTGCGGTTCGGAGCCGATGGTGCTCATCATCATGGGCCGCGCAGGGTCGGGAAAAAGCACGCTGGCCCGCGCGCTCGGGGATGAACTGGGCTGGGACATCTTCTCCGCGGATCGGGTGCGCAAAGAGCTCGCCGGCGTCCCGCTCCACGTGCGCGGAGAAGCGCGCGACCGCCGAAAACTTTACGCCCGCGCGACGACTGATCGCACCTACACGGCGCTCATGGAGCACGCCGTGGAGCAGGTGCGGGCGCGGCGCGGCGCGGTGCTCGACGCCACTTTCGCGAGCCGCGGACGACGCACGAAACTTCGCCGGACGCTCACCCGCGCAGGCATCGCCTATTGTTTCGTCGAGGTGCGCGCCGGCTCCGCGACGATTCGCAAACGGCTCGCGGCGCGCGTGCAATCGGCGAATGAAATCTCCGACGCGCGGCTCGAAGATCTCGCGATCCTCGACCGCGCCTACGAACCGCCCGACGAACTCAATGCGCGCGACTTCATCCCGGTGAAGACCGCGCGCACAGCGGAAGCGGTCGTCACCGCGACCTTGCGACGCCTCGTCCGCCGCGCGGTGGAATGCGCGTGACGCTGCTGAAGGATTCCCGCCCCCGGTGCGGGAACAACCGGCGGCTGGTGAAGCGCAAGGTCCGGGTGTCGTTCCTTCGCCAAAGGAGTAACCTGATGCATCACGAAAAAACTGAGCTCGGAGAATCCCCTTATGAAACCCGGAAATAAAAAACGCAAAATCGTGGAGACGGTCGTCGGCGCGGCCGTCGGCGCGCTCATCGCAGGCCCCGCTGGCGCCATCGCCGGCGGCCTCGTCGGGAGTCAGGCGGCGGCGCACACGCCGCATCCGACTCGCGGCAAACGCATGAACGATCCAGCTCCGCAGAATGCGGACGCCGCGATCAACCGTGCGGAGCCGAAGCCGGCTGCCGATTGATCCGAAAAAAACGGGGCGCCCCTGGGAGTGGGTCGGGGCCGATCCGGTTCAGCCCAATAAGCTCTGCGCCACCGCCTGGAGGGATCCGAGGTCGAAGGGTTTTTGCAGAAAATCGGCCAGGCCTTTGCCGCTGAAACGCATCAGCGCCTCATGCGCATTGAAGCCGCTCATCAGCACCACGGACACGTCCGGCTGGAGGCGGCGCAACTCGGTGAAGGTCTGCTCGCCATCCATGTGTGGCATCGTCAGGTCGAGCAGGACGAAGGCGAACTTTCCCGGATTCGCCCGAAAGACTTCGACAGCTTCGCGGCCATCGACGGCCAACACGGGATCGAGCCCCATGATCCGCATCATCCGCGCGACCGTAACGCGCATCGTTTCCTCGTCATCGACCACGAGCACGCTTCCTTCGCCGTGCCATCTGGCGATCGGAGTCCGGGCGGCCTCGGAGCTCTCCGTCGTGCCGGACACCGCCGGAAAGAGCAGCTTGAAAGTGGTCCCGCGGCCGACTTCAGAGTAGACCTTCATCGCGCCTTTGTGGCCGCGCACGATGCCGAGCACTGCGGCGAGACCGAGTCCGCGGCCGGTGAATTTGGTCGTGAAGAAGGGGTCGAAAATCCGCGCCTGCGTTTCCGCATTCATCCCGCAGCCGCTGTCGGAGACTTCGAGGAAAACGTAGTCGCCCTCCGGGATTTCGGGATCCAGGAGCGTGCCGCGCAGGTAGTCGCGATTGACGCGCGTGAGGCCGGTGGAAATGCTGATCACACCGCTCGTCTCGCCGATCGCTTCGGAGGCGTTGATGACCAGATTCATGATCACCTGCCGGATCTGCGTCGCGTCCACCTCGATCGGCGGGATTCCTTTCTCCAGACGAAAGCGGAGCACCGCTTTTTTGCTGATCGAGACCTGCAGCATTTGTGCGGTTTGTTCGACGAGTTGGCCGAGGTCGAGGGTCTGGACCAAAAAACGTCCACGCCCCGAGTAGGCGAGCATCTGCTTGCAAAGATCCGCGGCGCGCAGCGAGGCCTCGTTGATTTGCTCGAGGCACTCCTGCGCCGTTGAGCCGGGCGGCAGTTCGATTTGCGCGATGCTCGCGTTGCCGAGGATGCTGGTCAGGAGGTTGTTGAAATCGTGCGCGATGCCGCCGGCGAGCACCCCGAGACTCTCGAGCTTTTGCGTCTCCTGCATTTTCCGGTCGAGTTGCTCGCGTTCGAGTTGGGCCTGGTGGTGTTCGGTAATGTCCTGGAAGACGCCGACGAGCCGGACGGCCTTTCCGTCTTCGAACACCGCAGTGCCTTGGGCGCGGACCCAGATGGGTCGTCCCCTGGCGGTGATCAGCGGCAACTCGAGATCCCACGGCGTGCCGTGTTCCATCCCCGCGTGCACCGCAGCCTCGATGATGGGTCTCGCTTCCGGCGCGTAAAAGTTGATCGCCTGATCGAGCGCGGGCGCCACGGGAGGATCGATCTCGTGGATGCGGCAGGTCTCCAGCGACCAGTAGAGCTGCAGGGCGCGGAGATCGAGTTCCCAGCCGCCCACTTTCGCCATCGCTCCGGTGCGCTCGAGAAGGTCGGTGGTGGTCGCGAGCGCCTGCTCTGCCTGCTTGCGGGCGGTGATGTCGGTGTGCGTGCCGAGCATGCGCAGCGGCTGTCCGTCGGGGGAACGCGCGACCAGGCTGCCGAGCGAGAGAATCCATTTCCATCCGCCCTCCTTCGTGCGCTGGCGAAACTCGACGCGGTACTCATCGAGGCGACCGGCCACGTAATCCGAGTAGGCGGCATAGACTTTCTCGCGATCGTCGGGATGCAGGCGCTCGCGCCAGGCGGCATTGGTCTCGCGAAACTCCGCCGGATCGTAGCCGAGCATCAGCGCATACTCCGGGCTGACGATGCATTCCCCGGTCTGGACGTTGAGATCGTAGAGTCCCTGCCGCGCCGCGGACATGGCCAGCCGCAGCCGCTCCTCGCTGTCGCGCAGCAGGCGTTCGGCTTTCTTGCGTTCATGCTGCCGGACGAGAAAAAGGCCTGCGGCGATCAGGAGTGCGGCGAGGACCGGGCCGACGTATTTCAGCAACTGCCGATAAGTCACGTCGCCCGCCTCAAAGACGCCGAACCATTTTTCATACAGGAGATCGTAAGTACCGGAGGACTTGGCGAGGGCCAGCCCTTCGTTGACCTGGGCGAGCAGGTCGGAGTTTCCCTTCCGCACGGCAAAGGAAAACTTCTGCGCAAACCCGGCGCGCGCCGCCAGCGGCTTGAGATTGCGGAGCCTCAAGCTCTGCACGGTCTGCATCCCGACGAGCTTGCTGAGTAACATCGCGTCATGCTGTCCGGAGGCGAGCAGCTTCAGGCCATCCGCCGCGTTATCGACCAGCACCAGTCGCGGCGCCCAGCCTTTGGCGACCGCGTAGTCGTGCGCGAGATCGGCGTGGATGACGATGATCGACTTCCCGGCGAGGTCCACTTCGGAGCGGATGCCGGACTCGCCTTTGCGCACGAAGATCGCGCCGTGGACGATCACGTGGGGAACCGAAAAATCAGCGAACGCGCGGCGCTCGTCCGACTGGGCGAGATTGATCAGCACGTCGATTTCTCCCGCTTTGAACTCCTCGAGAATCTGCCGGAACGGCCGGACGCGGATCGTGGACTGCAATCCATTCTCCTTCGCCACCGCCTTCCAGAGATCGACGGTAAATCCGCCCGCGGTTTCGTCCGTCTGGCCGGTGGCGAACGGCGGATAGTCTTCCTCGCTCCCCACGATGAGGGGCCGGCCCCGCGCCGCCTGGCCGTGCGCGAGGCCCGATACCGCGATCAGAAAGATCATGGCCAGCAGATGAGGCGCGGTCGCGAGCGAATTGCGCTTGATGAACATCGTTGTCGCGGGGGGGGGCAGGAGGGGCGGTGGATTACTTGCTTCCCATCACGTCTTCCAGGACCGCACGCAGGGCGGCGATCGTAAATGGCTTTTGCAGGAAATTGGCCAGGCCTTTACCGGGAAAACGCATCAATGCTTCCTGCGCATTGAAGCCGCTCATCAGCACGACTCGCACATCGGGTCGGAGCCGGCGCAGTTCGGTGAAAGTCTGCTCGCCGTCGAGGTGCGGCATGGTCAGGTCGAGCAAGACGAACGCAAACCGCTCCGGCTGGGCGCGGAAGATTTCGATCGCTTCGCGGCCATCAGAGGCGAGCACCGGCTCGAGCCCGAGCAGCCGCATCATCCGCGCGACGGTCCTGCGCATCGTCTCCTCATCGTCCACCACGAGCACCGTGCCCTCGCCATGCCACGCCGACACTGCAGCCGCCGGCGCGCGCGATTTCGCCAGCTCCGTCCAGGGCGGGAAAGAGGAGCTTGAAGGTGGTCCCGCGACCCACTTCGGAATAAACCTACATCGCCCCCTTGTGCCCGCGGACGATGCCGAGCACCGCGGCGAGGCCGAGCCCGCGGCCGGTGAACTTCGTGGTGAAGAAGGGATCGAAAATCCGCGCCTGCGTTTCCGCGCTCATCCCGCAACCGCTGTCGGAGACTTCGAGGAAAACGTAATCGCCCTCGGGCAGATCGGGATCCATGAGCGTGCCCTGGAGGTAGTGGCGATCGATGCGCGTGAGGCCGGTGGCAATGCTGATCACGCCGCTGACGTCGCCGATCGCCTCGGAAGCATTGATCACGAGGTTCATGATCACCTGCCGGATCTGCGTCGCGTCCACCTCCACGGGCGGGAGCCCTTTCTCCAGGCGATAACGGAGCACGGCTTTTTTGCTGATGGAGATTTGTAGCATCTGCGCGGTCTGCGCCACGAGTTCGCCGAGGTCGAGCGTCTGGACCACGAAGCGGCCGCGGCCCGAGTAGGCGAGCATCTGCTTGCAGAGATCCGCGGCGCGCAGCGAGGCCTCGTTGATTTGCTCCAGGCATTCCTGCGCGGAGGAGCCGGGTGGCAGTTCGATCTGCGCGATGCTCGCATTGCCGAGGATGGCGGTGAGCAGGTTGTTGAAATCATGCGCGATGCCGCCGGCGAGCACGCCGAGACTTTCGAGCTTTTGCGTCTCCTGCATTTTCCGGTCGAGCTGTTCGCGCTCGATTTTGGCCTGCCGGGAGACGGTGATGTCCTGGATGAAGCCGTCGATGGCGAGCAGCGCGCCGTCTTCTGCATAGACCCCGGAGGCCCGCTCGGAGACCCAGCGCTCGCGGCCGTTCCGGTCGAGGATGCGGTACTCGTTCTGGCATGGGATGCGGGCGTCGAGCGACTTCTGGCACTTGGCCCAGAGCCAGTCGCGATCGTCCACGTGGATGAGGTCCGCGTAGGCGATGGTGCGGTTGTTTTCCAACTCGTCGCGCCGGTAACTGGTCACCGCCTCGCAGCCCTCGCTCACGTAGGACATCGTCCAGTTCGGATCATTGAGGCAGCGGTAGGCCATGCCGGGCAGGTTGCTGACCAGCGTTTGCAGCCGGACCTGGCTTTCCTCCAGAGAGCGCAGAAGGTGAGTGCGCTCCTCCTCGGCCCGCTTGCGCTCGGTGATGTCTTTCACCGTCGCGCAGTAGCTGCGTACACTGCCATCCTGGTTCCGAACCGCAGACGGGCTGACGATCACCGGAAAGCGCTCCCCGTTCTGGCGCATGAAGGTCAGTTCGAAATCAGCGAACTTGCCTTTCATCGTCTCACTCAGCGCTGCCTGAATCCGCTCCTGTTGCTCCGGCGGCCAGTAGGGATAGGGAGGCTGCGTGCCGATGAGTGCTTCGCGGGAAAAACCGGTCATGCGGCAAAAGGCCGGGTTGACGTCCGACTGCACACCGTCCGCGTCCAGCACGGAGAAACCATCCTGCATGGAACCGATCAGACTCTTGGTAAACTCCGCCGCGGTGTGGAGCGCTTCGTCGGCGCGCTTGCGCTCGGTGACGTCATTCGCCAGGACCATTTCCGCCTTCCGTCCGTCAAAATCCAGCACGTGCGAGCTGATCTCGACGTCGATGATCGTGCCGTCGCGCCGGCGGTGCCGCCAGATCCCCGCGTGATCCAGCCCATCGTCCACG